>JBAUVQ010000038.1:0-6926 GCA_049583305.1 Methylocystis sp.
GGCGTGACCAGCTCCGGCGCCGCCGTGGGAACGCGCGTGTGCACGCGCAGCAGTTTTACATGCGCCGTCGCCGCGAGCCGCGTCGCGACCTCGCGCAGCCGGCGCGGAGACGCCGCCAGCGGGTCGCCGCCGGTCAGGATCACCTCGAAGATTTCCGGACGCGCGGCGATGTAATCGAGCGCGGCTTCAAGCGCCGCGCGGTCCAGCGCGCCATTCTTGCCGACCGTTTCACGGCGAAAACAGAAGCGGCAATAGACAGGGCAGACCGAGACGAGCTTAAGCAGCACGCGGTCGCGGTAGCGATGCACGAGGCCCCGCGTCGGGCTATGCGCATCGTCGCCGATGGGATCGACGAGCTCAACCTCTCGCGTGACGAGTTCGCGCGCGTCGGGCAAGAACTGCCGCGCGATGGGGTCGTCCGCGTCACCCCTGTCGATCAGCGCGGCGATCTCCCGCGTCACCGCGACGGAATAGCGCGCCGCCACCGCGCGCAGCGCGTCGGAAGGCGTGACGAGACCCGCGCGCGCGAGATCGTCAAGCGATGACAGTGTCCTGTCTCTCGCGCGAGTCATATTTTGCGGACCGGCCCGGGGTATCGCGCGACGATCGCGTCGGCGGTGAGCAGCGTGACGCTTTCGACAATCGCCTGCGCGACGAGAATTCGGTCGAATGGGTCCTTGTGGATCGTCGGCAGCGCATCGACCGCGACGGCGTGTTCGCCGCTGACCGGCAATTCGACATAGCCGTTGTCGAGAAGACCGTGGCGCAAGGCGCGGGCGTCGACGATGAAGTCGGCGCGACCCAGCGCCTTTTTGATCGCGATTTCCCACAGGCTCGCGGCGCTGAAGATCGGCTGATTTTCCGGATCATCCAGCAGCGCGCGGGCGCGCGGCGGCAGCCTCTCCGGAGCGCCCGCCGCCCACAGTAAGACGTGCGTATCCAGCAACAGCTTCATTCGCCGTCGCCGAACAGGCGCTCGATTTCGCCGGCGCCCATGCGATCGAAATCCTCGGGAACCGAAATTTGACCATTCATGAAGCCGACACGCCGCATCCCCGCGCCGGTCGGCGCCTCCAGCGGCGTAACCTTCACCATCGGCCGGCCAGCCTTGGCGATGATGAAGGACTCGCCCTTGGCGGCCTGATCGACAAGGCGCGACAACCGCGTTTTGGCCTCATGAATGTTGAAGGTGCGCATGGCGGCTTTCTGAACCTAGTCGTGTTAGTTTGGTTTACCGTCGAGAGAGCGTCAATAGGTCAGCAACGGCGTTTGCTTGAACAGGCTGGGGCTCTCCAGCTGGTTCAAGATAAAATCGGCCACGTCGGCGCGCGAAATCTTGCCCGCCGTCAAGCCGGAGAGATCGGTGATCGCGCGATATTTCTTCGTGCGCGGGCCATCGGTCAGAGCGGCCGGGCGAACGATCAGCCAATCGGCGCCCGAGGCCTTGATCAGCGTCTCCTCTCGTTCCTTGTCGGCGTAGATCGTTCCAAGCGCGAAAGGCTGGAAAATTTTGTCGTAAAGGAATCCGCCGTGACCGCGGCTGTCGCCGGCGCCAAGACCCGTCACCGCGACATATTTCGTCGCCGGCGCGTCCGCCAGCGCCGCCAGCACATTGCGCGCGCCGCGGGAAAACAGCTCGACCGGCTTGCGCGTGGGATTAACGCCGACGCAGGTGCAGACCGCGTCCTGTCCACTCAGCGCGGCGCGCACATCCGCGGGCTTGCCGATGTCGCCGCGGAGTTTGCGCAGCCGCGCGTGCTCCAGCTCCAATTTGGCGGGATCGCGCAGCAGCGCGGTGACCTCAAAGCCCCGCTCCAGCGCCTGCTTCACGACTTCGAGGCCAATGCCCCGCGACGCCCCGATCACCACGATTTTCATGACCGCGCCTCCTCAACGTTCTTTCACGGGCCCGTCCCGCGCTCGGCGACCGGCGTCCACAGCACCTGCTCGATGCGCGTCGCGCCCGCCGCCAGCATCACCAACCGGTCGAAACCCAGCGCCACGCCGCTCGCCGGCGGCATGACCGCCAGCGCATCGAGAAAATCCTCGTCGATCGGGCAAGCCTCGCCATAAAGGCGCGCGCGGGCGGCGTTCGCCTCGATGAAACGACGGCGCTGCTCGCTCGCGTCGGTCAGTTCGCCAAAGCCATTGGCGATCTCGACACCGCACACATAGAGCTCGAAGCGCTCGGCGAAACGTGGGTCATTAGGCTTGGGGCGGGCCAGCGCGGCTTCGCTGACCGGATAATCCGTCAGGATCGTCGCCCGCCCGCGCCCCAGCCGATGCTCGACCTTCTCCGAAAGGATCTTGCTGAACAGGTCCGACCACGTGTCGTCGGGCGCGACGCTCACGCCGTCCCGCGCGGCGGCGCGGGCAAGCCCATCGCGGTCGCCGAGGAGCGCGGCGAGGTCGATATTGGCGTAACGGTCGAAGGCCTCGCAAACCGTCACAATTTCCGGCTCCTCGAAAGCCTCGGCCTCGCGGTCGCGCCAGACGAAGCTGTCCGTCCCCGCCGCCTTGGCCGCGACCGTCAGCAGCCCGGCGCAATCCTCGATCACCCGCGAGATCGGCTCATGCGCGCGATACCATTCCAGCATCGTGAATTCCGGGTGATGCAGCGCGGTGCGCTCGCGGTTGCGAAACACATGGGCGAAAGTGAAAATCCGCTCCTCGCCCGCCGCCAGCAGCTTCTTGCAGGCGAATTCCGGCGAGGAATGCAGATAAAGCCGGCTTTTCTCGCCCCCCTGCCCGATCAAATCGACGCCGAACGGGGAAATATGCGTCTCGTTGCCGCCCGAGACCTGCAACGCGGCCGTCTCCACCTCGAGAAATCGCTCGTGCGCGAAAAACTGCCGAATCGCGGCGGCGATGGCCATGCGCGCCCTAAGAAAAGGCTTGCGGTCGGCGTAAACATCCTTGGCCCACCAGGGCGAAGCGCGCGTCATTTTAGGCCTTCCGCGATTTTCGGGGGCGAGGATTTGCCGCGAGGGGCGAAGTGTGGTTTTAACCCGCACATGAATTTTCAGCCCGTTCATAGACCGGACGGGCCAGCGCCAGCAATCCTCATAGCGATCCGACACGGATCGCGGGACGCGGCCCCAACAGGGAACGAAACCGTGAAAGTTATCGCCAGCAACATCCGCAAGGGCAATATTATCGAGCGAGACGACGGCAATCTCTATGTCGTCTTGAGCGCGGAGAGCTTTTTCCCCGGCAAGGGCACGCCGACGACGCAGATCGACATGCGCCGCATCTCCGACGGCGTGAAGACCACCGACCGCTACAAGACCACCGAGCAGGTCGAACGCGCCTTCGTCGAGGATCAGGACTATACCTATCTTTACGGCGACGACGACGGCTTCACCTTCATGAACCAGGAGAATTTCGAGCAGGTCGCCGTCTCCAAGGACGTCATCGGCGACCAGGCGCAATGGCTGCAGGAGAACATGGTCTGCATCCTCTCCATGTTCAACGGCAACGCCGTGGCGATCCAGCTTCCCGCCCGCGTCACGCTGGAAATCACCGAGACCGAGCCGGCGATGAAGGGCCAGACGGCGTCGTCGTCCTACAAGCCGGCCAAGCTCAGCAACGGCGCCCGCGTGATGGTGCCGCCGCACATCCAGCCGGGCACGCGCGTCGTGATCCAGACGGAAGACGGCGCCTATGTGGAGCGCGCGAAGGATTAACGTGCGGCGAAACCCGCGGCGGTCGTGACGATCGCCGCGTGGCCGCTTCTCGACCGGTTTTTTCGGCTCGGACTTTCAACCGCGTTTTAAGCCAGCCCCGCCCCAACCTTCTTTCAGCGGGCCCTCGCGGCAACTTTTGGCTTCGTCCCCGACACTTCGACGGCTTCAAGCGGCGCCCGACCGGCGCGCGGCGATGGCATGCCTCTTCGTGACGCCGCCGCCGGTCTGGCGCCGCGCCCGCGGCGCACCATATGTTTCGACAGGACGAATTCGCTTCAGCACGGTAGCCGCGCGAGGGTTGGCGTCATGCCCGAGGCAAAAATCATCCTTTTCGAAACCAATTCCCGCGCGCATCGCGTACGCCGCGAACTCGAGGATTGGCGCCGGCGGCTTCGCCTCGCTTACGCGCGTCAATGGGACTGGCGCGCGCGCGAGATATGCAAGATGGAAATCCGTCGGCTGGGCGATTTGGCGCGCGACATCGCGCGCGACGGCGCCTAGGGTCTTTCCGGTTTAGATTGAACCGGAAAGATCCTAGATTCTTTTATTTTGTCGTGCTTTCCAAAGGCAAAACCGGCCTCCACTTTTGCTAAAAAGCACTCTAACGGCTTGCGTCGCGCGCTCCCGCGGCTAATCTCCAAGGCCGACATCGTCAAAATCAACCGCTTTCTCAGCCGCTTTGTCGTCCGCCTTGGTCGCGCCGAACAGCCGCGACAACTCATCGAACTGCTCGGTCAGCGTTTCCATTCGCCGGCGCGTTTGATTGCTGACCGCCTCCGCGAGATCCGCCGGGGTTTTCGCGCCCGACAATTCTCCGAAGAATTCCAGCGTGGAATTGACGTTGTCCGCGCTAAACTCCATCAGCTTGGCGCCGTAAACCTGCCCCATGCGCAGCGGCGCCCACATCGCGGCGGCCGGCTGCGAGATGCCTTCCCAAGTCATGCCTGTCTCCCTTTCAGGCTTTCGCTCGTCTTGGAAACGAACTCCCCCGTGCAAGGTTGCACCCGCGAGGAAAATTAATGCGACGCCGCGCGAGCCGCGCGGACGAGGCCCCACAATCCGCGATTACCGCGCCGACCTCGACAACAGAGCGATCGGGGACGTCGCGCGCCTCGCGCGTTTCCTGAAGTCGCCGTCGCTGGCGGGCAAGTCGTTTTACCTCGTCGGCTTCGCCGATGCGAATGGCGACTGGGCCGGCAATCTTGGGCTCGCGCGACATCGTGCGAAACGCGTCGCCGAAGCGCTGACGCGCGCCGGCCAAAAGGTTCCCCGCAAGCGGTGAAATCCTTCTCCTTCCTCGCGCTCTCGGCCTGCAACGACAGCGAAGCGGGGGCGGCGAAGAACCGGCGCGTGGAGATTTGGGTCGCGCGGTAGCGGGCCGTGGGCTGCTCCTGGCTTTCGCGGCGGCGGTGGGTCGATTCGAATATCCGCCGCCGACCGACGCGCCGGTGCGCGAAATTCAAGATTTTTGGAACACGCGGAAACGGCTGCTGCATAAGGAGAAAGCGCGGATTGTGACCAATCCGCGCGCGAAAGAGTCCGACGGCGCAACCGCGTTCCAAGTAAGAATGTTATGTGAATCCGCGAGGAGCCCCGAAACGGCAATGAGGTTCCTTCGGCAGCAAGCAGGGGAAAATGCTTGCGGATCAGTTGAATCTAGGCCTTTATGCAAGAGGCGTGTCTCCATCTGCCTCCTTATTGGAGGCACGTAACTTCGCTGGGAGGGGTTGTTCGTGAAAACAATTCCTCCGGAGAATGAATTCACGGAGCCGACGGATCAGGCTTTATTGAAGAGTCTCGATGATGAGCCGCTCGTTGTTCATCAAAAGTCAAAATCAAACAAAGCACTAATCATATTCGTGCATGGGTTGGGCGGAAGCCGATACGGAGAGGATTCAACGTGGGGGAATTTTCCAAAGTTTATTTATGACGAACTCCCACAGTTCGATATCGGCCTTTACGAATTCCGTAGCCTAATGAGGAGAGCAAAGTTCTGGAAATCAGTGCGCCTCTCGGACGAGGCCGAGGTGTTCGCGGACATCATCCGGGATATTGGGAGCTATCAGACGATCATTCTCGTTGGCCACAGCATGGGCGGGCTGCTATGCATGGCCGCCATCGTTCACCTCGTCGATACAAGACAGTGCGATGTGCTGCGTCGCGTTGGCGGGTTGATCCTCATGGCGACACCGCAAACCGGCTCGCAACGGGTACCGACGCTTTTAAGCTACCTATCGAAGGACTTTCGTGCGCTGAAGCCGCATGGGGAGTTTGTGAGGCATCTTCAGGACACACTGCTGAACAGCAAAGTTATTCTCGATGAAACGCGTGCGCAGGCTGGAGACATTCTCATTCCGACGTGGGCGGTCTTGGGCGATTCCGATTATTGGGTCGATAAGCTGAGTGCTGGGTTGAATTTGCCTGCTACACGTAAAAAGACGGTGCGTGGAACTCACACAGAAATTGTGAAACCGCAGAGTAAGGAGTCTGACGCTTATCAATATGTGCGTGATCGCATTCAAGAGGCGTATGTTCGATTACACACCACGGTTGAGACCCCCTTTTCGCGGCAAAACGAGTCTTTATCGGCGTTCGCCAATGACTCAGAAGATAATGATCACCAATTAAACGAGAGAGCGCCGGTGTTAACGAGCGCCTCCCTTACTACCTCACCAACAATATTACAATCGAGCACGTTTCGTGCTGCGAACAATATAAATATAAATATAAATGTAATTATATCAGGCAGAGAGTTAGATGGTGAAGCGTCAGCTTCGGAACTCGTAAAGCAAATTAAAAAAGCAATACAGGGGGCTGCAGATGGCGAATAGTCGAGCTGATCTTGCTGCTTCGAATGATAAAAAAGCGCGCGCGCTAGGTGCGACTGGCAAGTATGCTGAGGCCGCGGTCTTTAATACGCTCGCACTAAGTGACTATCGAAAGTTGGCAGAGACAGACCCCGAGGCGTTTACGCCCTATCTGGTGGCATCGCTCAACAACCTCGCTAATACGCTGTCCAAACTTGGTCGCCACGAGGAGGCTTTGACGGCGGCGCAGGAGGCGTCGGCTTTTTATCGCGATCTTGCGCGAGTGCGTCCCGAGGCGTTCACGCCCGATACGGCGACGAGTCTCAACAACCTTGCGGGCCTGCTTGAGTCACAGGGGGACTATGCGGGGGCGCGCCCGCTTTACGAGCGGTCGCTGGCGATCATGGAGAAGGCGCTCGGCGCGGAGCATCCC
>JBAUVQ010000039.1:0-2371 GCA_049583305.1 Methylocystis sp.
TTTTGCGCGCGGGGCTGGCGGCGAAGGGAATTCTGCCCTGCGCGGAACTCGCGCGTTCGCGCGGCGTGCTGCCTTCGCGCGTTACGGTCGCCGGGCTGGTGCTGATGCGCCAGCGCCCCGCCACGGCCAAGGGCGTCATCTTCATGACCATCGAGGACGAGACCGGCGCCGCCAATATCATCGTCTGGCCCAAGATTTTCGAGAGGCAGCGCGCGGAAGTGCTCGGCGCACGGCTTGTCTCCATCGCCGGAGAAGCGCAAGTGGAGTCGGGCGTCGTCCATCTGATCGCCCGCAAGGTCGAGGATATTTCCGCCGACCTGCGCAAAATCGAAAGAGCGAACGCGGCGACGCCGAGGGCGCGGAATTTTTGTTGAAGCAAACGGCCGCGGCATAAGCCTCGCGGGAAAGAAATCGCTCCACGCAACAAGAACGATATAAACTCGCGGGATTGATCGAGAGCTAAAATGTCCGCCGACAAACCCGTCTTCGACCTCTCCTTCGCCACGCCGGCCGGCGAACTCGCGCGCGTCTCGCCGATGACGCGCCGGCTGATCGCGCCCAATCCGAGCGCCTACACCTTCACCGGCACGTGTTCATACATCGTCGGTGAAGGCGAGGTCGCGATTATCGACCCCGGGCCGGCGATCGCGGCCCATATCGACGCCCTGCTCAACGCCATCGCGGGCGAGAAACTCGCCGCGATCCTCGTCACCCACACCCATCGCGACCATTCGCCCGCCGCGAAAATATTGCGCGAGAAAACCGGCGCCCCAATCCTCGGCTGCGCGCCCTATGCGGCGAGCCCCGACCCGATGGGCCACGGCCTCGACGCCTCGCACGACCGCGACTACGCGCCGGACCGCGTATTGACCGACGGCGAGACTCTTCCCGTCGGCGGCGCGACCCTCGAGGCGGTGGCGACGCCGGGCCATACCGCCAATCATCTGTGCTTCGCGCTGCGCGAGGAACGCACGCTGTTTTCCGGCGATCACGTGATGGCCTGGGCGACCACGGTGGTGGCGCCGCCGGACGGCTCCATGCGCGACTATATGGACTCGATCGAAAAGCTGCGGCGGCGCGAGGACGCGCTCTACTGGCCGGCGCATGGCGGGCCGGTGCGCGATCCCAAACGCTACTTGCGCGCCCTGGCGCATCATCGAGTCCAGCGAGAGGCGGCCATTCTCCAGCGCCTCGAAGCGGGCGACGAGACCATCGCGCGGATGGTCGCGCATATCTACGAGGGCGTCGACACGCGCCTGCACGGCGCGGCGGCTCTCACGGTGTTCGCGCATATCGAGGATTTGATCGCCCGCGGTCTGGTCCGGTCGGTCGGACCCGCCGATTTTTACGCGCGCTATCTGCGAACGTGACGCGCCCTCGCCTCACCGCGTCGCCGGCGAGCCGCCGACGACCGGGGTCAGGATCACCACTTCGTTCTTATGCACGCGGCCCAATAGCGCCCGGGCTTCCTCGTCGAGAATATCGGAGTCGACGGCCTCGCCGCGGATCAGCGCGATGCGGCCTTCCCATTGCATTCGTTCAAGTTTCAACAGATCGCGTTCGAGCCGCAATTGCGCCAGTCGCTGCTCGTATTCCTCGCCGGCCTTCAATCCGCGCTGGCCATTGACGCCATGCCAGAGAAAATAGCCGGCGATCAGCCCCGCGAGACCGTAAAGAGTCAGCGGAACGGCGAACGAACGAACCATGGCTTGCAAGCGGTACATACGACCAGATTATCAGCGACAGGGTATAAACGCCGTTAACGCCGCCAAGTTTACCGTCGGCCGCCGCGCGCCACGCGCTCGATCTCGACGCGCACGAGGCGCTCGACCAGCACCGGCAGATTGTCGTCGAGCCAGGCCTTCAGCATTGGCCGCAGCATTTCGCGGGCGTAATCGTGCAGAAGCCCGGAGTCGTTGATGACCATGCTGGCCGCGAGCGTTTGGAATTGCGCGGCGATGGCGGCGGCCGCGTCGGGCGACACCAGCGGCGAGGGCTGCCCGGCCGGAGAAAGATGATTTTGCCCCTCGTCGCCAAACTCGTGCTCCGGCTGTTCGTGAGCGACATAGGCCTCGTGATACGCGGCTTCCGCTTCCTGCTCCGACGCGTCATCGTCGTCCAAGCCCAGCCGCTCCTCCTCGTCGAGGTCTTGGGGCGCTTCGTAATGTGAATTAATCGGCGTCGGCTCGACATGCGCGTCCGCCGCCGGCGCTTCGGTCGCGTCGGCGATGCGCGGCGGCGGCGCGACCGGCTCCGGAGCCATGCGCGGCTCCGCGTGGTCTTCCCCGATCTTGTGGCGCTCCTGTCGTTCGCGACGCGCCGAAACATTGATGTCGTCGTCGGCGATTATGCGCCGGATGGACGCCAGAAT
>JBAUVQ010000040.1:0-16862 GCA_049583305.1 Methylocystis sp.
GGCTAAAATCGCCATTCCAAATATCTTGATTTATGCTCGCAGGCTGAATAGCCGCGACAGTTGTCGGACCGCTGTTCGCGTGGTTAAATCGTCGCGATGGCAAAGCCGAGCTTCAAAACCGTGGAGGAATATATCGCATCGCAGCCTGAGACTGCGCGAAGCGTACTTGAAGGCGTCCGCGCCGCTATTCGCAAGACGGTTCCTCGCGCCGAGGAAATGATTTCATACAACATTCCGACCTATAAAATCGACGGTGAGCTCGTGATCTATTTTGCCGGGTGGAAGCAGCATTTTTCGCTCTATCCCGTCAGTGATCGCATTGTCGCGGCATGTCGCGCCGGTGACGTGCCACACGAAGTGAAAAAGTCCACGATACGCTTCCCGCTTGCAAAGGCGGTTCCCGTTGAACTGATCTGTCGGATCGTGAAACTCCGCGCAAAGGAAGCTGCAAATCGCGAATGAAAAAGCGGTCGATGACGGCTTCTCACAACCCCTTCATTTTCGGGTCAAAATCGCTATTCCAAATGTGTTGAGAGTCGCACGGCGAAGGCGAACAAAACGCCTTCGCCCGAACGTCGCAACCGAAGCCGCGTTTCGTGCCTCACATTGGTCTGACGTACATGACCTCGATGGACGATTGCGGGATTTGCAGATGCGGGTGATTTTCAAAAGCTTTGGCCGCCGCTTCGTGGGATTCGGCCTCGACAAACGAACACAAAATGATGTCGTTCCTGGTGTCGGAAACGCCTGATGCCGTGACGCGTTTGGTCTTCCCGCCCGCCTCCGTGCTGATGATCATTTCGGCATGCTCGCTCATCCATTTTCCCCACGCGGCCATCATTTTCTGTTCTTCGGCCTGCCTTATCGCCGGATCGGTTTTCGCCCAATCCGCCATCACGGAAGCGGGGACGAGATAGAGGACGAGAAACTTTTGCATTTTGGACTCGGTCATGGCTTTTCCTTTCGCTCGGTGTTGGCGGTTAGTCTCAACAGTTCGAGGATGCCGCCTATTTTTCCGCAAGCGCCTTCAAGTCTGAAAGACCAGCAGCGAAGGCGCCCCCGATCATCTTGTCCATGTTGAAAATCGTGCTGAAAATCCGATTGATGTAGGGATGCGGCCCCGCCATGGTCCAAGTCACCTCGGTTGCGGCTCCTCTCGGTTCCAACGCGAATACGACGTTGGGATGCCCCTCCATCGGCTTTTCCATGTCGAGCCGCATATTGACGCGCGACGGCGACGCGGCGTCGGTGATCGCCAGACTTCCTTTGCCCGCCTTGCCCTTGCTATCCCAAGAATAGGCCGCGCCCTTGCCGCTTGGCGGGCCGTTGTAGGAAATCACGATGGTCGGGTCCTGTTTGGCGAAGGGATTCCATTCGTTGAAGTTTTTGATGTCGTTGATAAGCGGAAATATTTTTTCCGGCGGCGCGTCGATGGAGGCCGTACGCGACACGCTATAGTCCTTCGGCAGCGTCGCCGCGTAGATGAGAACGCCCGCGACGCCGATGACGACGATTACGCCGATGATCGCAAAAATAGTCAGCATGGTGTTTCCTTTCGCTTTTGGATTGGAGTCTGATCGTTGTTAAGCCCAATAACGCGTCGCGAACGCGCGAGAGCTCGTTCAGTCCTTGAGCGGCCTATTCAATTCGGTGCGCCAGTTTGCGGGTTCGGGCGTCGTCTCCGGCCCGACCGAATAGACCTCCCAGAGGCCTTCGGCCTGCTTGTGGCCGTTCGCATTCATCCATTGGTTGAATTCAACCCAGGCGGCGTGGAGGCCTTCATAAGGGCCGCTGTATATCGCGCGCGCGACCTTCGCCGCCGGAAGCTCGCCCGGCTTAACGCGCCCGTTTGCCTTCACCGGCGATTTGATCTTGAAACCCAGTTCAAAATCGAAGATGGTCGCGCTCGTCGTCAAATGGTGCGCGAAGACCGCGCCTTGGGGCGTCACCCTTTGCCGTGTCAGTTCGGCCATCAATTCGCCGACGGCGGGGCCGAACGACTTCATCATCTCGGCGCGCGGAATGGTGAGGTGAATGACTGCGGCCATTTCGGCGTTGGTTTGGACAATCTCGGGCGTTGCGATCATGGTTCACTCCTTTGCTTTGCCTTGCGCGACCTATTGAAGATAAGCTCCAAGTATCGACGCAAATGCGCGAGGCTCTCACGCACGACCTCGGGACCTTGTTTTGCCTTGGCGAAGATGAATGCGCCTTGCAAAACCGATTGAATGAAGTAGCCGACGCTTTCGGCGCTCCATGGCGCATCGGGCGCGTAGAGCTTTTTTGCGGCCGCAACATCGCGCGCAATGATCGCAATATGCGTGGACATCCCCTTGTCGCAGGCGGCCCGGATATCTGGATGCGTGGCGTAGGTTTCCTGAACCAGCGTGCCAAGGAGACAGGTGTAGTCCGGCAGATCGCCTTGCAAAATCTCGCCGCGAAAATCGACATAGCCGAGCAATCTTTCCAGCGGGTCTTCTGAGTTGTGATAGGGCGCGGACGCGAAAAACCCCTCGGTCATCTCGCCCCAATAGGCGGCCGCGGACAGCGCGAGATCGTCCTTGCTTTTGAAGTGATGAAAGAAGCTGCCCTTGGTGACGTTAGCCGCGTGACAAATGTCGTCAACCGTCGTGGCGGCGTAGCCCTTGGCGCGGATCACATTGAGCGCCGCATTCAGGAGCTTGGTCTTCGATTCGTGTTGCGCTTTGGTCGCCATCCTCACCGACATACCAACTAGTCGGTATGTTGTCAATCAAGCCGTCGACCACTCCATAGCGCGGGGAGTCATTCGGTGGTGCGCAGCTCTAGCTAAGATGGAGCAAAAACAGCAATACGTCCTTATGTATCAATATGCTCTATCGAGTTGCGAAGCTCTTGAATACCGGTGAAAAAGTCGGCGGCGCGTCGACGTAGAAATGGCGCGCTAAATCGGCGCTGATTTGTGGAATATGCTTGTATTTAATAGGTTTGCGTGATTCCATCGAATGGATAATTCGAAGGAGAACGCCGTATGATGGGACGCTTGGACAACCGGCAACAGTCGCTGTTTTATGACTTCTGCTTGGAAAACCACGTCCACCAAGAGCATCTGCTGCGCAAAATCGCCGCCGTCCTCGACTTGAGGAAGGTGCGGGAGAAGCTCACGCCCTACTACAGCGCCATGGGCCGTCCGTCGCTCGAACCCGAGCTGATGATCCGCATGTTGCTGGTCGGCTATCTCTACGGCATTCGCTCCGAACGGCGGCTTGTCGAAGAGGTTCACCTCAATCTGGCGTATCGCTGGTTCTGCGGCCTTGGCCTTACGGGTGAAGTTCCCGACCGCTCCAGCTTTTCCAAGACGCGGCATGGCCGCTTCCGCGAAAGCGACGCCTTTCGCCTCGTCTTTGAAAGCGTCCTGCAACGCTGCCTGCGGGCGGGCCTTGTGAGCGGCGAGACCTTCGCCACGGACACCAGCGTCATCGAAGCCGATGCGCGCATGGCGCGCTGCACCAGGGACGCGACGCCGCCCGACGACTGGAACAATCCGGAGAAGATCACGCGCCCCATGCGCGAGTATCTCGACCAGTTGGACAAGGCCGCCGGTTTTGCGTCGCTTGTCGGCGAACGCCAGCAACCGCCCAAATCCCTGTCGCTGACAGATCCGAGCGCGGCGCTGACCAGCAAGGGCAAAAGCAAAATCGCCTTCGCCTACGGCACGAACTATCTCATCGACACCAAAGCCGCGATCATTGTCGATGTCGAGGCCAGCCCCGCGCGCGGCACGGCGGAAGTGGCGGCGACACGCGCCATGATCGATCGCACCAAGGAGCGGTTCGGCCTGCATCTTAAGAAGCTGGCCGCCGACACGGCCTACGGCTCGGGCGGCAATCTCGCATGGCTAGTTGGCCGCATGATCGAACCGCATATTCCGATCTTTGATCGCAGCGCCCAGACCAATGGCGTGTTCACGCGCAACGACTTCACCTACGACCGCGACGCCGACGCAAATATATGTCCGGGCGGAAAGGCTCTGCCTCGCGCCTGCGACCCTGACAACGGCATCATCATCTATCGCGCGCAAAGCCGCGATTGCGCGGGCTGCACGCTGAAGGCGCAATGCACGACGGCCGCCATGCGCTCCTTGTCCGTCAATGTCCATGAGGACGTGCGCCAGTACGTCGCCGCGCTCGCCAAAACCGATGACTTCAAGAAATCCGCGCGCCTGCGCCGCAAGGTCGAAATGCTGTTCGCGCACCTCAAGCGCAATCTCAACTTCCGGCGGCTGCGCTTGCGCGGCATGACCGGTGCGCGCGACGAATGCACGCTCGCCGCCGTGGCGCAAAATCTTCGAAAACTCGTCAGGCTGATCGGCTTCTCGCCGCCGGAAACGGCGGGGGTGTGTCGTGCGTGAGCGTGAAGCGTTGAATCCGAGGCGCACAAAAGCGCCTCACCCACGAAAAGCCCGCTTCGGGCGCTCGAAGCGATAGCTAAACCCTTCATCCTCAGCCGTCACAGCGGGCCAAGGCCCCGTCAGCGCCGCTCCAATCGCCGACTTTTTCACCGGTATTCTTGAATAATGCACCCCACGACCGCAAGGTCGGCGCGGCGAGCGAACCGTCGCCGGCCCGAGGCGCGCGCTCGAAGCCCGCGGCGACATCCTCAAGCCCGCCGAATGCGCAAACTACTTCGCCGCCCGCAGATATGTTACGACTTGATCGGCATCCGCTCTAATCCACAAAGGAGAGCAATGACCGATATCTGTTTGCCGATGCCAACCGCCGAAGAGGCGCGAGCCGCGTTCGGAGTCGATTTCAATCCTGACAAAACGCTCAATGGGGCAATCGCGTTGGCGGCGGCTGGCGATCTTGCAGGCCCAGCTGTTGCGCTGATGAAAGCGGTCTTCGCTTGCCGCGCTGCTGACGCCAGGTTGCGGGAAGCAATGATTGTGCGGACCGCTGTGCGCTTAAACTGCATTTATGCTGTGCGCGCTTCCACTTGTATAGCGCTCAATAGTGGACTTTCAAAAACTGAAGTGGAGGCGCTTACCGCTGACGACCCAGTCGCCGGAATTGATCCAGACATCGTTTTGATTGCGCGGATGGCGGACGACATCGCGGATCGCGCAACCTTCGAAGCGGACTTCCTGGAAGCAGCTATCGAGCGCTGGGGTGTTGATAACACCCGCAAACTGATTCTGATGCTGAGTTGGTTCAATCTCGTGAACCGCTATGATAGTGCATGCGGCGTTTCTAGTGACTCCGACGAGAAACTGGCTCGATCGTCCGGGCCAATCTAGATACCTTGCCAGCACTACTGAAGCGGCACGCTGCCAATGAAACGCACCTGCGTATGGCGGCAGGTTCGAATTTCTGCAAAGCGCCAACAAAATCGCCGATCTCGGTAGGCAGGCCGCATGGCCAGGCTACACCAGTGGTCGGGCGTAGTGTTGGCGGCGCCGCTGGTCGGTGAGGCGCAACGTATCTCGCCGAATTTTTCACCGTTCGCGGTGAGGCGTAAGCCGCGCACAGTCGCCAGACTCGTCCCCAGCCAAGCGGAGAATTGACCTGCTGGGCCGCAGCAGATTGCTGTTGTCCGCTCGACGGACGCCAAATGTCATAAAGGCGGACGACTTTTCGAAAGGCGGTAATCAGAACTCGAAGCAGATCAATATGTTCATTGCTGGCACGTCCTATGCGCGGTTGGTCTCCAAGAAACCCTCAAACCGGGGGAGACAGGAGACTGCCATGAATAAAACTCTGCGTTTTATCCTCGTCAGCGGAACGGCTCTGGTGGCCGTCACCAGCGGCAATCTCGCTGCCGCTCAACCGGCGCCGCCCCAGCCTTCAGGACCGCCCGGCGTCGTCACGCCGGCCATTCCGCCGCGTCCGGCGGGTGCGGTCTCCGATCTGCAACAGCTGCCGGAGACCCGAGGCACGGTGCAGCGTTTCACTTTGGCGCCGCGAGGCGAACTCGATGGTTTCTTGCTCGCAGACGGCACCCAGGTGCATCTGCCGCCCCATCTTTCCGCCCAACTCGCTGCCGCGGTTCGGCCCGGCGACGCAGTCTCGGTGCGAGGCTATCGCTCCGCGGCGGCGCCACTCATTGTCGCTCTCGCAGTTACGGATACTGCGACCAACCAGTCTGTGGTTGATCGCGGGCCGCCTGCTCCTGGCGTTGCGCCGCCACCCCCGCCTCCCGGCGTTGCGAGCCCCGGCGCTCAGCAGACTGTGCTGACCGGCAAGGTGCAAGCGTCCCTTTACGGTCCAGCTGGCGACCTCAATGGGGCGGCTCTCGATGACGGCGTCATCGTTCGCCTTCCGCCGCCGATAGCCTATCAATACGCGAGCCTGCTGGCGCCGGGCCAAATAATCACGGTGCAAGGCTGGGTGCTCAGCACCGCCTATGGCCGGGTCGTCGACGCACAAGCAATCGATCCGGCCTCAGGCGGCGCGACGGCGCCCGGTCGCTGATTGCAGTTAGCCCCGAAAGCGCCGGCAAGTCGGCGCCTTCTTTATCTCGTCGTAAAAACTGCGGAGCGCCCAAATGTGGACGCAAGTCGGCAAAGCGGTCTTGAAACGGGTGATCCTGGCGGTTCTACCGCTTGCGCTTGTCGTGACGCTGGGCGGCTACCTCTCGTATCGCTACAACACGGCGCTGAAAGACAATCGGGACCTTGTGGTCCATACCCACCAGGTCATTTCCGCAATCGAACGCGCCCTCAGCGACATCCAAGACGCCGAGACTGGGCAGCGCGGCTTCATCATTACGGGTGAGGAAACATATCTCGCTCCGTATGAACATGCCTTACAAACGATCCCCAATTCGTTGCGAGAAGTTCAGAGCCTCGTCCTGGATCGTTCCGAGCAACTCGTTCGCTCGGATGCCCTCGAAATCGTCGTAAGCAAAAAACTCGATGAGCTCAGCGCAACGATCGTCCTGCGGCGCGAGGCGGGCTTCGAGCCGGCGCGCGAAGCTATTGTGAAAGCCGAGGGCAAGGAATCGATGGACCGAATTCGCCTCTTGGCGGCCCAAATGATTTCGGTCGAGACAAATTTGCTTGCCGACAGGACGAGCGTCGTGGCGCGCAACGAACGAACTATTCTCTGGTTAGCTCTCTTTTTCGCCGTGGCGTCCGTCGCGACCCGCGTGTTGGTAGCATTTGCGTCTGCTCGCGCGGAGCGCCGCCATAGCGGCGCAACCGATCTCGATCCGGGAAAGGGGGAGACGAGCATTGTCTGATCTGTTCGAGGGGCGACGAGACAAGATCAATTCGGCGGGTCCGGCGGATTGTCGAATCGAGCGAAGTGGCGCGGCGCCCGTGACCCGGCTGTTCCGCGAACAGCGGAGGTTGATGGCGGCGGCGATTGCGCTCTTCACTTCCGCCTCGGGAGCTTATGTTGGTAATTGGTATGAGCCTCGCGCAAAAATACCGTTCAACATCGGGCGGGGAGTGATGCGCTTGCCGGGATGAAAAGATGCGCTCTCAAATCACGGCCCTTGCGGAAAAAGGTTTGCCGCGTTCGATCGTGGGGTGGTTTGTCGTTTGCTGGGCGGCGTTTCTTTTAGCCTCAATTTTGGTCGGCGGGCTCCTGTGGTCACTGTATCGCCAATCTACTACCGACCAGCTGCGTCGCGCGTCCGCCGCTGTGGCTTATGGCTGCGACGCCATCGCCGCTGGATATAGCTCCCTCATCGCCGATCCATCTCGGGCGGCCGATGTGGCGACTCCCGCGCTTGAGAAGGACCTAGCCGTTGTCGTCAAGATGGCGCTACGCGACCTTGACGGCGTAGAAGGTGGCGTCTGGAAAATGGATCAGGGTTCGGTTGCTTACGCCTTCCCTACCTATGAGGGGACGGGCGAAAAAACTGATGTGCCGCAAGCCGAACAGGCGAGCATTCGAGAAGCCGCCGAATTCGCTGCGCTCCACAGAGCGCCCTACGATCATCGTCAGGATGGACGCGCTCAGACGCTGCTGCTGCGCGGCTGCCCCTTACCGGGAGCTACTTCAAATCTCTCAGCCTGGACAATGACGCGCGTCGCGACGGTCGGGGGGCGGGCGTACGGCCAGGCGATGACCGGGCTCGGCATACTCTTGGCCGTCGTGCTCGGCTCCGCCGCGGGGCTCGGTCATGTGTTGCTTGGTTGGTCGCGCCGCTTGCGCAGTCTCGAAAAGGCGCTCGCCTCCAGCTCGGATGAGCTCCCCACGCTCGAAGCCACCGGCCAACGCGACCTCGACCGCATCGTCCAGGCGATCAATCGCGCTGGGGCTCGCCTGTCAGAGGCAAGATCGACCGCCAAAGCGCTGACGCAGCAAATGGCTGAAGCCAAACGTCTTGCGACGCTTGGGCGGGTCGTGGCGGGCGTCGCTCATGAGATTCGCAATCCAATCGCCGCAATGCGGCTCAAAGCTGAAAACGCCGTCGCTGCCGGCCCTGATCTCGCTCGCAAAGATCGAGCATTGGAGGCGATCGTCGAACAAATCGGGCGATTGGAGGCGCTGTTGCAGAACCTCTTGAGCTCGATCCAACAAGCGCCGCCACAGCCGATGCTGGTGACGGATATTTCCGCCTTCCTCACGGGGCGTGCGGATCTGTTCAGCGAGCAGGCAGCTGCACATGGCGTCGCGCTCGAAACCAGAAGCTGCGAGACCGGAGCGGTATTCGACCCCAAGCGCATGGCTCAAGCAATCGACAACCTCATCCTCAATGCGATCCAGAACAGCCCGACCGGAGGCCATGTGCTCCTCCACGCGGAACGGACTGAGGATCAGCTGGTTTTTTCAGTGGCCGACAGCGGCCGTGGTGTGCCCGAAGCGCTGCAAGATCATATGTTCGAGCCGTTTACGACGGGCCGTGCGGAGGGCACGGGTCTGGGACTCGCCATCGTACGGGAGGTTGCGGAGGCGCACGGCGGCGCCGCGCGCGTTATTCACCGCCCCGACGGAACGACTTTTATTGTGGAGCTGCCATGGCGAACGTCCTGATCATAGAAGACGACCAGGCGCTACGGGAAAGTCTCGCCGAGACGCTGGGGGAGTTCGGACACCGCGCGATCGAGGCCGCCAGTGGGCGCCTCGGCCTCGATATCTCGACACGCGAGCGAATTGACGCCGTCCTGCTCGACCTCCGCATGCCGGGCATGGATGGTCTCGAAGTGCTTCGACGCTTACGCGCCGATCGCGTCGAGGCCCCACCAGTCGCGATTCTGACCGCCTACGCCACCTCGGCCAATACGATCGAGGCGATGCGTCTCGGCGCATTCGATCACTTGACCAAACCCATTGGGCGCGACGACCTTTTCTCGCTCATCTCGCGCATGCTCGCGACGCGCGCCTCGAGCGACCATGTCGCCGCGCCCTTGGCGGCCGGCGACGACGAGCTGATTGGACCGAGCGCCGCCATGCGCAGTGTCGAGAAGACGATCGGTCTCGTCGCCGATAGCGACGCCACGGTGCTCATCACTGGCGAAACGGGAACCGGAAAGGAGATTGTCGCTCGCGCCATCCATCGCCACGGACGGCGCAGCGCTGGCCCCTTCATCGCCGTGAACTGTGCCGCGATCCCGGCGGAGCTGCTCGAGAGCGAGCTGTTCGGCCATGCGCGCGGCGCCTTTACCGGCGCGATCGCCGAGCGCCGCGGCGCCTTCCGCGACGCGGACAAGGGCACGTTGTTCCTCGACGAAATCGGCGACATGGACATCGCCATGCAGGCGAAAATTCTGAGGGCGCTTCAGGAACGAATCGTCACGCCAGTCGGCGGTCGCGCGGTTCGCGTCGACGTGCGCGTTCTCGCCGCGACGAACAGGGATCTCTCGACGGCTGTCCAGACTGGACGCTTCCGCGAAGACCTGTTTTATCGTCTGAACGTTGTGCCGATCCATCTCCCGCCGTTGCGCGAACGGCTCGCCGACATTTTGCCACTGGCCGAGCACTTCCTGCGGCAGGCTACGGCGCCGCCAAAGCGATTGGCCTCTGACGCCGCAGCGCGCCTCCTGGCTTACTCTTGGCCCGGCAACATCCGCGAACTCAAGAATGCGGTCGAACGCGTTGCGATTCTCTGCCGTGGCGACGCGATCTCTTCGTCCGACTTCGACTTCCTCGCCACCAAGTCGAGCGCGCATTCCGGCGCGCTGGACTTTGCGCAGGGCGATCTACCGACAGCGATCTCTCGGTTGGAGCGATACATGATCACCAGAGCGCTTCAGGAAGCCGACGGCAACCGAACCGAAGCCGCGCGTCGCCTCGGCATTCATCGCCAGTTGCTCTACGCCAAGGCACAGAAGTTCGGCATCGACATCGGTGAAGCGTCCGAATATCAGACAGGCGCCGTCGCCAAACCCGACAAGCCGCGCTGACGAATGGCAAAGAATATCATTTAGAATCAGCTTTGTATTCGTTGGCGCGCGCTGTGCTCAGCTGATCCCAGAGCCTCCAGAAGTAAGGGCAGAGGGGCTTGAGCGAACACTGGCATACCGCGATGAAACCATTTCGACACGACCTCGTCGGCAACGCGCATGAACCGTCTGACATCTTTCGCCCTGACGCGAGTCGCCCGCAACCCGCGTTCTCGACCGAAATGTCCGCTGTTCAAACGACGGGCACGGGCCCAAGCCGCAGCCAGGCGGCGCTTGACTGGCTCAACTTCCTGCTCGCGGACGTGCAGGGAGGAGTAGGGCCCTTTCTCGCGATCTACCTATGGTCGAGTCAGGGATGGGACGCGACGCATGTCGGCATCGTCATGACCGTCGCGGGAATCGCGACCGTGGCGATGCGCGCTCCCGCGGGAGCGCTCATCGACTGGACGGTCCGGAAACGTGCGCTGATCGTCGCCGCAACGGGAATCGTGGGGGCTGGCGCGATCGTCCTCAGCCTTTTCCCCTCGTTCTGGCCAGCGGCGGCCGCGCAGGCGTTGATCGGCGCCTGCGACGCGGTGTTCCCTCCTGCGCTCGCGGCGATCAGCCTCGGGCTGGTCGGCAGACAGGCTTTCACCGGACGCGTCGGCCGCAACGAAGCCTTCAATCATGCCGGCAACGCCTTTACGGCGATCGGGGCAGGGCTTGCCGGCTATCTGATCGCGCCCGCCGCCGTATTGTGGCTCGTGGCGCTGTTCGCGGCGCTGAGCGCTGGCGCCGCGCTCCTTATCGAACCGCATGAGATTGATCATGCGTTGGCGCGCGGCCTGGATGACAACCGTAGCGGCGAAGAGATCGAAAAGCGTCCCAGCGGGCTGCGCGTCATTTTCGAGTGCACACCGCTGCTGATCTTTACGGCGGCGATCACTCTGTTCCATTTCGCCAACGCCGCCATGCTTCCGCTCGTTGGAGAGCGTTTGAGCCTAGGACACAAGGACTCGGGATCCTTGTTCATCGCCGCCTGCATCATCGCAGCGCAAATCATTATGGTTCCGATGGCGATTCTGGTCGGCGCCAAGAGCGACGCCATTGGCCGCAAGCCGCTATTTCTTCTTGGCTTCGCCGCTTTGCCGGTCCGCGGTGTCCTTTATACGCTCGCGGACGATCCCTCTTATCTCGTTTCAATTCAGTTGCTCGACGGCGTTGGCGCGGGTCTGTTCGGCGCGCTTTTTCCGCTCGTTGTCGCCGATCTGACCAAGGGAACCGGCCATTACAATCTAGCGCTCGGCGCCTCTGGCGCGGCCTGGGGTCTTGGAGCCGCGCTCAGCAATTCGGTCGCGGGCTTCATCGTCGACAAAGCAGGTTTTAACGCCGCGTTCCTGTTTCTCGCCGGGGCGGCGACGCTCGCGCTCCTGCTGTTCTGGTTCGCTGTCCCGGAAACCGGCGGGCGAGCAAATCGAGAAAAGACAAGATCATGACGCCAGACGCGCTGCAAAATCGAACCTCAATCAAAGCGCGGGCTCCGCGCCAAGAAGATGCCAATCCATCTTTGCGGGGAAGACTTGGGACGGCGCTCGCAGCGACTCTGATCGTCACGATGGGCGCGCTCGCGTTGGCAGGGGCGCTGATCCTCATCGGCATATTCATCGCGCCAGTCGCCAATGTCATGCGCAGCGTCGACCTTCGCGTTCTCGAACGGGAGATGACGCGGGACAACGGTGCGGCGGTCGCCGCCGTCGTCGTCGTCTTCGTCGCGACCTATCTCGTTATCGCGATCGGCAAATTGCCCGGCTACCAACTGGACCGCGCCGGCGCGGCGCTGGTAGGCGCCAGCCTGATGGTGGGGCTGAACGTTGTCTCGCTGGAACAAGCCTATCGCGCGATCGATTTCGACGCCATCACCCTTTTGCTCGGCATGATGATCGTCGTCGCCAATCTGCGCCTTTCCGGCTTCTTCCGGCTGGTGAATAATTTTGTCGTGGCGCGGGCCCGCCATCCGCTGATCCTGCTTATGGCGATCGTCGCGATCTCGGGCGTCTTCTCCGCCTTCCTCGTCAACGACACCATTTGCCTCGTCATGACTCCGCTCGTGCTCGAGCTCGTCAAAAGAGTGAAACGCGATCCCATTCCCTATCTCTTGGCTATTCCGCTGGCGTCCAACATCGGCAGCACAGCCACGATCACCGGCAATCCGCAAAACATGATCATCGCGAGTTTCTCACATATTTCCTACGGAACATTCGCTTCGACCCTTTGGCCGATCGCCGCCATCGGCTTGATCCTCACGGCAGGCTTCATCGCCGTCATCTATCCGCGAGAGTTCTTAACCCGCGAACTTCTTCCCCAAGTCGTGATCAAACCGGCGCGCTACCACCGATCGCTGGTCGTCAAGTCGGTCCTCGTGACGATCGTTATGATGATCCTGTTCTTTGCCGGTCAACCGGTCGCCAAAGTAGCAATCGTCGGCGGCGCCTTTTTGTTGCTCACGCGCAGCGTCAAGGCCGACAAAGTCTACCGCGAGATCGATTGGCCGCTGCTTTTGATGTTTGTTGGGCTCTTCATCGTCGTCACCGGATTGGAGACCGCGGTGCTCAAGCCAGAAATGATCGCCGCAGTCAGTCGCGTGGATTTGACCAGCGTGCCGATTCTATCGGCAATAACGGCTGGCTTATCCAATCTCGTCAGCAACGTGCCCGCGGTTCTGGTGTTGAAGCCGTTCGTAGCCAACTCATCCGATCCGCAACGGGCTTGGCTCGTGGTCGCCATGGCCTCAACGCTCGCCGGCAATTTCACTTTGGTCGGATCGGTCGCCAATCTCATCGTAGCGCAGCGCGCGCGCGCCGAAGGCGTGATCCTCGGCTTCTGGACCTACTTCAAAGTCGGAGCGCCATTGACGCTGCTGACGATCGCGCTTGGAGTTTGGTGGTTGTAACGCTTCGTCACTGGAAACAAGAGGAGCGATCTCATGAATCCAATCTTGATCACGCCCTTCATTATCATCGCAGGCGCGTTACAAGCGCTTGGCGCCGTGATGAGCGCGCAATTGAGAATTTCTCTCACAAACCCGTGGCTTGCCCTGGCGGTGCTATTCGGGTTGAACTTTTTCTTCTTCGCGGGCCTTTTCGCCGTGGCGCCGCGGCCGCTGCCGAGCATCGAGGGGATAGGCTCCGTGCCATGGTGGGCGCCGCTGGCCGGCCTGACAGGCGCCGTCGCAGTCTTCGCCGGTCTCGCCTTCATCGACAAGATCGGAGCTGGACCCGTCAATGGGTTGATCATCACGGCGAATCTCTTGACCTCGCTTGCGATCGATCACTTCGGCTTGATGAACATGCCGACGCATAGTTTGAATGTCTGGCGCGTCGTTGGGAGCGCGTTCATGGCTGTTGGCATAGCCTGCATCTCTCTTTTCTGACCAAGCCAGTCCGTCTCGGAATGAGTGAAATCTCTAACGGGGAGGATGGTGACCGTCCAGGACGCCGAGTTCGACCTCGGTTTGTCGCCTCGATCGGCAACAAATCTTCAAAAATCGCCAATCTGCTTCACTCAGATCGCCTCTGCTCAACCCTGCCTCCAAAAGGCAGCTTTGAATCAACCCACTCGCGCTATGTCAACCATTCGTCCAAGCCGTCAGGCCGGAAGCGGGCACACGGCTGTGGCAAGTGCGAATCGGGCGGGATGGGGTGTAATTCACCCGCATGGCCGCCAAAGTTGGCCACGCTGGCCCGCGCGCGCTAGGATGGCGGCATGGCACACGTCGAACCTCTGCTCGCGTCCGATGGTAAGGGCGCGATGCCGCCGTTGGTCATGGCGGTCGACGACTGCCGCGCAACCTATGCGCGGCTGCGCGACCAGGGTGTAGAGTTCGCCCAGGAACCGATCGCGCGCTATGGCAACGTTGACGCCAATTTCCGCGACCCTTTGGGGAACGGCTGGAGGATCATCGAGGAGGGTGCATGACCGATCAGGATTCACCGTCTGCGCTGATCGATTCGAAGCTCGCGGGCCTTGGCGACTGGCGCGGGGAGATATTGGCGCGGATGCGCAGACTGATCCGCGAAGCTGATCCCGACGTGGTCGAGACAGTGAAGTGGGTGAAGCCCTCGAACCCCTCAGGCGTGCCGACATGGGAACACGCCGGGATTATTTGCACGGGTGAGGTGTACAAGACGTACGTCAAGCTGACTTTCGCGCAGGGTGCGGCGCTGGAGGATTCCGCAGGGCTGTTCAACGCCGGCTTCGGCGGCGGCACGCGCCGCGCGATCGACATCCGCGAGGGCGAGATCGCAGACGCCGCCGCGTTTAAGGCTCTGGTCAAGGAAGCAATTGCCCTCAACGTCGCGAAGCAAAAGCCCAAGCGAACCTAAACGTGCGGCTGCTGTTGGCGGGAGCTGAGCGCTTCGGCCACATGGATGCGGCCAACGGTTTCGGGGCGGGCGGAGTCAGCGATCATGCGCCCGCTCGCCCTCTGTCAACGAATTCGTCCACGCAGCCCAGAGCATTTCCCACTTACACGACTCCATATCCGCAGCTTAAGAAGGAGTTCTGCCATGCCTGCTTTGTGAGTGTCGCGCAGACGTCGGCGATGGCGTGGTCGAGCGATTTGCAACGGGCTCCCGGCCTCACTCAACCGGCAGCCTCGAACGTGCGGGCCGAAATGTTGATGTCCGCGCATTCGGCAAGTGGAATATTGCGACCGGGCGGGCAAGCGTCCCGGACTTGCCAGCCTTCGCCGGTCAATGTGAGCCCCACCGGATGAATCTCCTGCGGGTTGTTCGATTTTGACCGGATGCGAACGCGATTGCGCCGACGGATGGCGCTGGCAAGGGCGGCGATGCGGGGGTCTATCTTGGGGTTCGACGGCGGCTCGAACCGAAATCTTCGCCGCGCCATCTCAGCCGCCGCGCGCACGCCGTCGGGCAAGGACTCGAGTAGCTTGGCGCGAGCCAATGCCGCCGATTTGCCCATGCTGAGCTCGTCCAACGCGGGGAAGGGATGGCTTAGCATGACGCCGAGCGCTTCGGCTTCGTCCGCGGCCAAACCAGTTAGCCTGGTCCGGTAGTTGAAGCCGAGTTCGATGCCGCCCTGATTGCCCTGCAATACGACAATCGGCAGACCCGCTTCCGTCAACGCATCGACGTCGCGCAGGATGGTGCGCTGCGCCACTTCCAGTTCGCGGGCAAGTTCGCCGCTGGTGAGTCGGCCTCGGTTCTGAAGCAGCAGCAGCAACCTGAGTAATCGCGATGCGCGCATGGCTTGATTCCAAACAAGACACGAGATGTCATGTTATCGCCCTTATACGTCTCGTCAAACGCTTCAACGAGGACATGGCGATGAGGTTCTTCGAGGTTAGCCGGACGATCGACGCCACGCCCGCACAGGTCTGGCGGAATCTGACCGACGCCCGTAGGCTTGCGAGCGGCGGCTTGAGCATAACGAAGATCGAGGGTTCGATCGGACCGGGAGAAAAGTTCAAATTGTGGTCCGAGGTCGCGCCGGAACGCGCGTTCAGCCTGCGCATTACGGCCTTTGAGCCGGAGCGCCGCATGGTTTGGGAGGGCGGTATGCCGCTGGGATTGTTCCGGGGCATCCGTACGTTCACGCTGCGGGCCTCAAACGGCGGCGCGAGCTTTACCATGCGGGAGGAGTACAAGGGACCAATCGCGCCGCTTGTTCTTCGCTCTATGCCCGATCTCAATCCGTCATTCGAAAAATTCGCCAAAGGCCTGCAAGCTCTTTCGGAAGGTCACACTACATGAACACGGTCACCTATGGACGCGGCGATGAGGCCGATCCCTGGATCCTGAAGACGCCCTCGTTAAGCTCCGATTACCGAGCCTGGCAGGACAAGACGCTCGATCCTCCGGCCTTGGTGGTGCAAGTCGGCACGACGCGGCTGTCCTACCGGCTCCGCTGCATCGAGGACCTTCGCGCCATGTTGAAAACGAAAGGCGATTGGGTGGACCTCGGCAATGCCGACGAAGGCAAGCCTGTGAAGGATGGGACGGTGGAAGCCTGGGCGCGGGATCCGAGCAATCCGGTTGGCGGCTATTACGGCCTCCGCAAGGGATATCGCGGCCGTTTCGCCAACTATGTTACTCCAATCCTCGAGCTGCTCGGCTATGTTGAGTTGGAGCACGGTCCACGCAACAACAGAGTGCGCGCCAATTCGAAGGAGTAGATTTTAGTCCGTAGTCCCTTCAACAACCGGAAAACCTGCCGGCGCTTCAGCTCAAGCAACTGCGCCGCGTCGTCGATCCGCAGCCGGCGCGTCCATCAAAACACTGAGCCGCGAAAACTCTTTCTCGCTCATCGACACCACCAAGCCCGCCGTCTCCAGTTGAAGGGCCCGCCCGGACGAGCGCCATCTCAACTTTGCGGAGGGGTGTCATTTCAATATTGCGTCTACAGCTGTCTGTCTGTCGGAACTCGATAGACAAGTCTCTGCTTGCGCTCATTAGAAATGTCACAGGCCTGTTCCGCAGCCACGGGGTTCGAGCAGCGCGGCGCAGCCTTTCGGTTAGCGCAGCCGCGC
>JBAUVQ010000041.1:0-2565 GCA_049583305.1 Methylocystis sp.
AAAGACAACCGACCAGGCAGACCTTGCCCAGCTGACGGGCGACGACCGCCGCATGAGCGGTGCGGCCGCCCACTGCCGTCAAAATGTCAATCGGCGTCGAAAATTGACCCCCGATCGGCGTCCAAAAATGACCCCTTGATCAGGGTTGGAGTGACAGCGCGCGCCGCGGCGCAGCTGGTCGGGGTTGCGCAGCCGGGGCGCGCGCGGCGGCGTGATGCGCGGTTCCGAAGTCAGGCTCGGTTTTTGAGGCGCCAGCTTTCGTTGCCGGTTTCGACGATGTCGCAATGATGGGTCAGGCGGTCGAGCAGCGCCGTCGTCATCTTGGCGTCGCCGAAAACCGAGGGCCATTCGCCGAAGGCGAGATTGGTCGTGACGATGATCGACGTGCGTTCGTAGAGCCGGCTGATCAGGTGAAACAGCAGCTGGCCTCCGGACTGGGCGAAAGGCAGATAGCCGAGTTCGTCGAGGATGATGAAGTCGAGCCGGGTCAGGTAATCAGCAAGCCGCCCCTGCCGGCCGGCGCGCGTTTCGGCTTCGAGCTTATTGACGAGATCGACCGTGTTGTAGAAGCGTCCGCGCTTGCCGGCGCGCACGCAGTTGCGGGCGATGGCGATGGCCAGATGCGTCTTGCCGGTGCCGGTTCCGCCGATGAGCACGACATTGCGCTGCACGTCGATAAAGCCGCCGCCAGCGAGATCGCGGACCAATCTTTCGTTGATCGGCGTCGCCTCGAACGCGAAGTCGTCGAGATCCTTGGCCAGCGGCAGCTTGGCGATGGTCAGCTGATATTTGATCGAGCGAGCGTGCTTTTCGGCGATTTCGGCGGCGAGCAAGTCGCCGACGATGCGCGGCGGCTCATGCTGGCGCTTGATCCCGCTGGCCATGATCTCGTCATAGGCGGCCTTCATGCCGAAGAGCTTGAGTTCGCTCATGAGATCGAAGATTTGCGTGCGTTCCATCAACTAGACCTCCCCTGACAATTGCTCCTCAATTGATCGTAGCGGGCGCAATCGGCGACAGGCGCGATGTTGAGCCGCAGCGCCTCCGGCGGCTGGATCATCGCGACCGGGCCGGGATCGCGGCGGCGCGCGAGAATGTTGAGGATCACGTCGGCGGAATGGACGCCCTCTGTGAGCGCTTCGGCGCAGGCCGCCTCCACCGCCGCCAGTCCGTCTGTGAGAACAGCGGCGAGGATGTCGACCATCTGACGCGCGCCGTCATGCGAGCCGGAGTGTTTTCTGCGGACGCGCTCGATCGCCGCCGGCAGGACCCAGTCCTTGAATGGCGCGCCGTTGCGCAAGGCGCCGGGCTTTCGCGCCAGGACCGGCACATAATGCCAGGGGTCGAAAGCGGTCTCGCCGCGTCCGAAGGCGCGCGCATGTTCGCCGACGACGCGCCCGTTCTGGCGAATGACGATGCGATCGGCGTAAGCATGGACTTCGACCGGCCGGCCGACGGCGCTCGCCTGAACCGAGTATTTGTTGCTGTCGAAACGAACCAGGCAGGTTTTCGAGACCGACGCCGGGACGGCGTGGAAACCGTCGAAACGGCCCGCATAAGGCACAAGCTTGGGCCGTTCGGCCTCGAAAGTCTCCCACACGGTCTTGTCGGCAATCTCGGGATGGCGATGCGCCTTGGCGTAGGCGATGCAGCGATCGGCCAGCCAGGCGTTCAGTTCCTCAAGGTTCTTGAACCGCAGGCGCGGCGTGAAGAAGCGCTCGCGCACCAGGCCGACCTGGTTCTCGACCTGGCCCTTCTCCCAGCCCGACGCCGGCGTGCAGGCGACGGGCTCGACGAGGTAATGCGCGCACATTTGCAGGAAGCGGCGATTGTATTTGCGCTCCTTGCCGACAAAAATCGCGTCCACCGCCGTCTTCATGTTGTCGTAGATGCCGCGGGTGCAGGCGCCCTTGAAGAAGGCGAAGCCGCGATCATGCGCGTCGAACACCATCTCCTGCGTCTCGCGCGGATAGGCGCGCGCGAAAAACATGCGGCTGTGGCAAAGGCGGACATGCGCGACCTTGATCGTCGTCGTGGCGCCGCCGAGCAGGACGATCTCGTAGCTCCAGTCGAACTGGTAGGCTTCGCCGGGCGCAAAGGTCAGCGGCACGAAGGCCGCCGCCGTCAGGGCGGAATGTTCGCGGCGCCAAGTCTTGGCGTAGCGCCGCACCGCGTCATAGCCGCCGTCATAGCCGAGATCGCGCAGCGTCTCGAAAACGCGGATCAGCGTCAACCGCTCCCGCGTCGACTTCTCCGCGTTCGTGGTCAGCAGACGGTCCAAATCCTCCGTCCAGCGCCCGAGTTTGGGACGCGGCTGGACTTCGCGCTCGTAATCGAACGAGGTCTCGCCGGAGCGAAGCACCTTGCGCACCGTGTTGCGCGAGATCTTCAGGTCCCGAACAATCTCCTTGATCGTCTTGCCTTTAACGAAATGCTCGCGCCGAATCCGGCCAATCGTCTCCACAACCAACATCCCCGCCCACCCGCTCGCAGATGCAAAGCGGACAGCTCTTCAGGCCAAGTTTTAAGGGGTCAATATTGGAAGCCGATCCCCTTGCTCACGGG
>JBAUVQ010000042.1:0-1839 GCA_049583305.1 Methylocystis sp.
CCGACATCGAGCGCATGTTCGCCGAGAACAAACCGGCGCCCGCCGATGTCGATCTCACCGAACCGGGCGTGATCGAAGGGATGATCGGCAAATTCATCCAGAGCCGCGTCGATCTTCAGAACGCGGAAGGTCGGACCTGCGCGAGCACGGTCGTCTCGGTGGGCGAAGACCCGGCCAACCCCTATGACTCGAAAGCAGTGCTGCGGATGGATTGCAGCGCCGTTCCGGGCCAGATTTTCTATAACCCGTTCAAGCTTCTCAATGCGAAAGGACCGCGCGCCAAACATTTCGTCAGCATTGGCGACAAGGGCGACGAGTCCAAATTGACCGAGGCGCAGCGCGTGGGCGTAGAGCCGTCGCCGGGACAAGTGATGATCTTCCCCGGCGACGCGATGATCGATCTCTCTCAGCCATTGCTGACACCCTGGGAGATGGCGCCGAAATTTCTCTATGCCGGCGTCGAGCACATCATGACGGGTTACGATCACCTGTGCTTTCTGCTCGCCGTGGTTCTGTGGGCGTCGAGCGCCTGGCCGGTCATCAAGATCGTGACCGCCTTCACGGTCTCGCATTCGATCACGCTGAGCCTGGCGGCGCTGCAAGTCGTCAATCTGCCGAGCGCCTGGACCGAGATCGCCATCGCGCTCTCGATCATCTATGTCGCGATCGAAAATTTCTTCACGCGCAAGATCGACGGGCGCTGGCGCGACACCTTTTTGTTCGGCTTCATCCATGGGTTTGGCTTCGCCAGCGGACTGATCGAACTCGGCGTGCCGCAACGCGCCATCGTGCCGGCGCTGGCGAGTTTCAACATCGGCGTGGAGACCGGCCAGATTGGCGTCGTGTTGGTCGTGATCCCGCTGCTGGTCCTTATCGACAGAGCCGTCTTCAAGGGACAGCGCAACCCGCGCCTCGTGCAGGTTTGTTCGGGAATCATCGCCTGCTTCGGCGCCTATTGGCTTCTCGTGCGTGTCGGGGTCTTGAGCTAGCTATCGGCGCGAGGCTTTCAGAGCAATCGGCGCCAAGCGTCGGGCCAAGCGTCGGACCATGCGACTGGACGTCATCGCGCATCGGGCGACAGCATCTTATGGACGCGCACCATGAAGGCCGTGCCGAACAATGGCGTCAGCAGATTGAGCCCCGGCGTCATGACGAAGCCGGCGATGAACAGTCCCGCGAAAAAAATCTTGGCGCTGTTGTGCTGGCGCAGGTCATCCGCCTCCGCCGGCGAGCGAAAGCGCGTCGCGGCGAGCGCGAAATATTCTCGGCCGAACAGATAGGCGTTGGCGAGCAAAAAGGCGATGGCGTTGACGCCCGGCACGAGCAGCAGCAATAGCGCCACCAGATTAACGACCGCGGAGACCAGCGAAAAGCGTAGCGTCATCATCAAGGCGTCCAGCTGCGGCGCGGGCTTGCCGACGCGGCCGGCGGGATAGATCTCGCGTTCGACGTGCGCCGCGAGGTCGTCGACGAAAAATCCGGCGACCAGGATCGAAATCGGCCCGATCAAGAAGGCCAGCGCCACGAGGAGCCCCGCGCCGGTGGCGAAGGCGAGAATTGCGCGCAGCAGCGGATGGTCGACCACGGCGACCGACAGGGCCAGTTTGTCGAGCCCCGCCCAAGCGAGCGCGAGCAGCAGCAGCGTGAGGCCGAGGCTTTTATAGAGGACGGACCGGAAAGGCGGCGTGAGGATTTGGCGTAGGCTGGCGAGAGCGGCTTCGAGCATGGGGCTTCCTGTTTAGGCGTAGCCCGCGGGAAATGGCGCCGTCCGTCGGCGAGCGCAAGAGCCAATCCCGGATTCCTAACGCCGCGACCAGCGCCACGCCTCCACGCTACGTC
>JBAUVQ010000043.1:0-3414 GCA_049583305.1 Methylocystis sp.
GCTTGGCGAGTGTCATCGCGCCAGCCCTCCGACTTCGACAGCGAGAGCTGTGATCTCTCGCGCTGCGGCGGCGCCTTGCGACGTCTCGTCGGCGAGGCGCGCCGCGGGCGGCGTCCGCGAAGACGACGCGTTGGCCGATGCGCGCGGATAGGACCGGCGGCTCATGAGCGGCGAGCGCCTGGGCCGTTTCGCGCGCGATGATCGTGCGCGCGGGGCAGCGATTGAGCACAAATCGGGCGACGATATCGGGGCGAAAAATGCGCGCTTCGTCGATGAGCCTCAACATCTCGCCCGACGCCCAGCCGTCGAACGGCGAGGGCTGCGCCGGAACAAGAACTACGTCGCAGGCGAGCAGCGCCGAGCGCAACAGCGCCGCCACCCTCGGCGGCCCGTCGATGACGACGTGATCGACATCCTTGGCGATTTCGGAGGCTTCGCGGTGCAGAGTGTCGCGGGAGAGGCCAATAACCCCGAAGAGCCTTGGAAGGCCTTCCTTGGCGCGCTGCTGCGACCAGTCGAGGGCCGACCCCTGAGGGTCAGCGTCAATCAGGATGACCCGTTTACCTCGCCGAGCCCAAGAGCCCGCGAGATGCAGAGCGAGGGTGGTCTTGCCGACGCCGCCCTTCTGGTTGAGGAGGGCGACGATCATGACGGTCTCGGAGAGCGAATTTGCCGCTTTTCCACAAAGCGGATTTCGGCGTGGGCCGTTAGAAAGAATCCGAAGGATTCTAAGTTAGTACAGTTAGGAGCGCCGTGAATTATTGCGTGACAATGGGTTATCGACCATTTTGGTCCCTGATAGCACGATAGTTCGGTCCCTGATGGCACGATAGCCTCGGTCCCCGATAGCACGATAGGATTCACGGGTTATCCACAGGCGGGAGAGAAAGGTCGAAGCGGCGCAGGGCGCGCTCCAGCGGATCGAGCGGGATCGACGCGAAGACGAGGCGCTCGGCACCGAGCGAGCCCCGTCGGATGGAGAGGCGGTAATTGGGGAGAGGTTGGCGGCGGACGATATCGCGCAAGTCGAACGCGAAATGCTTGAGCGGCGACAGCGCGCCCGATTTGGCGTGCAGATGCTCGAAGTCGAAGCTCCAGCCACCGTCCTGCCGTCCGCCGTGCTTGCGCACCAGGCGATAGAGCCAGCGCTCCAGCCCGCCCGTCAGCGTGAAATAGGCCCTGTCGATGGTGAGCACCAAGGCCTCATTGAGGACGCCGGCATAAAACCAGTCCGGCAGGATCAGTTCGACGCCGAGCGGTCTGCCATTGGCGTCGGCGGTCTCTTTCCACTCGTTGATCCAGGAGAAGCGGTGGCGCCGCCGCTCGCTCGGCTGCCGAATGGAGGTCTCCACGCTGGTCGATTGCAGCCGGTCGAGCGCCGCCTTCAGCCGGTGATAGTCGCGCGCGCTTGTCGCGCGGCCGGTGAAGGTCAGGATTTCATAAGGAGTTGTCGCCATCAGGCGCGAGGTTTTGAGTCCCTGATCGCGGGCCTGGACGATTTGCGAGGCGGCCCAGATCAACACATCGGCGTCCCAGATGGTGGCCATGCCATGATCGGGCGTCGCTTCGACTTTGATGGCGATCTCGCCCATCTTGAAATCGATCGGCGTCGTGCGCCGCGTCTTGGCGAGGCTGAAGAATGGATAGGCCATGAGGTCTTGGGCGTCGCGCGGCGCCAGATCGCTGGGCAGCGCGCGGAAAAGTTCGAGTTGCTCCCATTCGGCGCTGCGGGAGCCTGCATGGCGATGCGGAGCCGTCATGGGCCTGTGCTCCGAGCGGTCAGCCGCGACATGAATTCGTGGAGCTCAAACCGGCGGCCGTTTGACGCCTCGCCGGCAGCACGGTCCCAACGCCGGGATCGGAAGTGGACGCTTTGACGCCGCGGTCGGCCCAGGCCTGCAAATCTTCCAGCCGATAGACGACTCGGCCGCCGAGCTTCGAATAGCGGGGCCCGGTTCCATAAGTGCGGTGCTTTTCCAGCGTGCGGCCGGAAAGGCCCAGAAAACGCGCGGCTTCGGGGGTTCTGAGATAGCGTGGCGGGAGTGGGGACGCTGCGACGGACATTTGCTAGCCCTGGGAAATCGTGGCGCGCCGCCGAACATCGGCGGCTGTCGTTGATCACCATGGCGGAGAAGATTTGGTGGAGTGGATGGCGAAGATTGGGGGTGGGAAATTCGCCACCCCTTGAGCGCGCGCTATCGGCGCGACGGAATCGAGCGGGCTATTTGCGCAGGAATTTGCGATAGCCTCCGCGCATCAAATCGACGCCGCTACGCACGAGACGAATGGTGGCGTCGCGGATCGAGGACGTCTTCCATGGCTCGACGGAGACGCGAGAGAGGCCGAAAATGCATTCGGCGATGACGCGATAGGGCGCGCCACTCAAATGTCCATCGAGCGCCCGCAGCGTGTTGACGACGCGCGGGTTCGGTTTTGTCCCCGCAGCAGGGCGTTGACCCTTGATGCGTCGCAAAAACCGCTGCGTCGCCGCTATTCGACCGGGCGTCAATTGGTCGATTGGGATGATGGCGGCGAGCGGATATCCTGCGGGCGGGGGATCTGGCAACCAGAGTTGATGCTCGTCCCGTCCCGCTCCCAGAATGAGATGTTCGCCGTCGCTTGCCCGACGCCGCCCGCGCAGTCCCGGCCAATCCGACGGCGTGAACATCAGTTCGTCGGTGTATGTCGTTGGACTCGGGCCGAGCATAACGGCGCTTGCACGCCGACTTGGAAGCCAGAAGAGTTCGGCCTCATTCGCGCGCAAAGAAGGATCGACCGCGAAATCGCAACCCCCAGCGCCGCTCCGGACCGGCGACGCCGGATTCCAGTGCGGCTCGAAATCGAAGGTCGGCGTAATCGGCGCAATATTCGCAATTGCGCCGAAGATATTCCCAGGCAGTGCCGCCGGAGTTCAAATCGTGCAAATAGGCATATGCGCTCGGCGAGCGCCAATCCGTATCAGACATGAATGTTCCCGCAATAGAGTGGCCGACGGCCAGCGTTGCGAAAAATCATGTCGATAACTTGCGTTAGGGCGCGCGCAAGTCGGCATGGCGACATTCGGAGTTGGAACGGACCGCTTCCCATATTTGCCGTAAAGGCGGGTTGGCGGATTTACGGAAATCAGGCTTTCATCCGGAATATGACGACGCTTCTCCGCGAGGCGTGTAAGGTATTGTTTGAACAAGATCTTCTCTCGACATGAAGACTCGTCAAGGATCGTGTTCCAGAAATTCCTTGTAACCATTTTTGGTCAACCATCGCGCTCGAGCGATATGCGAGTCGTAAGCTCGCTTGGCGCGGGCGGGCTCGTGGAGAGGATCGATGCCCAGCACGATTTGCGATGCCTCTTCCCAGGGCACGCCCTCCTCGGCAGCGTCGAGCAGTCGCAAATAGGTCACCGTGTGGGCGCGG
>JBAUVQ010000044.1:0-5818 GCA_049583305.1 Methylocystis sp.
CCGAGCAGCGCCACGAGATCGTCGCCAATCTCGAAGAAGGTCAGGTGATCGACGGCGTTGTGAAAAACATCACCGATTACGGCGCCTTCGTCGATCTCGGCGGCATCGACGGCCTGCTGCATGTCACGGATATCGCGTGGCGCCGCGTCAACCACCCGTCCGAGGTGTTGACCATCGGCCAGACCGTGCGCGTGAAGATCATCAAGATCAATCACGAGACGCACCGCATTTCGCTCGGCATGAAGCAGCTGCTGGAAGATCCCTGGCAGGGCATCGAGGCCAAATATCCGATCGGCGCGAAGTTCCATGGCCGCGTGACCAACATCACCGACTACGGCGCCTTCGTCGAGCTGGAGCCGGGTATCGAAGGCCTTGTTCACGTCTCCGAAATGTCGTGGACCAAGAAGAACGTGCATCCCGGCAAGATCGTTTCGACGAGCCAGGAAGTCGACGTTCAGGTGCTCGAGGTCGATCCGGTCAAGCGCCGCATTTCGCTCGGCCTCAAGCAATGCCTACAGAACCCCTGGGAAGCCTTCGCCGAGAAGCATCCGGTGGGCTCGACCGTCTCGGGCGAGGTCAAGAACAAGACCGAATTCGGCCTGTTCATCGGCCTCGACGGCGACGTGGACGGCATGATCCACCTGTCCGATCTCGACTGGAATCGTCCGGGCGAACAGGTGATCGAGGAGTTCAAGAAGGGCGATGTCATCAACGCGCAGGTGCTCGATGTCGACATCGAGAAGGAGCGTATCTCGCTCGGCGTTAAGCAGCTCGCGGGCGACCCCTTCGCTTCGGCCGGCGCCGAAGAGGGCGGCGCGGTGGACCTCAAGAAGGGCGCCGTTGTCACGTCGGAAGTCACCGAGGTGAAGGAAGGCGGCATCGATGTGAAAATCATCGGCACCGATCTTTCGACCTTCATCAAGCGCGCGGAGCTCGCCCGCGATCGCGCCGATCAGCGTCCCGAGCGTTTCGCCGTCGGCGAAAAGGTCGACGTGCGCGTGACGCTGTTCGACCGCAAGGCGCGCAAGATCGCGGTGTCGATCAAGGCGCTGGAGATGGCCGAGGAGAAGGAGGCCATCGCGCAATATGGCTCCGCCGATTCGGGCGCGTCGCTTGGCGACATCCTTGGCGCGGCGTTGAAGGCGCGCGAAGGCGAGGCCCCGAAGAAGAAGGGCAAGGGCGAGGAGTAACTCCCGCTCCGCGACGCGCTCCGTTAACGAAGCGCGACGAAAACAAAGACCCGCGCGAGGCTCTCGCGCGGGTTTTTTTCGCGCTCGCGCCTCGAAAAATCGACGTTAACTTTTGATTCACTATCCGGCCAAGTGGTTGCGGGACGGTAACTTTGTTTTGGATAATTCGATGCAATAACGATCGCGGTTAACGCCTGCTGGCGAAGGCGCTATGTGGAGTTCCGTCATGAGTGCGTGCGATTTCGATCGAGATTACGTGGTTCTACCCGGCTCCAGGCCGCTTCACGCTCGCCCCGCTGGAAATATCGCGGCCGCGATGATCGGCGTCGTCGCCTTTCTGGTGCTCGGCGTCGCGATGATTTTCTTCAAGCCCCAGCCGACCACGGAAGCGAGACGCGAGGCCGCTCCCGTTCCCGGCGATTTCACGCCGTCCCCCGCCGGGAACGCCCCCGTGAAGCAATACAACGCCTTCGATTTGAACGCGCCGGAATTCGCCAAGGAAAAGAAAGCCCTGTCGAGCCGCCGGATCGAGGACTCGGGCGGGCGCGAAGACAGTCTGACCCTCGGCGACTTCGCCCTCGGCGGCCCCTATCTGCGTCTCGACATTCGTCAGACGTCCGCGGACAAGCGCGGCAATCCCGATTTCTTCCTCGAAATGACGCGCCACGCGGCGCAAGCCGGTCTCGCCGTCGGCAAGATCGGTCAGCGTTCGCCGCTGGCCTCGCGCTTCGGTTCCTTCGAGGCTGCGGACATACGCCTGTCGCAACAGGCCGCGGGAGACGGCGCGCCGACGGAGCGGGCCTGTCTCGCGCTGCGCCTGATCTCCGGCAAACAGCCGGTCGAGATCGCGGGCGTCGCCTGCGGCGACGCCGCGAAACCGCTCGATCGGCGCGCGCTCGGCTGCATCTTGGACAGGCTGGACTATCTCCCCAACGGCGAGAACGCGGCCTTCGACAAATTCTTCCTCTCGGCCGAGCAGGACCGTGGAAGGGAATGCGGCGGCGGCGCTCTTTCGCCCAGCGCCGAAAAATCCAACTGGCTGGACGCGCATTCGACGCCGCCCGCGCTCAAGACCGAACCAACTTCGTCCAAGCGCCCGAAGAAAGCGCGCTGACAAGCGCGGTTCGAGCGGATCGCCGCGCGGAGCCTATCGCTTTGCGCGGCGCGATCCGCTACTATTCGAACCTAGGTTCGGCCTGAAAGGAGCCCTTGGAAGATGCGCACACTCCTGAAATACACCGTGGCGCTGAGCTGTCTCGTCGGCTTGGCGTCGACCGACGCGGCCATGGCGAAGCCGCGCCACCATCATCATGGCGCGGTTTACGCGCAAGGCCGCCGTCCGCTCGTCATCGAGCGCCGCAGCTTTCTCGATCCCGGGACGCAGGTTCCCGTCGGTTCGACCAATCGCTATGCGACGGAGCCGGCCTACGAGTGGGGCGACCCCCTATCGACCTATCAGCGCGACGCGTATATGGACGGAATTCTGCACGAGGCGTTCGATCCGCGGCCGCAACGTCCGCTGTTCGGTTTCTGATCGTCCATCCGGCGAATCGGCGCTTGACAGCCGTCGCGGGCTTTTGTACGCCAATTCCACTGGCGCGAGGCTCCCTCGTGCCGGCCCGCACCCGTGGCGGCTCCCCTAGCTCAGAAACGATCGCCTTAAAAACGCGCTCGGAATTGGGCTTCGATTGGTGAGCGGCCTGTCGGCTGGACTTCTTGAAGTTTGGCAAAGGAGGGCGCGTTTCCGACCCTTGCGGATTTAGCGCGAGCGGCTCTGAGAAACGTGGTTCGACGGCGCTTCGCGCTTGCCCTTCGGGGAAGCCGGGCGTGGGTCCAGTCGCCTCTTGAGCGCGCTTGCGCCGACGCCGGAATTCCGGCGTCATGAACGTTTAAGAGGACTTTAGGTGACCAAGCGCGCAGAATCCAAGTATAAGCTCGACCGCCGTATGGGCCAGAACATCTGGGGACGCCCGAAGAGCCCCGTGAACCGGCGCGAATACGGCCCGGGTCAGCACGGCCAGCGCCGCAAGGGCAAGCCCACCGACTTCGGCACCCAGCTCAAGGCCAAGCAAAAGCTCAAGGGCTATTACGGCAATATTTCGGAGAAGCAGTTCCGCAAATATTACGCCGAGGCCATCCGCCTCAAGGGCGACTCGAGCGACAATCTGATCGGCCTGCTGGAGCGTCGCCTCGACGCGGTGGTCTATCGCGCCAAATTCGTGCCGACGGTGTTCGCCGCGCGCCAGTTCGTCAACCACGGCCATATCAAGGTCAATGGTCGCCGCGTGAACATTCCGTCCTATCTCGTGAAGCCCGGCGATGTCATCGAGATCAAGGACAGCTCGAAGCAGGCGGTGACGGTGCTCGAGGCGGTCGGCCTCGCCGAGCGCGACGTGCCGGAATATTACGAGGTCGATCACACCAAGATGACCGCGAAGCTGTCGCGCGTGCCTCATGCGACGGAGGTTCCCTACCCCGTGCATATGGAGCCCAATCTCGTCATCGAATATTACTCGCGCTGACGCGAGCTGGCTTGTGAGCCGGAACCCCTCGGGGCTCCGGCTTTTTTTTCGCGTCCGCCGCGAAATTCGTTTGCCACATTCCGGCGACAGACTATGGTTCCGCGCGCCTCCCAAGGATGGAACGATCATGACGACACTCAGCTTCCCGCTTTCCCGCCGCGCCGTCCTCGCCGCTTCCGCGCCCGCGCTGCTCGCCGCCTGTCCCGCGCTCGCCGAGAAGGCGCCGGCGCCGAAAGTGACGGTCGAGGAGTTGATGGCTCCCAACGCCCTGCCGGACATCGTGCAAGGCAAGGTCGACGCGCCCGTGACCATCGTCGAATACGCCTCGATGACCTGCGGCCATTGCGCGGCCTTCCATCGCGACGTCTATCCGGTCCTGAAAAAGGACTTCATCGACACCGGCAAGGTGAAATTCATTTTGCGCGAGTTCCCGCTCGACCCGATCGCGACGGCCGCCTTCATGCTGGCCCGCTCGCTCGACGACAAGCGCGACGCCGCCGTCGATCTGTTGTTCGCGCAGCAGAAAAACTGGGCCTTCACCGACGCGCCGCTCGAAGGCCTCGGTAATGTCGTCAAGCAGGCCGGCATTGGCCAGGCCAAATTCGAGGAAGTCCTGAAGGACGCCAAGCTGCAACACGCCGTCGTCGCGGTGCGCGACCGCGCGGCGGAGAAGTTCGGCGTCAACGCGACCCCGACGTTCTTCATCAATGGCGTGAAATTCACCGGCGAGATGAAGGCGGCCGACCTCGACAAGATCGTCGGCGGCGGCGCGACGAAGGCGGAGCCGGAGCCCGCGAAGTGACGCGAGGCGCCTCGAGTTATTCCGGTTCTGATTGAACCGGAATAACTCTAGATACCCTTATTTTGTCGTGCTTTCGAAAGGCAAAACCGGCTCCCACTTTTGCCAAAAGCACTCTAAAACGCCGTTCGGCGCTCCAGCGCCGCCGCGAGCGTGCCCTCGTCGAGATAGTCGAGTTCGCCGCCGACCGGCACGCCGTGAGCGAGCCGCGTCGTCTTGACGCCCAAGGGCGCCAATAGGTCGGCGATATAATGCGCGGTGGTCTGGCCGTCGACGGTGGCGTTGACCGCCAGGATCGCCTCGCGCACATTTCCCTCGCGCACGCGGTCAAGCAGCTTGGCGATATTGATGTCGTCCGGCCCGACTCCGTCGAGCGGCGACAGCACGCCGCCGAGCACGTGGTAGCGCGCCGGCAACAACCGCGCGCGCTCAAGCGCCCACAGATCCGACACCGTCTCGACGATCAGCAATATGCCGGGGTCGCGCCGCGCGTCCTGGCAGATCGTGCAGGGGTCGATGGTGTCGATGTTTCCGCAGGTCGCGCAGGTGAGGATGCGCTGATGCGCGACTTGCATCGCCTCGCCGAGCGGCCCGAGCAATTCCTCGCGCTTCTTGATGAGGTGCAGGGCCGCGCGGCGCGCCGATCGTGGCCCCAGCCCCGGCAGTCGCGCCAGAAGTTGCACCAGCCGCTCGATCTCCGGTCCGGCGACATGCGAAGCCATCGCGTCAGAACGGCAGCTTCATGCCAGGCGGCAACTGAAGCCCGCCCGTGACGGACTTCATCTTCTCGGCCATTACCGCATCGGCCTTGGCGCGCGCCTGCGCATGAGCGGAGACGATCAAATCCTCGAGAATCTCGCGCTCCTCCGGCTTGAACAGGCTTGGGTCGATCTCGATGGTTTTCAGATCGCCCTTGGCCGTGAGCGACAGTTTCACGAGACCGCCGCCCGATTCGCCGTCGACGGTCAGGGTTTCAAGTTCGGCCTGCGCCTCGGCCATTTTGGCCTGCATCGCCTGCGCCTGTTTCATCATGCCCATGAAGTCCATCGTCACTCCCGTTTCTCAATCGTCGTCCGGATCCAGCGCGTCATTATAGCCTATATCGGCGTCCGCCTGCGTCGAGGGGAGGGCGGCGTCCGCGTCCTTGCCGCGCACCGCCACGATCCGCGCGCCGGGAAAGCGCGCGAGCACGCCGGCGATCACGGGATCGGCCTCCAGCCCGCCAAGCCGTTGGCGCTCGGCCGCGTCTCGCTGCTCGGCGATCGTCGGCCGCCCGCCGCTCTTGACCAGCGAAACCATCCAGCGCT
>JBAUVQ010000045.1:0-6315 GCA_049583305.1 Methylocystis sp.
ACAGTGGACCAAGCGCAATGAGTTTATAATCTGGCTATTAGGTTTAGGTCTCTTAGACACAACTCCTTGGACATGGACATATACTTGTCGCAAACCTCACCATGATCTAAGCCATGGAGATGGCGCATCGCGCTTTATTGTTCTATATATATCAATAAGGTTTGATTTATTACAGGCGGTTGCGCGGCCATTACATCGGGGCGCCGCCATTCTCCTGAATAAAGCCCGCGACCCCAACATCCCGCCTGGACCCGCTCGTCCAGGCGGGAGGGTTGGCGTCGCGGATCGCGGTCCCCGCCGCCAAAAAAATCACCCGGGCATGCGCCCAAAGCGGCCGCCCTCGAAATCGGCGATCGCCTGTCGGATTTCCTCGGTCGTGTTCATGACGAAAGGCCCATAAGCCGCCACGGATTCGCCGATCGGCTCGCCCGAGAGGATCAGCAGCTTGGCGTCGTCGCTCGCGTCGATCTGGATCGCGCCTCCGCGCCGATCGAACAGCGCGACCCGAGCCTCCCCGATGCTTTGCGCGCGATTGAGCACGACCGTCCCGGAGAGGATGGCGACGGCGAGGGAAAAACCTTCCGGCAAGTTCAGCGTCGCGCCGCGCCCGGCCTTCAGCCGGATGTCCCAGACGTCCATCGGCGTGAAGGTGCGGGCGGGGCCCTCATGCCCCTCGTAATCGCCGGCGATGACCCGCAGCGTTCCGGCGCCGTTCGGCAGTTCGACCGCCGGAATGTCCTTGGCCAACAGCGTCTGATAGGCGGGCGGGGCCGTTTTGTCCTGGGCCGGCAGGTTCACCCAGAGTTGGACCATTTCGAACATGCCGCCCTTGGCGGTAAAATCGCGCGAGTGGAATTCCTGGTGCAGAACGCCGGCCGCCGCCGTCATCCATTGCACGTCGCCCGGCCCGATCACGCCGCCGGCGCCGGTCGAGTCGAGATGCTCGACCTCGCCAGAGTAAACGATGGTCACGGTCTCGAAGCCGCGGTGCGGATGCTGGCCGACGCCGCGCGGGTGCGCGGCCGGCGCGAACACATGCGGCCCCGCGTAGTCCAGCAACAGAAACGGACTGATCTGCTCGCCAAGAGTCTGGTGCGAGAACAGCGACCGCACCGGAAACCCGTCGCCGACCCAATGCGGGCGAGGCGCGGAATAAACGCCGAGGATTTGTCTCATGGGGATGTGCTCCGTGGAGGGCCGCGCGTGGCGGCCTTGTTCGCGCATATGTGGGATCGGAGCGGGCGCGGGGGTAGGGGGGCGGGTTGGGGGCGCGTCGGCCCGGATGGCATGCCCCCCTAAATCTCAACGCTTCATCCGTCTCGATGAGATGGCGCGATGATTTGCTTGAAAAGACGGCTTATCGGACACTGGGACGCTCAAGGCTTTACGAGAGGACCGGACGAACATGCCCGTTACAACGACCACCCCTGCCGCGAGTTCGGATTCAACCGGCGCGCCGCGAAGCAAGCGGTTCGTGGCGCTCGACGGTTTGCGCGGCGTCGCGGCGCTGGCTGTCGCCATCGGACACCTCTGGCCCGGATTTCCCAACACGGCGCTCGCCGTCGATTTCTTCTTCATGCTTTCGGGGTTCGTATTGGTGCATTCCTATGCCCAGCGGTTCACGCAAGGCCTTCAATTCACGCAATATTTTATAGCTCGCTGCATCAGGCTCCTGCCATTGATCGTCGTCGGAACGCTCATTGGCGCCGTGGCGTCGAGAACCGTGAGCGGCCTGGGCGGCATGCTTCTCATCCCCAGCCCCGGACGTGCAATGTATCCGCTCGATCCGCCAACCTGGTCGCTTTTTTATGAAATGATCGCCAGTGTCGCGCTCGGTCTGGGCCTCTGGCGAACGAACCATCGGGTTAGCGTGGCGATCGCGCTTTTGTCCGGCGCGGCTCTAGCGGTGGCGGTCGAGCATCGGGGGTCGATCGACGCCGGCTGGGCGCTCGAAACTTTTCATTATGCCTTGGCCCGAGTCCTCTATGGATTTAGCGTTGGAGCGGTCCTTTATCGTCTCAGACCCGCGATTTCGCATCCCCCGTTGCTGATAGTGGCGCTCCTTGGCGCGAGCCTATTGGCTCCCATTGCATCGCCTGTTTATCAGTTGGCTTGCCTGTTTATACTCTACCCTTACCTTTTAGCCGCCGGCGCGAACGCGGAGCGCTTTGGCGGCGCGGAAATCTCCGGAGAACTCTCCTATCCACTTTACATCATCCATGCGCCGGTATTTGTCCTCACCGAGGGAACGCCAAAACCGGTGAGTCTAATTGCCGCGATTATATGCGCGATCGTCGCTCTTAGGATTTATGACGAGCCGCTACGCGCTTATTTATCGCGCAAGATGAAAAGAGTTATTTGAATGATGTTTATTCGGCGCGTGCTTTACTGATATTATTGGGGTTTCATGAATAGCTCCAACTCGGCGATCGCTTCACGGTGGTTGAGATGAATGACGAGTCGGAGCCGGGCGTCGACCGCCGGGACTCTGGTTCTTGTTCCGGTCGGAGGGGAGCGGCGAGCGACGACAGGCCCGCAAGTTTCGCCCCTAACTTTTGCACGGGATAAGTCGTTGATATAGCAGGGGCTGGTCTTTGGTGCGGAAGTTTTGATTTCCGCGTCAGCGTATCGGCAAAGCCTCCTACTCCTCGACTCATCGGAATTCTACTTCGCTGGGCTGGGCGTTGTAGAGTGTTTTCGAGCGAAGTGGGAACCGGTTCGCGTCAAGAAAACACGATAAAACAAGAAGTTTAGAGTGCCTCCGTTTCAACTTGAAACGGAGGCACTCTAGCGAGCCAGCGTAGCGCGGCTTTGTCCGAGTCGGCCGGTTGCGAATTAAACGCCAGCTTCGCCTGTGGAGCCTTTTCATGCAGCACATTGATCAGCCGTTCAAAATGTTCGGCCATGGGAGGTAGCGTCCGAAGGCCCGCGCCTATGACGATGACATCGTAACGGCGCTCCTTCAGGGCTTCCGATACTTGCGCGTCAATCGTGGCGGCGTCTCTCGTCAGCAAAATATTAGCCTCATAACCTAAGGCTTTAAGGCGCTCGCGCGAGCCGCTTAGTCCTTCCGTGACCTTTTGGGCGCTCATGCCGGGCGGCACGCCGGGGGCAGAGAAATCGATAAGGTCCGGGTCCTCCCCGATAATCAGAACGCATCGCGGCATGGCGCGGCTCCACCGTCAGATCGCATGATCTGGTTATATGGAGCCGCGACCGCAGGGGTCAAAATACTCGATTTCGCCCGATTTTCTCGGCGATTCCGGGTGGTTCCTTTTTCATGAATTCTGCATATTTCTTCATGAGTTTGGCAACGGCTGCGTCTTCCCGGCCCAAAACCAACCCGCCCTACGCCCCCCAAAAAACCCACCCCACCCCCGCCAGCAGCCACAATCCCGCCGCCGCGGCGCGGTAGAGGTTTAGCGCCCGCCTCATGTCGTCGGGCGTCGCCCCGCTGCGGCCATCGCCCAGCGTCGCGCCGGCGACCACTCTGTCGCCATAGGCGCGTTCGCCGCCGAGTTTTAGGTCGAGGGCGCCGGCCATCGCGGCTTCTGGCCAGCCGGCGTTGGGCGAGGCGTGGGTTCGCGCGTCGCGCGACACAATTCGCGCCGCCTCGCTCGCCGATGCGCGTTTTTGCGTGGCCGCGGCGGCGATCAACAGCGCCGCCGAAAGACGCGAGGCCGGCAGGTTCACGAGGTCGTCGAGTCTGGCCGCCGCGAAGCCAAAGTCCTGATATTTTTTGTTTTTATGGCCGATCATGCTGTCGGCGGTGTTGATCGCCTTGTAGCACAAGGCGCCGGGCAGGCCGAAAACCGCCAGCCACAGCGCCGGCGCGACGATGCCGTCGGAAAAATTCTCGGCGAGGCTCTCGATCGCCGCGCGGGCGACGCCGGCCTCGTCCAGCTTCGTCACGTCGCGGCCGACGATTTTTCCGACCGCCGCGCGGCCCTCATCCAGCGATTTCTCCAGCGCGTGCAATACGTTAGCGACATGCTCATGCAGCCCGCGCTGCGCCAGCAAGGTGGAAGCCAGCAGGGCCAGCGGAACGACGCCAAACGGCAGCGCCAGCAGCGCGCGCTGGAGCCAAAAGCCTATTGTAAAACAAGGCGCTAGCAGAAGCGCCAGCGCCAGCGCGCCGCGTAGGCGCCGCGTCAAGGGCGGGCCGTGGTTGAGCGCCTTGTCGAGCGCGTCGATCGCGGCGCCGATCCAGATCACGGGATGGCCGACGCGGGCCAGCAGCGGCGGCGGATAGCCAAACGCCGCCTCCAGCATAAGCGCCAGCAAAGTCAATGACATAGCGCCGGCCGGCGGCTTAGCGGCCGTAGGTCGTGGTGAGCGTCGCCTTGGCCAGCGCCTTGCTGTTGATGGTGAAGCCGACGAAGGCCGTCCGCGCCTTCGCGGGCAGGCCGAGCTTTTCGTCGGGGAGCGCGTAAACCGTGAAAATATAACGATGTGCGCCGTGTCCGGCGGGCGGGCAGGGGCCGCCCCAGCCGGGCTCGCCGAAGTCGCTTTCGAGCTGTTTCGAGCCGGCCGGCAGCGCCTTGCCGTCGGGCGTTCCGGCGCCTTGGGCGAGGCCGCGGGCGGTCGCGGGAATGTCGGTCACGATCCAGTGCCAGAAGCCCGCGCCGCCGGTCGGGGCGTCGGGGTCGTGAACCAGCAGCGCGAAGCTCTTGGTTCCGGCGGGCGGGTCGGTCCACTCCAGCGCCGGCGAAATATTCTCGCCCTTGCAGCCGTAAGAGTTGAACACGAACTTTTCGCCGATCGGCGCCTGCGCGGAAATGTCGGGGCTTTTCAATTCGAAAGCGCTGGCCTGCGTCGTCAGAAGGGCCGCCAGCGCGAGGGGAACAAGGCCGCGTTTCATGATCATATCTCCTGCCCGGGGGAAGCGTTCCCGGCGAGGTTTAGCGGATTTCGCCACGGCTGTCGCGCGCGTGACGCGCCGATTTTTCGACGCCGGCCTTTCCAAATGCCCGGCGCGCCCCAGTTTAGAGGCTGCGCGGGAGGCGCGTCGAAACCGCCGGCCGCGGAAGGGGAGTAGGGATCATGACAATGCACGTCATCCCTGAGGGCAAGGGCTCGCCTCAGTGGAAGGGCCCGCGGCATGAGGCGCCGGCGGGGTGGGCGAAGAAAATCGTGGATCTGCTGTGGGCCGCGTCGATGGTGGCGACGCTGGCTTTTGGGGCGCTGGTCGTCTCGATGTTCGCGATCGGCCTCGCGAGCAATTTCCATATGATCGAGTTTCCGCAAGCCTATTGCGACTATATGCCTGTTCATCACAAGTTCGTGGAAACTTGCCAGTAGGCCGGCGGTCGACGCCGATTGCACCTATATTTCCCGCCAGTGACCACTTTGGCGATCACTGGCGTTTGTCGCGCCGGTTTAACGGCGCGGAGCAAGGTTTCGCGTCCGATTAGAAGAACAGGCCGAGCGCGCCTCCGACGAGAGCGCCAATAATGCCCGCCGAAAACGCGCCAACCGTGCCGCTATTCAGCACGCCGCCGCCAATGCCTCCCAAAACAAGGGCGCCCGCGGCGGCGAAGATATAGACCTTCGGCGTCAGCGTAAGTTCTTTTTCCACGACTTCGTTGGCTTTGGTATCCATCGTTTCTTCCCCTTGGTTTTATCGCCCTCGGGATCGTCATGTCCCACCTTGGGCGTTTTTGGACTGGGCGTGTGTTTTTTAGAGTGCTTCCGTTTCAAGTTGAAACGGAAGCACTCTAAACTCCTTGTTTTATCGTGTTTTCTTCACGCGATCCGGTTCCCGCTTCGCTCGAAAACACTCTTGGCGCGTGCTTTTAGGGCCCTATCACTTGAGGCGGCGTCGACTCAGCTGATGAAGCCGGTGATCTGATGAATCACGATCACGAAGAATGCGATGATCGCGGCGAAGGCGAGCGCGCCCTTGGCGAGTTCGGTGGAGCTGTGAGCAGCTTTCATCTGATCTCCTCCCTGTTGAACGCGATCATGCGAGATCGCGTAAAGACAAGGTCAGACCGATTGCTGTAATCCGCAACAAAGCTTGCCTGTGACAAATTGGCGCTATATTCATATATTGTTGATGTTATTCGTCAATCTCACGGCGCGCGCGCCGCTACAAAACGTCGCATGTACTGCGACTTAACTTGAGACGGCTGCTAAATATTATGAGAATACTGTGTGATAATCTGAGAATTGCTTTGCTGGTTTTCGCTTTACATTGAAATCTCGGGGAGAGGCCCGCTTCGGGCGGTCGCCTCGCGCCGCCAGCGCTTGCCGCGGGGCGCGCGGCGGTCGGGGCTCGCGTCACGACCGCCGTTGATCTTCGTCGTTGTTATT
>JBAUVQ010000046.1:0-10559 GCA_049583305.1 Methylocystis sp.
GAGCGATACGGAAACGCTCCGCGGCGCGATACTCTAAAAACTTTCGTCGCGCCGCCCCCTTTCGCCCCATCCTCGATCGGATCGAAACGGCGGCGGAGGTTAACGCGCGGTCAATATCTCGCCGTTAACCTGTCGCTCGATTTCGGGCGGCCTCGTCGCTCAGTTTAAACTCACGGGAACCCGCTGATGTTCGACTCCCTGGCGCTGCTTGTCTTTCCGCTGCTGATGATTTTCGCGGCGCTGGCCGATTTGTTCACGATGACGATTCCCAACCGGGTCTCGCTGATTCTGATCGCCGTCTATTTCGCGCTCGCATTATATCTGCGCGTGCCGCTGGCGACCGTCGGCTTGCACGCGGCCTGCGGCTTCGCGATGCTGGCGCTGACCTTCACGATGTTTCAAATGGGCTGGATCGGCGGCGGCGACGCCAAGCTCGCCGCGGCGACCGCATTGTGGCTGGGGTGGCAATCGCTGTTCGAATACGGGCTGATCGCCTCGCTGTTCGGCGGCGCGCTCACCGCGCTCATATTGCTGCTGCGCCACTATGATCTGCCCGAGAAAATCCGCTCGGTGGGATTTGTCGGCAGACTCGCCGAGAAAAACGGCGGTGTTCCCTATGGAATCGCGCTCGCTCTCGCCGGCCTGATGATTTATCCGCACACCAGCGTCTGGACGAGCCTCGCGCATATTTAAACCGTCCGCTCGACCATCTTAAACGCGCCGCCCGTTCCGACGGGCGGCGTTTTTCGTTGGGCGCCGCCGGGATCTTTAGATTTGGCGATTCTCGGACGCATCGCGCGTCTTCGCCAACGCCCCACGCGGTAAGGCGTTTTGACCGACCCGTGAAATTTGAAGCAATCGGTTAACCCTAATTTGATGTTTATCTCGTTCAATTCAACCTGACCTCGATCAGGCGAGGAATTTGGAACAGCGAAAATGAACAAGGGCCAGATCGCCGTATTGGGAATCGCCATCGTCGCTGGAGGTGGCGCGTTCATGCTGATGAACCGCGCTCCGAGCGCGCCGCCGAAGAAGCTTCCCTCGGTCGTCAGCCCCATCATTCCCACGCTGACCGCTCAAGTGCTCGTCTCCAAGCACGACCTTCCCTACGGAACGGCGCTGAAGGAAGAAGATCTCGATTGGGCCGACTGGCCAAAGGCGACGATGCCCAAGGGCGTCATCACCAAGGGCGACACTCCCAACGCGATGGAGGACCTGAAAGGCTCGTTCGTTCGCGCGCCGATTGGCAACGCCGAGCCGATTCGGCGCGAGCGCCTGGTCAAGGGCGCGACCCCGAGCATGATGTCGACCCTGCTGAGCAGCGGCAAACGCGCGATCGCCATCGACGTGTCGATCAACAGCACGGCGGGCGGCTTCATCCTGCCAAACGACCGGGTCGATATTCTCAAGCTCTATCGCGATCCCGAGCTGACCAAAGACCGCGGCGCCGATGTGATGGCGTCGGAACTGGTCGTTTCCAACGTTCGCGTTCTCGCGATGGGTCAGACCGTTGAAACGAAGAATGGCGAGGCGGTCGTCACCGGCGCCACGTCCACGCTGGAACTCGATCCCGTTCAGGCGGAGAAAGTCCTGCTGGCGCAGCGCTCGGGCTCCCTGTCGTTGGAATTGCGTCCGTTGGTCGACGCGCATCCCTTGGACGGATCCGCCCCGGTCGCGGATACGCCCACCGACAGTTCGATGGTCATCGTGCGCTACGGCGTGACGACCAGTCTGCGGGCGCGATGACATTCGCGAGAGCACGGAATTTCAATATGAAGACGCAAGTTTCCGCCATCTCCAACCGAGGAGCGCCGCGCATGGGCCGCTTGATGCACATAGGGATCGGCGCCATTCTGGCGGCCACGTTCGGCATCGCGCCGCTGGTCGTTCCCGCCAACGCCCTGGAGCGTTATGAAGAGCGCGCGCTCGAGAACGCGCATGGCGCGCGCAGCATTCAGATGGGCGTCGGCAAGTCCGTCGTGCTCGATCTGCCGCGCGACGCGGCGGAGATCGTCGTGGGAAATCCCGCCATCGCGAACGCGATCGTTCGAACGCCGAGAAAAATCTATCTCATGGGCATGGCCCAGGGGCAGACCACGGTTTTCGCCGTCGACGGCGAGGGGCGCCAATTCGCCAAATACGAACTTAGCATTGGCCGCGACGTCGGCGAATTGGGACCGTTGCTGAGAGCGGCGGTTCCAAAATCCGATATCGTCGCGCGCACCGTGAACGACACCATCATTCTGACGGGCACCGTGGCCTCGGCGGGCGACGCGCAGCGGGCGATCGATATCGCCAAGGGATTCGCCGCGAAAAAGGCCGAAGGCGGCGGAGAGAACGGAGGCGGCGGAGGCGTCATCAACAGCCTGAGCATTCGCGGCGAAGATCAGGTCATGTTGAAGGTGACCGTGGCCGAAGTCTCGCGCACGGTGCTTAAGCAGCTCGGCGTTTCGGCCAATCCCGTGAACGGCGCCGACACGCTCGCGACCGGCGGCTGGGGCTCGTTCACCAACAACAACCCGTTCTCGATCAACACGCAGCTCAGCAACGCCACCCTTCTGCTGAAGGGCCCGGGCGGCACGACGACGACGCTGCAGGCGTTCGAGAAAAACAACGTCGCGCGTATTCTCGCCGAGCCGACCGTCACCGCGGTTTCCGGTGAAATCGCGAAAATGTTCGTCGGCGGCGAAATCGCGGTTCCCGGGCCTGGCGGCTGCACGCTTTCCACGACAAGCGGCACCAACATCTGCGCGCCCAGCATCGCGTTCAAGCCCTATGGCGTGTCGCTGGCCTTCACTCCGATCGTGCAGTCCGAAGGCCGCATCCGGATCCACGTCGGGACCGAGGTCACCGAAATCGATCCCACGACCACCTACTCCTACCAGGGCGTATCCGTTCCCGGCTTCAAGACTCGCAAGAGCGAAACGACGGTGGAGCTTCCGTCCGGCGGTTCGATCGCCACGGCGGGCCTGATCCAGCAAAACAATAGCGCGGCGATCGCGGGACTGCCGGGTCTGATGAACTTGCCGGTCCTCGGAAATCTGTTCCGCTCGCGCGATTATCAGCGTCTGGAGACCGAACTGCTGATCGTCGTCACCCCCTATGTCGTGACGCCCATTCCGGCGAAGGACGTGGCGCGTCCAGACGATAACTTCAACGATGCGAGCGATCCACAGGGGTGGCTCCTGGGTCGGATCAATCGTATCTACGCGACGCCAAATAATCCGGAACTGAACAAAAACTACAAAGGCCGTATCGGCTTCATTCACGATTAAAACTTAAGGCCGAGAGGATGGCGCTAATGTCGAAACACTCCAAAGCCGCGTCGAGAGCGCTCGGCGTCGACGCTCAACATGGCGGGCGTCGCGCGCTACGTCGGGCGACACGGTTTCTTCCGCTCGTTCTGTTGCTGCCCTTGGGCGCATGCGGCCTGAACAAGGTCGCGGTCGCGCCCGAGGTTCCCTACGACTACCACCAGCGGCATCCCATCGTGCTGGCGCACGCGCCGCACTTGATCGATATTTTCCCGCCGACGTTCGGAGCGCGCCTCGACACCGAGAATCTCCTGCGCGTTAAAGAGTTCGTCAGCCGCTACCGCGCCCTGGGCGAGGGACCGATCACGGTTCTCGCGCCGATCGGCGGCGGTGATCCGGCGGCATTGCGCGCCGGCGTCGAAAAGGTACGGCGGGCGCTCGACGCCGAGGGCGTTGGCAAGTTCGTTAATTTCGCCACTTATCCGGTCGGCGACTTCAGTCTCGCCGCGCCTGTTCGCCTTTCCTTCGTCGGCACGGTGGCGAAAGTCAAAGGTCCGTGTGGCGAATGGCCCGATGACCTTGCCTCGGGCACGTCCCTGGACGGGTGGCAGAACACGACTTACTGGAATTTCGGCTGCGCCAATCAGGCGACCTTGGCCGCTCAGATCGCCGATCCGCGCGATCTCGTGGGGCCGCGCGGGGAAACGCCGTCCGACGTCGAAACACGCATGCGCGCGATCCAGAAAAGTCGCGCTGGCACCGACCCTGGCACCCAATGGGCCGCCAAGGCGCAGAGCACCGGAGGCATGTGATGACCGACACAATGGTCGAAAACGACGGCGCCACGATCGATCACGCGCCGCAGATCGCGCAGATTCCGCGGATCTCGATTCAAGCCTTTTGCGAGACGACGCAAGTGGCCGAAGTGATCGAAAACGCGGCGATGGATCGCCGTATGTTGAAAGCGCACGTCAAGGCGCACATGGGCGGCATCGCGGCGGCGATCGAGGCGTTTCGATCGGCGCCCACGCCCAATCTCATCATCGTGGAGTCGCTGAGCGATCGAGCTCAATTGATCGCGAGTCTGGAGGAGTTGTCGGAATTCTGCGATTCCGGCACCAAGGTCGTCGTGATCGGCCACGAAAACGACATTTCGCTCTACCGCGCGCTGACATCGCGCGGCGTGAGCGACTATGTCGTGGCGCCGTTCGCGGTGCTGACCTTCATCCAGCACATCTCGCATCTGTACAACGGCCCAGGCGCGGATTCGCTGGGCCGGGTCATAGCGGTGATTGGCGCGAAGGGTGGCGTCGGAGCCTCCAACATTTCGCACAATCTGGCGTGGTCGATCTCGCGTGTTCTGGAAATTCAGAGCGTCGTCGCCGATCTTGATCTCGCTTTCGGCACGGCCGGCCTCGATTACAATCAGGACCCGCCGCAGGGAATCGCCGAGGTGGTGTTTTCCCCGGAACGCGTCGACGCCAACCTCATTGACCGCCTGCTTTCGAAGTGCAGCGACACGCTAAGCTTGCTCGCCGCGCCCGCGACCGTGGATCGCCTTTACGATTTGCCCGAGTTCGCTTTCGATCCGTTGCTGGATATTCTGCGCGCCTCGACGCCTTGCACCGTGCTCGATACGCCCCATCAATGGACAGCCTGGACGCGTCACATTCTGGTGAGCGCCGACGATGTGGTGATTGTCGCGAATCCCGATCTCGCCAATCTGCGCAACGCGAAGACTCTGCTCGACTCCCTGCGAGCGGCGCGCCCCAACGATCGCCCGCCTAAACTGCTGCTCAACAATGTGGGCGTGCCGCGGCGACCCGAAATCACGGTTCCCGAGTTCGCGAAGGCGATCGAAACCCAGCCCTGCGCCGTCATCCCGTTCGAGCCGAAACTATTCGGCACGGCGGCGAATAACGGCCAGATGCTGGCGGAAATCGAGCCCGCGTCGAAGATCGTCGAAGTCTTCGACGATTTGGCGCGCAATCTCATGGGTCGCTCCAGCACGCGTAGATCGAAGAAAAGCCTTCTGGCGCCGTTGCTGGACCGGTTCGCGCGCAAGAAGACCGGCTGACTATTCGAGCGCTGTTGTCGAGAAAATTTAGGGATACACCGCCATGTTCGGAAAGCGTACAGAGATTGGCGATCAAGGCGGCGGCGGCGCGAAAAAGGCGTCGCCGGCCGTTCCCGCGACTTCGCCCCAGCCAAAGACGCCGTCCGCTTTCCCGGCGCAGCGTTCCCAGCCAGCCCAGCCTCCCGTGGTTCAGGCGCCGGTGGAGACGAAAAAATCCGAAGAATACTACATCACGAAAAGCGTGATCTTCGGCGCCCTGATCGAAGCCATCGATCTGGCGCAGTTGTCGAAGCTCGATCCGGAGAACGCGCGCGAGGAAATTCGCGACATCGTGAACGAGATCATCTCGATCAAGAATGTCGTCATGTCGATTTCCGAGCAAGAGGAACTGCTCGACGACATTTGTAACGACGTTTTGGGCTATGGCCCGCTGGAGCCATTGCTTGGCCGCGACGACATCGCGGATATCATGGTCAACGGCTCTATGAAGACCTACATCGAAGTGGGCGGAAAGATTCAGCTCACCAACATTCGCTTTCGCGACAACGCGCAGTTGATGAACATCTGCCAGCGTATCGTCAGCCAGGTCGGCCGCCGCGTCGACGATTCCTCGCCAATCTGCGACGCGCGTTTGCTTGACGGTTCGCGCGTCAACGTGATCGCGCCGCCGCTGGCGATCGACGGTCCCGCGCTCACCATTCGTAAGTTCAAAAAGGACAAGCTCACACTCGATCAATTGCAGCGGTTTGGCGCCATTTCGCCGGAAGGCGCGGAAGTGCTGAAGATCATCGGCCGCGTGCGCTGCAACGTTCTGATCTCAGGCGGAACCGGTTCGGGAAAGACCACGCTGCTCAACTGTCTCACCAACTACATCGAACACGACGAGCGCGTCATCACCTGCGAGGACGCGGCGGAATTGCAGTTGCAGCAGGACCATGTTGTTCGACTGGAAACGCGTCCGCCAAATCTCGAAGGGCAGGGCGCGGTGACGATGCGTGAACTGGTCAAGAACTGTCTGCGTATGCGGCCGGAGCGCATCATCGTCGGCGAAGTTCGCGGACCGGAGGCTTTCGATCTGCTGCAAGCCATGAACACGGGCCACGACGGCTCGATGGGGACGCTACACGCCAACTCGCCGCGCGAGGCGCTCGGGCGTCTTGAATCCATGATCACGATGGGCGGTTTTTCTCTTCCTTCGAAGACGATTCGCGACATGATCGTTTCGTCGATCGACGTGATCATCCAGGCCGCGCGCCTGCGAGACGGCTCGCGCCGCATCACGCATATCACCGAAGTGCTGGGCACCGAAGGCGACGTTGTAACGATGCAGGACCTGTTCATCTATGAAATGCTTGGCGAAGACGCCAACGGAAAGATCATCGGGCGCCATCGCTCGACCGGCATTGGCCGACCGCGTTTTTGGGAGCGCGCGCGGTACTATGGCGACGAGGAAAGACTCGCGGCGGCGCTCGACGCCGCGGAAGTTCGCGACACGTAACCCGCGGGCGGCCGTCTAAAACGTTCCGACGTTCGTTCTACGTAACTCAGTATCCGGAGGCGCCTTTCGATGGAGAACAACTCAGCCCTAATCGCGGGTCTTGTCGCTATCGTGGTCGCGGCCCTGTTGTACGTGGTCGCCTCTCCCTTCCTTTCCGGTGACGCGAAAGCACAGAAGCGCGCCGCGGCCCTGATGTCGAACAACAAGGAGCGCGTGGCCGGAGCGCGCGCGAGCGGCGATCAGGCCAAGAGACGCAAGGCGATCGCCGATACGCTCAAGGAATTGGAATCGCAGAGCAAAAAGAAGAAGATTACGATCGAGCAGCGTCTCGCGCAGGCGGGATTGAAAATGACCAAATCCGGCTACTTCATCGCGTCCGCGATTTGCGCCGTGGTGCTGATGATCGTGCTGTTCATCGTGAACGGCAATTTGCTCGTCGTGGCCGGAGGCGCCGGGGTCGGAATGTTCGGTTTGCCGAATTGGGTTTTGTCCTACCTGCGCAACAGGCGCGTTGGGAAATTCATCCACGAATTTCCGGGCGCGATCGATGTCATTATCCGCGGCATTCGAGCGGGCCTTCCCGTCACCGATTGCTTTCGCGTGATTGCCAGCGAGGCGCCCGAACCGGTGCGCGGCGAGTTTCGACAAATCGTTGAAGCGCAGACTATCGGCCTTTCCGTCGGCGAGGCGAGCGAGCGCTTCGCGGATCGGATGCCCATCCCGGAGGCTTCGTTCTTTTCGATCGTTGTCAACATCACGCAGAAGTCGGGCGGCAATCTTTCGGAATCGCTGGGCAACCTGTCCACCGTGCTCAGAGACCGAAAGAAAATGAGGGCCAAGATTCAAGCAATGTCGCAGGAAGCCAAGGCCTCCGCGGGCATCATCGGCGCGCTCCCGTTCGTGGTCGGGCTCGCCGTCTATTTCATCAGGCCGAATTACATCATGATTCTGTTCATAACGGGCACCGGAAAAATTATCATCGGCTGCTGTCTGGCGTGGATGATGATTGGGGTCTTGATCATGCGCAAAATGATCAATTTCGACATCTAAGGGAAAACGATGGCGGGGTCGTCGCCGGGAATGTCCGGCCGATCGAGGTGAGAAAGTTGGCGCTATGAACTCGGACCAAATCGTCGCACTAATCTCCGACCCTCAGAACTTGAGCGGCGTCCTGGTGGCGATCAGCGTGGCGGCGACGGTCTATACCGTCGCGACGCCGCTGATGATCACCGACACCTTGGAGAAGCGGATGAAGTCCGTCGCGACGGAGCGCGAGCGGATCAGGGCGCGCGAACGCGCCGCCGCCGCCAAATCGAAGTCCGGCACCCTGCGCCACGAGCACAAGGCCTATATGAGGGATTTCGTCGAAAAGTTGTCGCTGTCGAAGTGGTTGAACACCGGCGACGCGAAAATGAGACTGGCGAGCGCGGGGTTTCGCGGCCCCCAGGCGGAAACGGCGTTTGTGTTCTTTCGCGCGGTGACCCCGGTGGTTCTCTTCGCCGCGACGGCGTTTTATGTGATGGCGATCAACGATCACGGTCTGAGCTTTCCGTTACAGATAGCAGCGGCCATCGCCGCCGCTTACATCGGCATCAAGCTGCCCGAGTTGTATCTCACGAATACCATCCAGAAGCGGCAGTTTTCGATGAAGCGCGCCTTTCCCGACTCGCTCGATCTGATGCTCATATGCGTCGAGTCGGGCATGTCGATCGAACACGCGTTTCGCAAGGTCGGTCAGGAAGTGGGCGTGCAGTCGCCCGAACTCGCGGAAGAATTCGCGCTGGCGACGGCGGAGTTGTCGTTCCTCCCGGATCGCCGCACGGCCTATCTCAACCTTGTCGCCCGCACCGGGCTCGACGGCGTGAAGCAAATCTGCACCGTGTTGATCCAGGCTGAAAAATACGGAACGCCACTCGGTCAGGCGTTGCGCGTCACCGCGCAGGAAAGCCGCGACATGCGCATGATGGAAGCGGAGAAGATGGCGGCGGGTCTGCCGCCGAAACTCACCGTTCCAATGATTATCTTCTTCCTGCCCGTGCTTCTCGTCGTCGTCATGGCGCCGGCCGTCATGCAAGTCATGGCCCTTGGAAAGTAAAGGATAGGCCTCGCGCGTTCTTCCGCCACGCGCGCGGACGCAAAAAAGGGCCGTGGGGCGTCGCGCTCCACGGCCTTTTTTACGTTTGAGCTGCCGCGGCGCTCAGCGTTGTTCGTAGGAGGCGGGGCTCGTCTTGCGGTGAGCGGTCGGAGCGGGGGTCGGAGCGGCGGCGATGTCGCGCCAGGTGTTCGATTGCGAGATCATCTGACGGATGGACGCGATATTGGCGGCGGCGTCGATGGGGGACAGATCGCGGCGAGACCACTCCGCCGCTTCTTCGAATTTTCCTCGCAAGGCCAGCACGAGGGCAAGATTCTGGCGCACGCGGATGTCGGCCCCGGGCTGCTTCGCGGCGAACAGCAGCGTCTCCTCCGCGCGCGGCAGCTGCCGCGACAGCGCGTAGGAAAGGCCCATGTTCGACAGGACCGTTGGATCGTCGGGACGAATTTTCAGCGCCTCGCGATAGAACTCGCGGGCTCCGTCGTGATCGCCGAGTTCGTCGGCGATGGTTCCCTGCGTCGACACGACGGACCAGTCCGGTCGTTCGGGCGTATGGGCGCGCGATAGAATTTGGGCGGCTTCATTCAACCGTCCGGCGTCCGCGAGCGCCTTGCCATAGGCGGAAAGGACTTGCATGTCCGTCGGATTCTGGATGGCGGTTCCCTGCAGAATCGCGACGGCCTGGTTGTTCTGGTCGAGCCCATGCAGCGCGCGGGCGTAGGTCATGGCGACGACCTTATCCTTCGGATTGGCGTCGTAACGCCTCCCCCATTCCTCCGCGAATCGTCGAAGCGCGCCATCTTCCGTCGGTATGGTCTGGGGCGGCTGGGTCCGGCCGATGGAGCCCGTGACATCGTTCATGCCCTTGGAGCAGCCGGACAGACCGATAAGCGCCGCGAGCGCGAGCGCGCCAACCGCGCGACAGTTGCGCTTCGCGCCGTCATGCGCGAAGGGAGGAGAAGCAAAGAGGCGGGTCGCTGCCTTGTTCACGGCGGTTCTTCTCGTTTTTGGGGAGCACTGCGATCAGCAATAAAGCGTTAACCCTAACGGCTGCTTAACGGGGGGCGGGGTCCGTCCCAATTCGAGGCGCCGGCGACGAAACCGCGAGGAGGCGAAATGGGCGTCGATATCGGTCTGGAGGAGGGCGCGCGCGATGCGATCCCGATAGATTTTATCGACTCGGAGGAGTGGAGCGCCGGGGTGGCGGGGGCGCCGGAGCGCGCGCGCGCCTTTGGGCGGGCGTGCGGCTTCGAGGCCAAGCCCGGCCAATCGCTGCTCGCGCCTGGCGCCGATGGCGGGCTGGAGCGCGTGCTGTTCGGCGTCGAGGCGAAAGCCGCGCGATCTCGCGATCCTTTCCTCGCGGGCAGGCTCGCGACGTTGCTGCCGCCGGGGCTCTATCGCTTTGATCGGGCGCCCGCCGATCCCGCGACGGCCGCGCTGGCCTTTCTTTTGTCCAGTTACCGCTTCTCCCGCTACCTCGGGCCAAAGAACGAGCGCGCGCGGCTTTGCGCGCCCGAGGGCGTCGACGCCGCGCGCATCGCGCGGATCGTCCGCGCCGTTGCGATGGGGCGCGGTCTCGTCAACACCCCGGCCAACGACATGGGGCCGGAGGCGCTCGCCGGCGTCGCGCTGGAA
>JBAUVQ010000047.1:0-3217 GCA_049583305.1 Methylocystis sp.
GTGTTGGATCGCGGCGTTCGGATTTTTTCTCTATGACTTCCGCGAGCCGCTTTTCAAGCGATGACGAGAGGCGCCGCGCCGCAAGACCCGAACAAAAAGCCGTTGGTGAATTCGGCGCCAGCAGCCGCCTGGGCAATCTTGCCGAGGGCTTCCTCAGTGAAAATCCTTTTCTCTATCGCATCGGCAAAAGCGCGCGCGACGGCGACGAAATTGCCGCTTTGTGGCGACAGGCGGAACGAGGTCACGCCCGCGTCGGCGATGCGGTCGATATCCGCAGCCAGATTGGCGTATTTATGCGAAAGAGTCTGCACGCCATTGACCGCCAGAAAGTCCGCGCCATCGAGCGTGCGCGCCGCGAGCCCGTCCGCGTCCTTTTCGCAAACGAACTGGCAGGAATCCTTGGTCAAGCCATGAATGCGGGCATGTGTGCAGCGGCCGGAAATCGCCAGTGGCATGCGTCCGAAAGCCCAGACTTCAATTCCGACGCGCTCCGGTCTCGTTCTCGCCAGAGTTTCTACCGACGCGAAGGGGAGTTCCGGCGGAAGGCAGAAGCTTCGCGCGCCGAGCCGCGCCAGAAAAGCCAGCGTCGCCTCGTTGTAGACATTCACGGTCGGTCCGACCGAAAAGGCGGGGCCGGCTTCGAGATGGCGCAACATGGAAAGATCGGCGATTTCGATTTCATGCTCGGCTTGTTCGCACAATTCGCGGGCCGCCCGGCGCTCGCGTTCAAGCGTGATCATGATCAACGAAGTCAGCACGACCTTCTTGCCGGCGCGCTCCAGCCGGTCGATGATGGCCGGAAGGCGGTCGGCATAAAAGGGCGCGCGTTTGGAGCACACCGTCTCGCCGATCACAACACAATCGACAGGAGCCTCATCGGCGACGCGCGCGTAGAAATCGGCCAGACGTTGCGCTGGCCAGTTGAATTGCACGGGTCCAACGGTGAGACCTAAATTCTCGCGCGCCACGTCTGGTCTCCTCTTCACCGCCAGGTCTTGCTATAGGCGCCGGAGGTCGTCCGCTGGCCTTCCGTTAATTCACGCAACTGGCCGGCTTCGATCGCGCGACCGGCGGCGAAATTGTCGAGAGCGCGACGGAAGCCGCGCACCACCGCCTCGGTATAGGCGCGGCTGCGCTGGCGACCCTCGATCTTCAACGCCGAAACCCCGGCTTCGGCAAGCTGGGGGATCAGCGTGGCGGCGTCGAGGCTGACGGGATCCTCGAACACATGGCCCTGGTAGTCGCCAGCCTGAAAACAGCCTTTGCACAGAGTCGGATAGGGCGCGGGCTGACCGGCGGCGACGCGGTGGATGGCGAAGCCGCCCAGGCGCGAGACGAGATTTCCGCCTTCTTCGCGATATTCGACATGGCTCGCTGGCGAACAGGCGCCGTTCATGTTCGGGGATTTGCCGGCGGCATAGGAGGAAAGCGAGCAGCGCCCCTCGGCCATGACGCAAAGACCGCCAAAAATGAAGACTTCGGTTTCGACGTCGATCTCGCGGTTGATGGCGGCGATTTCCTGAACCGTCAGAACGCGCGGCAGCACGACGCGCTTGACGCCGAAGGCGCCGGCGTAAAAATTGACGGCGTCGGCGTTGGCGGCGGCCGCCTGGACGGAAAGATGCAAACGCAGGCCGGGATGGCGGCGCGAAGCGTCGTCGAGCAGGCCGAGGTCGGCGAGGATGACGGCGTCGGCGCCAAACCGCGCGCAGTCGTCCAGAGCCTTGCTCCAGCGCCAGAAGGCGCCGGCGCACGGGAATGTGTTGAGCGCGACAAGAACCTTTGCGCCATGGCGATGAGCGAATTTGATCGCCTCCGCCATCTCCTCGCGCGAAAAATTCAGACCCGGAAAATTGCGGGCGTTGGTTTCGTCGTTGAAGCCGCAATAGACCGCATGTGCGCCGGCTTCGATGGCGGCGCGCAGCGCGGCCGGCGTTCCCGCGGGACAAACGAGTTCCAAGTGCTGGTCGCTCATTTGTCGGTTCCTTGTCCGGCGCGGGTGACCGCAACGCCGGTCAGACGGCTGACGAAAACCGCGAGATCGTGTGCCGGACGGGCGGCCAGCCTGCCGATGTGGCCGAACAGGGCCAGCGCTTCCTCCGGCAAATCGATTTCCTCATTGTCTATGGCGTTGCGCAGCGCCAGAACGGCTTCCGTGTCGCCTTCGATGACGAGGTCGCGGGCAAAGAACAGCGCGTCTCCGTCATAAGCTCCATGGATCATCCCGATCAGCGCGGCGAGAGGTCCGGCGATCCGGGCGTCCCAGGCGCCTGCCGATTCGCGCCGCACGGCTTCGAGCCGTGGCGCATTCGTTGCGGGAACGAGGCGGAAGGCGAAGGGCAAATCGGTCGGATCGATCAGGAAGACCTTTTCGGCCTGTTCGCCGAGGCGGGCGAAAAGCGCGGGGTGGCGGCGGCAAAGGCTGCGAGCGAGGCATAGGCCGGCGTAGTTCAAAGGCGCCAGAGGCGCGAGCCGCAGGGCGACAGCGCCCGCGACCGGAAATTTGGGAATGGCGTTGGTGCTCGGCATGAGCCGTTTAAATCAGATGGAACGGCGACGCGCTTTAACCGGGGTCAAGGCGTTGGCTGCTATTTCGCGGCAGGAGACGTTATGTCCTTCCGCTCTTTGCCGCCCTTCCGCGATTTGCGCGCCTTCCTGCGCCATCTGGAGACAGAGGGCCAATTGGCGCGCATCGGCGAGCCGGTGAGCCTCGTCCATGAAATCACGGAGGTTCATCGCCGTGTCTTGCGCGCTTGCGGCCCGGTTTTGCGTTTCGAACGGGCTGCGAACGCCTCCATGCCTGTCGTCGCCAACCTGTTCGGGACGGCTGAGCGCGTGGCGGCCGGCTTCGGGGTTGCAAGCCACGGCGTCGTCGAACTCGGCGAAATGCTTGCCGCCCTGCGTGAACCGGCGCCGCTTGACGGCCTGCGCGACGCCCTGGGCCGCTGGCCGATGATCCGCGCCGCGCTGGCCACGCGGCCCGACCCCATCGCGCGGCCCGATTGCCAGCAGGAACGCAGGATTGGCGGCGATGTCGACCTGGGAAAATTGCCGATCCAGACTTGTTGGCCGGGCGAGCCTGCGCCGCTCATCACCTGGCCTTTGGTCATCACCCGGCCGCCGGATACCGAGGCCGATGACACGGCGCGAATGAATCTTGGCGTCTACCGCATGCAGGTTCTCGGCAAGGATCGCGCCATCATGCGCTGGCTCGCGC
>JBAUVQ010000048.1:0-14016 GCA_049583305.1 Methylocystis sp.
CGCGGCGGCTGGGCGAGGAGGCCGTGCATCAGGGGCTGCTGCTGGAGGCCGGCCCCCTGCCCGAGCGAGACCTCTCCGATGTCGCGGCGACCGGCGGGCTGATCCTGCTGCTCGACCAGATCACCGACCCGCATAATGTCGGCGCGATTCTTCGCACGGCGGCGGCCTTCGCGGTCGAGGCCATCGTCGTCACCGAGCGCCACAGCCCGCAAGTCTCGGGCGTGCTGGCCAAGGCGGCCTCGGGCGGGCTGGAGCATGTCGAGATCGTCGCGGTGGTCAACCTCGCCCGCGCGATGGAAGAACTCGCCGACCACAACTACACGATTTTAGGCCTCGACTCGGAAGGGGCCGACACGCTGGAGACCGTCCCGCTGCAAGCGCCGGTCGCGCTGGCGCTCGGCGCGGAAGGCAAGGGCCTGCGCCGCCTGACGCGCGAGCGTTGTGTCGCGGTAGCGCGGCTGGACATGCCGGGGGCGATCAAGAGTTTAAACGTCTCCAACGCCTGCGCGGTGGCGCTGAGCGTTTTGAGGAGAAGGCTGGGGTGAAAACGCAAAAAAGCCCCGCCGACCCAAGGGCCAGCGGGGCGAAACGAGGAAAGCTCAAGCGGGGAATCCCATCGCTGAGCTACTCGTATAAGCCAACGACTTAAGATAGAAAATGCTCCTGCCTTTTCACTTGCACGCACCGAGTTCGGCCCCGCAGAAGAGGAGCGTTGGCAGCTCTGCGCCGAAGCCTAACAGGTCAAATCTCGAAGCAAGCGAGGCCACTCATCTCTGAGGGCTATTTCTATAAGCTGTTTAGGCATTACCGCAGCTTCCGCTATGTCAGCGACAGAACATTCTCCTCTCTTGAGCTTCTCGACCGCATTATTCCTAGCAGTCATAGGAAACAGCAAAGGGATCGCCTGATATAACGCCAGCCTATCTTTTGTTGCCATAATATCAAATATATTGAAATCACCAGTTGATAATGGACCTAGAAGTCTTGTTAAAAGCCCATCAAGCTCTTCAAGAGTATCCGTCTTCTCTGCGTCATCATCCAAAATATGAACCATTTCCTTACAGCATATCATTCTTTGCCATGAAACTTCTAGCTTAGAGCAAAAAACAATAATAGACACAAGCTCCGTATCGCCATATAGCCCATCACGTCTAGTATATTGATAATATGCTCCAATTAGCTTGGTTTGATCCATGGCTTCATCAGGACAAAATACAATTCTATCTTGAACACCGTTACGCAATATCGCTTGACGCACCTCTGTTATCTCGATCGGAAGCTCAGATACCTCACTAAATTCAGCAATGATCTTCTCTAGCATCGCGACAGCTCATGCAAAAAAGGCCCGGACAAGCCGGGCCTTTGGGTCAACGGATGCCTATTCGTTATGACATTTCCATGTCAAAAGGAAGCCTTTTCCCTGCCGCTGATCGGAGGCTCGTCCTTTAACCCACGATGAATCGCGCGCGCGATAGCATCCTGCGCCTCTTCCGCAACTTGCGCGTTTGTGAGTCCGCGAGCCGATCCAGGGAAAAACTTGATGTTGACAAGCTCCCTTCCATCCTCATTGAGGAATGAATGGAGAGCCTCCATTCTGCTCGTAGACATTATTCTTCTCCCAGTAACGCAAAAACCGCTTGACAACCCCAAATTGCGGTTTCTTAGGAGGGGTTATAACCCTCTTAAGGAGGTTTGGCTAGGGCTTTTTCGTAAAAATCTGTTAACTATTTCGAATTAACAGCCATTCACCTCCAAGCTTTACCGTGCAAAAACAGCGGCTTATGATCGCATAAACGAGACCGTCGGCGCATACCATGGAAACATATTTTTGTCAACTGTTGTGCTTTCGCCACATCCTGCATTTATTGTCTCGCACATGGAACTTTTAACTATCGTTGCGCCGTGGTGTTTCCAAACCACATCGTCGGCTGACAATGGGCTTCTTACACCAACCGACGTCCTTTCTAAACCACATCGCTTGAGAGAACGCTGCCATCGCAGAGCACTCGCTTTTTTAGAGCGTTGGAGGAACCAGGGAGGTCAATGAAAGGAGACCAACAACGCCAAACCTACCGCAGCGCGTTCTTGATCCACGGCGGGACGCCGTTGCTCAGGAGAAACAGCGCGGCGGCGCCGACGCCGCCGAACAGGACGCGCATCGCCCAGATAATTCCGACGAGCGTTTGCCGCTCGGCGTTGATTGCGTCCATCTTGTCGCTCAGCGCGGACAGTTGCGCGTCGATGCGCGCCTCGCGTTCGGCTTGCGCGATTTGGGCGATGCGGTCGCGTTCGATGCGCGCCTTTTCGATCTCGTCGAGACGCGCGCCCACCGCGCCAATGTCGTGATAGCAGTCCGGCGTCGGCATTTTCCGCGCTCCGTTCCGCTAGGTCTTGGAGACCGGCGCCAGCGGCCCCGGCTTGTCGGACGACAGCGCGCTGATCATCGGCGCCACCGCCAGCACGAAGACGCCGACGATAAACGCGTCGGTCTGCTGAATCGCGTGCGTCGCCGCGGCGGGAATGTAATCGGGCAGCGCGAGCGAACCCTTGGCGATGGCGTCGAGCACGGCGACCGCGCCGGCGATGACAAGGCCCGTGGTCGGATCAACGGTGGGAAGTTTCATGTCGGCCCTTTCGTGAGCGAAAGCCTCGCGCGAAACTTGTCGCGCGAGGCGTTGATGATCAGAGTCCGGCCTTGCCGAGCGCCGCGCCGACGGCGCTTTTCGCGTTGGCGTTCAGCGTCGCGACATCCCCGCCGATATTTCCGGTCGGCGCGAAGAACAGTCCGTTGTTCCCGCCAAGGAAATTGGTGTGATAGGCGAGGCCGACGCGCACGCTTTCCTCGGTGAAGCGCTTGGTTCCCAGGAATTGCGACTGTTGCGCGGAAATCGCCGCCGGCGTCGCGCCATAGAGCAGCCCCGCGCCCGCGACCGTGTGCGAACCCCAGTCGGCGTGATCATATTCGAGCTTCGCCGACCAGCCTGGAATGAACATCCATTCGACGCCGCCCTTGGCGTGCCAGCCGCCAAAGCTCGGACCCTGCGTCCCGTAGCCGCTGGCGACGGACTGCGGCGAACCCGCGAACACCGAATTATCGGTTTTGAGCAGCGACGGTCCCGCGCCGACATAGGCGAGGAATTGCGGCGTCAGCAGCCAACCGACCTTGGCCGTCGCGTCGAAGCGCGCGGTCCATCCCGCGCCGAGCTGCGCGACGGAGGGAACGGTTCCAAGACCCGGCGCCGCGAAAGTCACGGACCGCGTATCGCCGCCCACCGGCAGATCGGCGCTGGCTTCCGCGCCGAGCACCCAGTTACCCGCCTGATAATTGGCGCCGATGTTGGGCGAGACGACGAAGGCTCTGTTGTTGAGCGTGGCCGTCGCGCCGGAGGCGTAGGCGTAGGGCTGAAACCCGGTTCCGATTCCGCTGTTATACGCTTCCAGATTCATCGTCGGCGCGGAGTCGAACGCATAGCCGGCGGAAGCGCCGAAATAGAGCCCGGTCCAGGAACTCGGCGGGATGAGCAGCGGCGCCGGCGCGACATTCGCGGACGGCAGATCGGCCGCGCGCGCGCCGAAGGGAGCGAGCGCCAGCAACGCGCCAAAAATGATTCCGAGCGCGAGATAGGCGATGTCCGGAACAGCGAACGGCCAGATTGAATCGTGCTTTTGCTTGGTCATGGGATGTCCTTGCGTTGAAAAAAGACGCCGGCCCGGGAAGGGTCGGCGGCGCGGGTGGTTGATGGGTGGAGCCGCGCGACGCGGCCCTTCGTGAAATGTCGGGCGAGGCGTCAGACCTCGACGCCCGAAACGCCGTGTTCTTCCATGTCGACGTAAGGGTCGTACGTGCTCGCGGGATACCAGTCGCCGGCGAACAGCTCCGGCTGGCGAAACACCGGAACGCGCTGCACGTGATCCATGTCCTGGAAGGAATGCCGGCACTTCGGCGTTCCCCAGTCGCCGCCCCAGATGAGCCCATGCTTTTTCGCGAGCGCGCGCAGCAGCGTGTAGTCGGCTTTCCAGTCGATTTGGCCCGAAGGACCGGTGATGCCGAGATCGCAGGCGACGCCGTAGCCATGACAGCCGACCGCGCGCAGTTCGGTTTTATGTTGCGCGAATAGCTGTTGCTGACGGCGCGAGGAGCGGAAGGTTTCCAGCACGACGAGATGATGATCGTGCGTCGCGGCTTCCGCGACCAGCGCCGCGACGGCCGCGCGCATGCCCGGCTCCAGAAGATCGGTCGATTTTTGCGTCTCCGCGGAGTGAAACGCCGGCGACTTGGCCAGCACGTCGGAATAGAACGAGGCCATGACGGCTCCTTTCTTGCGATGACAAAAGGGGGAGTGGAAGGCCGTCTCGGATCGCGCGAAGTCGGTGATCGCCTGGCGTTACTTCCTGAAGATCGGCAGCAAAGCCTGTATCGCCGCCGCCGATATGCCGACGTTCTTGTCGAGCGCGAGATCGCTTTCGGAAATCGGCGTGAGCTCGATTTCGAGAATTCGCGCGCCGATCTTTTCGATTTCGGCGTCGAGCGCCTTGCGCGCCTCGGCGTCGAGTTCGCCGCCATTGGGAGAGACGTTCTCGCGCGCGGCCTTTAGCTCCTTTTGCGCCGAAGCGATGGCGTCGCCAATCCGCGACCCGTCGACCGCGAGCGCGATGCGAACCGCCGGCCCGAACGCGAAGGCGCGATGCAGCACCACGTCCTTGCCGTTGTCCTTCGCCGGTTCCTCGAATCCCTTGTCGAGCTGGGCGATTCCGACGGCGACGGAATAGGCCTGATTGACCGTGAGCTTCATCGGCTCCGCGCGCGCGGGAGCGACGAAGGCCAGCGAAACGACGAACGCGATGATTGGATGTTTCATGTTTTCTCCCGTCAATTCACGACCCACGCGGAGCCGTTGTAGAGAACGGACACCTTCGTCGAGCCGCCGCCGGAGGACACGGCCGCGTTGAACGTCGTCGTGTTCGCGTCGGTGATGAAGGCGCGCTGGCCGGCCGTCGGCGAGGCGGGAAGCGTCGCATAGGTGAGCGCGGCGGTAATCACGCTGGTCGTCTTCAACGTGCCGGAATAATCGCCGGGCGATCCGTTGCCGAGCGCCGCGACGCCCGTCGCCAACGCGGACAGTCCGAAACTCGTGGCCCCGTTGAACTGAAAATTTCCGTAGCCGCCCGAACCAATGCCGCCGCCGCCGGACCAGGATAAATCATACCCGTTCGTCAGCAGAAGATTCGAGTTGGGCACCACGACGCCTACGCTCGGATTTATGCTCAAAAGCGTGAACAGCGTGTTTTGATTGGCGCTGGAAACATAGGACGGAGCGACCTGGAAGTTGATGGCGCCGCCGGGCTGGTTGCCCGTTCCCTGCGATCCTATGATGGTCAGGTTCGCGCCGGCGACGTTCGTTCCGAGGGCGTTCTGCACCTTCAGCGTTTGCCCGACCGGCGTTCCGTTATCGGCCGCTCCGAAGCGGAACGTCGCCGGCGCCGGCCAGCCGAAAAACGTGTCCATCGACGCGAAGCTTGTCGTTCCCGCGCGGCCCATCCGCATCTGATAGGCGTTGCCGTCGAGCGACCAGGCGTAGTTGCCGAGATAGTCGAGCGCGTCGTAATCGCGTTCGCCCACCGCCCCGTTATTGGTCCGCGCCTGATAGCAAAATCCCGCGACATCGGCGTAGCAGGAGACCATGCCGGTGTCGGTGGAGGGGAAAATATAGGAGACGTAGGGAAGCTGGAGGGAATAATGCCCGGACACGATGATGTAGGCGGCGGTCTGGAAAGAGCCGTCGATCTTTAGCGAGCTCAACTGCTGAATCGACCCGCTCACGAGGCCGAAAACGTCGATGAAATCGCCGAGGCCGCCGGTGAAGCCGGAGCCGTTGTTATAGCTGTTGGTCAGGCCAATCATCGGCCGCGCGACCGTGCCGTCCATCGTCAGCGCGAAGGCGCCGTTGTTGGGGGGCGATAGCACGCTATTGGTCACGGTTCCGAAGGCGCCGGGCGCGCGAAGATCGTCGGCGACAGCCGGAGACGCGGCGAGGACCAGCGCCAGCGCGAAAGCAAGTTTGCGAAGCATTAGAAGGTCTCCATGACGCCGATGGTTTGTGTTCCGATGGCGGCGACGCCGTAGATCGCCGCCGTCGTGTCGATCGTCGCCGAAGCGCCGGCGTAAAGCGGCATTCCGCTCGTCGTCGTCACGCCGGAGGGGCCGAAATAAATCGTCGACGACCCGGCGTTGTAGAGCGTCGCGGCGACGCGCCCGGTTCCCGAAGCGCCCGCGCGCGCCGCGACGATTTGCGCCGCCGACGTTCCGACCGAGGCCTGCGATGTCGCGAGCGACGCCGCGCCGACGGGCGGCGCGTTGGTTCCGCCGCCCGAGCCGCCGCCGGAAAAGGACGTGATCTTGTTGCCGCCGCCGTCCTCGATGACGACGCCTTCGGTGATCGATCCGTCCGGGTTTTTCCACTGCATGCGCCCTGCTCCTTTTTGGATGCGCGGGCGCGATCGCGTCGGGAGAATCCCGCGCGTCGAACCCGCTCGAATATTTGGAATCTTTCGCGGGCGGCTAAGCCGTCGCGACGTTCGGCAGAAGATAGTGGATCGTCATGCGAACGGCTCCGCCGGTGAAACTTCCGCCGGCCGCTGTGTAGACCACGGAGGTCGCGGCGTAGAACGGATTGGGGCCGATGAGCCCGAGATTGGCGGAGCCCGCGCCGACGCCGAGCGAAGCGCCGAATTGCGCGGCGGCGCCAGCGACGCCGCAACTATAGGAAGTCGCGCCGGTGATCGCCGTCACGACGAGATTCGAAACCGCGAGCACGATCGCGCCATTGGGAATCTGCGCGGTCGATGTCGTGGTCGCGCCCGACAGCGTGACAAGTTGCTCCAGACAGCCGGCGCTGACGCCGCCGCCGTGAGCCGCGCGCGCGAGCAGCGTCGCGGGGCCGAGCGTCACCACCTCCGACAGTTTCGCCGCGGCGAATCCGCCGGCGGTCGCGCCGTCCTGAACGACGAGGCGGTTGTTGGTCGTGTCGACGACAACCTCGCCCTGCGCGCCAGTGAAAGCGGCGACATTGGCGGCGGCGTCGCGCCGCAGCTGAACCTGTGTGCTCATGCGAGCGTGCTCCTGATAGCGTCATCGACAGCGGAAACGGCGAGCGCCCTCACCCGTCGCGCATACGCGCGACACCTTCTCCCACAAGCGGGAGAAGGACGCGCCCTTGTGATTTTTATTGAAGTGGAAACTAACGGCGCGCCTTCCTTCTCCCGTTTACGGGAGAAGGTGGCCCTTGCGTCAGCAAGGGTCGGATGAGGGCCGCTGGTCGCGAAGTCAGACGCTGAAATCGCGCCGCGTGAATATCGAATATAGCTCTATTCCGTGACGCGCGAGATTCTCCCGCGCGCCTTCCTCGCGATCGATCATCACCAGCGCCTTGCGCGCGAAGCTGGTTGGATGCTCCGCGCGCATCCCCTCCATCGACTTGATGATCGAATTGCCCGAAGTCGCCACGTCGTCGATCAGCAGCACTTCGCCGCCATTCCTCACGAAGCCGTCGATGCGCTCCAGCGCGCCGTGCGACTTCGCCTCCTTGCGCACGAAAAACGCGTCGACCGGAAACCCCTTGATGAAGCTCATCACCGAGACGGCCGAAACCATCGGCACGGCCCCGACCGCGAGGCCGCCGACGCAGCGCAGATCGTGATGCTTCATGAAGTCGACGACGACATCGCCGAGAATCTTCGCGCCCTCGGGCAGCATGGTGGTCTGGCGAAGCTGGAACAAAAACGTGCTCTTGCCGCCGGACGAAAGCGTGAAGTCGCCGCGCTTGAGCGAGTGCAGCTCGATCAACGCGCGCAGCCGCGCCCAACGCGCGTCCGAGCGCTCGATAACCGCGAAATCGGCGCGCGTCTGGGCGGAATCGTTCATGGGCTTGGACCTCGTGGGCGAAGGCGTGGATCGCGCGAGGCCGTAACAGTTTTTGAAGAAGCGGGCAATATCGCGCGTTAAACCCCGCCGTCGCCCTCACGCGTCATTGTCATGACGCGGCGGTGGATCAAAAGCTGCTTGCGAAGTCTCGGGCAATTCGGCGAGCCAGGCGAACACGGCGCTGAAATCCGTCGTGAGATGCAGGCGGACTTCATGTTCGGGCGTCGGCCCATCGGCTCGACAGGCCTCCACGTCGTAAGGCGCGCGAATGCGCAGTTCGATGTCCACGTCCTCCGTGAGCCATTCGACCTGCAAATCGCCCTCCGCGCCGGGAACGATCGCCGGCTCGGGCGCGCTCAAGGGGCACATGGCGACGAGCATTTCGGCCGCGAAAAGGGCGTTCTCGAAGGCGATGGGCGGCGCGTCATAGCCATCCCATCCCATTGGGAGCTTGCAGAGATCCTCCAGCCGCTCGACGGCGGATCGCCACCATTCATGCCGCGGCTCGACAAGAATCCTCGCGCCCGCTTCGGCTTGTCGCTCGTCCTTGGTCACCTTCCATCCCTCGCTTCGGGCCCCACCCCGTCCGCCTAACATAAAACGCGGCCAAAGGCTGCATCGGCGACGGGCCGCGACGCCCTCGCCCGTCACGCCGCCAAATTCCCCAGATCGACCCTCGCGTAAACCGCGCCCGACGCGGTGCCCCAATCGTCGAAAATGCCGGCCGGCGCGCTGGCCAATCCCCAGTCCTGATCCTGGCCCAGCTCCAGCGATGTCGTCACCGGGCCGACCGAGCCCGCGCCGCTCGGGACGTAGGTGTAGACGGCGCAGGTCGACAGATCCTCCAGGCCGCCGCCGAAGACGTTGAAGCTCTGGAATTTGAGATAGATCGTCTGGCCGATGAAGTTGGCCGGCAACGCATATTGAGCGACCGCGCCGTCGAGCCGCGCGAAGGGCGCGCCGGTCGCGTGCGCCGCCGCCGCCGAGCCATACATTCCGCGCGGAAGGCCCGTGAGATTATATTGATAGGTCGCGGTCAGCGTCGCGCTGGCGAAGCCCAAAAGCTCGCCGTCGACGAGACACAGCGTCTGCCCCGCCTGCGCCGCCGCCTGCGTCGCCGTCGTCAACGCGCCGGCGCTCTCGGTTAGATTCACGCTCAGCATATCCGCCGCGTCGTAACCGGTCGCGAGCGGCAGCGGCGCGGTCAGGAATCCCTGGCGCAGCGGCGCGGTGATCGTGGTGATTTTCTGGAAGGTGAGATTGTCGAGCGAGGCCCAGACCAGCGCGCCGCCCCAGTTGGAATCGTTTGCGCCGGCGAGCCCGCCCGACGCGCCAAGCCAGATTTCGGCTACGTTGCCGGTCAGGCCCGGCGGCGGCTCGAAGATCAGCGGCGCGTTGACGGGATCGGCCGCCACCGCCGCGTTGATCGAGGCGCCTCCGCTTGAACCCGTCGGATTGGCGGCCGGCGTCGCGACGCCCTGCGGCATTTCCTCCGCCGTTACGCTCAGCTTGCCGCTGTCGTCTTCCTCGATGCTGACGATGCGGACGGGATAATTGCTCAAGCCGAGATTGGCGTCGGTGAGACTGACAATGTCCATCGGATCGAGCAGGCAGAACTCCCAGGACAGCGCGAATTTAAAACTGGCGCGCACATAGAGTCCGCGTTGCAGAATCGTCTGCGCGACCACCGACGCGACATTAAGATCGCAAATCTCATGCGCCGTTATCGTCGAACCGACGCGCAATCCATATTGCTCGATCATCGCCTGGTCGCGCGCCGACACCGGCGTCGCCTGATACTCGGGGAGGCCCTGCGGCGCCAATATGCTGGGGACGCCAGTCGTTCCCGTGCTGATTCCCGTGCGGTTCAGCGCCTCGATCCACTGCATGTTCGGCAGCGTGAACGGATCGACGCGCGAGACCTTGATCGGATCGTCGCCGCGCGCGTAGACGAGATCGGCGTCGGAGAGCGCATAGGCCGGCGTCATGTTGGGAACGAAGGTCGCGCCATTGCCGGTGACGCTCTCGTCGCCATAGGGAATGAAGCGCAGCCGGTCGCCCGACCACACCGCCGCGACGTTCAGCAATTGCAGCCATCGCGTCAACACGCTCGACGCCGTCTCTGTCTGGTTCAGCGTCGGGCTGAAGCACAGGCCCAGCGCGCGGCAATAGTTTTGCAGCGACGCGCCGCCGCTCGAACCATAGACCGTCGTCGCGTCGACATTGGCGCCGGGAAAGCCGACGCCATAGCGCGGATTGAGCAGAAAATCGGCGATGACTTGCGCGGGATCGGCGTCGAGCCCATTCGCGCCGGTGCCGAACAACGGCCCCTGCACTTCCAGATTCAGCGTGCCGATGCTGGCCGACGCGCCGAGCCCGAAATTCGCGGCGCAAACATAGGCCGTGCCCGGATAGGCGAGGCTTTGCGTCGGATAGGTCGCGGCGAGATAGCCCCAGGGCGCTTGGGTATCGGCTCCGTCGAACAAAGTGAGGTTGAGCGACGAAAGCCCCGAACCGCCGCCGGACACGACGCCGCTCGCCGACGTGAATTGCGTGCCGTAAGTGGACTGGCTTTGCCAGATTTGATTGACGCCGACGATCGGCCCCTCGCACAGCGCCATCATCAGATCGGCGGAATAATTCCAGCCCGAAAGACTCCAGGTGACACCGCCTCCGCCGCCGAAGATCGAGCCCTTGCCAGCCGACTGCTGCGGCGTGAACACCGGAACCGCCCGGAAATTGGCGTAAAAGAAAATGTTCACCGCGAGCTTGCTCATGCCCCACGCGAGCGGGATTGGCAGCGTGTTGGTCGCGGTTTGCAGTTGCAGACCGGTGTAAGCCGGCCAGATCGCGGCGGTCTGCGGCGAGGCTTTTTTGGCGGCGAGAAAGCTCATTGCAATCCTTCCACGACGCTAGAGCAAGTGGAGCTTGCTCCAGCGTTTTTGTTTTGCGTGATTTCTTATCGCTCGGATGATTCCATCCGAGCGATAAGCACGCTGGCGTAAAGCGCCGTCGCGACGCGCTCGGCCATCATGGCGTTGCGCTCCACGGTTTCTTCGAGAACCACTCGCGACGGCAGCGATGCGTGAATGATCGTCAGCGGATCGAGGCGGGAAATCAGCCCGCCGTGACTATAGGAACGCCCGACGCGAAACAGCATCACATCGCCGATATTCGGCGACGTCGTCCGGCGCGCGCGCGGCAGCACGAGGTTGAGATAACGCTCCTCGTCGCGGTGCATGTGCCAGTCATGCGTATAGGGCCGCGGATCGAACGGCTCGACGAGTCCAAGATCCACGAACACGCGCACGAGCAGCATCCCGCAATCGACGCCGACGCCCTTGATGTCGGCGCAATTGTGATAGGGCGTGCCGATCCAGGATCGCGCCTCGGCGATGATTTTTTCGCGCATGGAGACTCCAATGTCCCTTCTCCCACTTGTGGGAGAAGGTGGCCTCGCGAAGCGAGGTCGGATGAGGGTTCATGGGAATGAGTCAACCAAGCCGCGGCGTCCCTCATCCGTCATGCTCCGCATGACACCTTCTCCCGTAAACGGGAGAAGGTCACGCCCCGCTCACACCGCCATCTGCGGCGGCGGGACGAACGGAAACGCCCTGAAATTCGCGAGATTGTCGAAACTCGTCCCACATGTGCCCATCGTGTGGTCGCAGCCCTGATAGACGGTGATCTCGTCGCCGGCGGCGGGCGGCTCGGGCAGCGGATACATCAGCGTCAGCGACGCGCCCGCCACGACATATTTGACCGTCGCGACGACGCCGGCGTTGGCGCCGGAGCTGAACACGATCTTGCCTTGCGGATGCGTCGCCAGCGCGCCGGTAAAATTGATGAGGCTGGTCGTCGACCCCGCGCCGACAACGCCATTGGTCGAGAATGCGCCCGCCGGCAGGCCGCAGCCGAGATCGAACAGCACGTGCAGACAGGTCGGCGCGAAGATGTTGCGGGGCATGTCGATGTCGAGCAGCACCAGTTCATTGGCGACGGTGAGCTTCGCCTTGGTGCGGCCAACCTCGTCCACCGTCGAGACGCGGCCATAAAACAGCGTCACGCCGTCGACCAGCGTTCCGCCGACAAAGTCCGAAAAGAACACGCGGTCACGCTGGACCATCGCGCCGTCGAAGGCGCCGTCGCGCAACGCGACGAGAAACGCCGCGCCGCTGGTCAGATCGCCGGGCCGCGCGGCGATCGTGATCTCCTGGCGGTCGACATTGAGCCCGGTCGCCGCGCGATATTTGAGGCCCGAGACCAATGGACCATTGGCGAGGAACTGCTTGCCGGCATAGGTGATGGGCGCGTCCGCGTTGGTGTAGGTCAACGTCGTTCCGGCGCTCAGCGTGAAGGTGTAGCAATCGGCGAAGGCCAACTGAATGTCGGGGCTGGCGCGCGCGGCGGTCAGGAAATTCATCAGCGTCGAGGAAGCCGTCTTCATTGCCGCACGCTCCGAAATTTGATCGACTTCGCCGCCCAGAGATTTTGCATGAAATTCTCGAAGTCCTGACTGTCGTCGAGAAAGCGGCACACGAAGGCGTAGGTGAAGGAGGCGGTGATCGCCGCGCCGCTCGCCGGCGGGCTGGCGAAAGCGAGAACGTTCGGCGCGACGAGCGACCAGTTCGCGCTCAGCGCGCCATTGACGGCGACGCTCGTCACGCCGGTGACGAAAAAATCCGAGTCGAGTCCGGCGCCGATCGAGCGCAAAAACGTGAATTGCGTTGTCGCGCCGTCGCCGGTCGCGATGGTTTGGTTGGTCGCGGCGTTGTCGTTTGGATCGACATAAAGAAAAGCGCCATACGAGCCTCCGCATTGCAGATACAGCCCCATGATCGCCTGCAAGGATTGCGCGCCGAGGCCGGGGTTGCATTGGGAGTCCGAAGCGAGCCCGTCGAAGCCGACCTCGAATTCATAAAGCCCTTGATACACGGCCGTGCGCACCGCGCGCCCCGAGTCATGCTCGGCGACGTTGGTCGCGGTGATCGGGCTCTTGGTCGCGAAGGTCTGGCCGGGAAGAGTCGGGAATGTGGGAAGAGTCATGAGGCCTCGCAGTGTGTCGCCGCTCTTCCTTCTCCCACTTGTGGGAGAAGGTGGCCCCGCGAAGCGGGGTCGGATGAGGGCTCTCGGGAAATTCCAATCCAGTCGCGGCGCCCCTCATCCGTCATGCTCGGCATGACACCTTCTCCCGCGGGCGGGAGAAGGATTCGCGCCGCTCACAGTTTCACCGTCGTCAGCTTCACGCTCTTCAATCGAAACAGATTGTAGGCGAATTGCTCGAAGTCCAGCGTGTCGTCCTTGAACCGGCACAGCCACAGGGCCGCGCCGTCCACGTTGATGCTCGCGCCCGCCGCCGGCGCGCTCGCGAGCGTCAGGCTGGGCTGATAGCCGGATGAAAGACTCCACGCGCCGGAACCCAACGCCACGCCGTTCACGCGCACGGCCGTCAGGCTCGACACGCCGGCGAGCGGCTCGGTGAACGCGCCGGTCGAGCGAACCATCGGGAAGACCATCGTCGCGCCGTCGCCGGTTCCGACGAACTGGTTCGTCAGCGCGGAGAGCCCGGGCGGCGCGAGCCAGAAGGGTTGCGCCTGTCCTTGCGCGCTCTCGAAAAAGCCGAGAATGTTTTGCAGTTCGGCGTTGACCGCGTCGGCGCGCAAAAAATCGTAGGTCAGTTCGATCTCGTAAAGCGGCCAACGCATCTTCATGCGCCGCGATGACTTGCCCGACGCGCGCTCGTGCTCGGCGCCCGCGAATTTCGGCGTGACCTTGCTCGACCAGCCCTGCCCGATCAGCGCGGGGAAAGTCGGGAACGGACCGAAGCTCGGCGCGCTGGAGGGCGTTCGCGGCGGCAGCGACGGCAGCTTGCCGTTGAGCCAATGGCCGTTTTGCCAGTCGGCGCCGTCGGACCAAATATCCGTGCGCAGCGGAAACTCCGGCAGCGGCCGCGCGTCCCAGCACCAGGCGAAGATCAGATCGTCGGCGATCATTTGCACGCCGGCGGAGGATGTTTCGTTATTGGCCGGCGCGGTCCAATATTGCCAGAAGGCTTGCAGCGCGGTCAGCGCCAGCGTCGCGTCGATCAGCGGCGC
>JBAUVQ010000049.1:0-4895 GCA_049583305.1 Methylocystis sp.
CTTCCTTCGCCAGCGTCAGCGTCTTGCGGTAGTTCACGACTTCCTGAATGTCGGCGACCTTGTCGCCGCCGAACTCCACGCCGGCCTCGTATTCGAGCACTTCGTCGACGGTGGCTTGCGTGCCTTCGATTTTCGACGACAACACGGCTTCGCTATTGGTCAGCGGCGAGAGCAGCACCGAGGCGTTGACGATGCCCTGCAAGAGCCCGTCGTAACGGGCGAGCGCGGCGTTGGCCGGCCCGACCTTGCGGACGATGCGCGAGTAATCAAGATTGGCGAGGGGGAGGGCGTCGGGAACGTATGGTTCCATCAGTCCGCCTCCGTCGCGTCGGGCGCGCGCCGGATCGGGCCTCGATCATGCCCGCGGCAAACGTTCATGCCGTCTCCAATCCGTCGAGACGCACGGGAATGCCCGCCCGCGCCATGTGGAGCTTGGCCTGCTGGATAGAATATTCGCCAAAGTGAAAGATCGAGGCGGCGAGCACCGCGCTGGCGTGTCCGTCGCGAATGCCGGCGACCAGGTGATCGAGTTCGCCGACGCCGCCCGAGGCGATGACCGGGATGCTCACCGCGTCGGCGACGCCGCGCGTGAGTTCGATGTCGAAGCCGATTTTCGCGCCGTCGCGGTCCATGGAGGTAAGCAGGATTTCGCCGGCGCCGAGCGCGGCGACTTCCCTGGCGAATTCGATCGCGTCGATGCCGGTGGCGCGGCGGCCGCCATGCGTGAAGATCTCCCAGCGCCCTTGCCCCGCGCGCTTGGCGTCGATGGCCACGACAATGCATTGCGAGCCGAATTTTTCCGCTGCCTCGCGCACGAATTCGCGGTTGGCGACGGCGGCAGAATTGATCGACGCCTTGTCGGCGCCGGCGAGCAGCAGATTGCGGATGTCCTCGATCGCCCGTACGCCGCCGCCGACCGTCAGCGGCATGAAACAGGCTTCCGCCGTGCGCCGCACGACATCGAGCAGCGTGCCGCGGTTTTCATGGCTCGCGGTGATGTCGAGAAAGCACAATTCGTCGGCGCCGGCGGCGTCATAGGCGATCGCGCATTCAACGGGATCGCCGGCGTCGCGCAGATCGATGAAATTGACGCCCTTGACGACGCGCCCGTCTTTTACGTCGAGGCAGGGGATGAGGCGGGATTTGAGCATTTGCGCAGGTTTCTTTGTATCGGAGCCAAGGCGCCTAACTTAATGGCTGCTCAACTCGTCTTCTCGTTGCGAATTCTCGCCCCGCGCGTAGCTAAACAGCGTCGTGGCCTCGGGCCGGTTCAAGAAATCCCATATTTCGCCGGGTAGCCAGCCGCCCTTCTTCGTGGCGTCGATCTCGACAATCAGAAACTTCACTTCCGGCAAGACTTCCTCGCGCAAGCGCGCCGCCAGCCGCTGTGCGCTCTGTTTCGATGCAAGGCAGAATGTGTTGCCGAACAGAGAGTACCAATGCCCAATTTCCGGAAGCTCGTTTAGCTTCCGCCACATTTGTTCTCTCGATATGTGGGAATCGTCGAAGACAAACAGAAACGCATTCATGACCCCTCACTCCCTTCAAGCCGTTTCGGCGCCTCTATCTCCGGAACACCAGGAGCGTCCACCGGCTTGGGCGCGCCATGGTTAGCACGGCTAACGATCGATAACTCTTGCTGCCGGAAACGAATTCTTCGGATTGCAAACGATCCGCATCCTTAAACATGAAGTAGAAGTGCGTGACGAGAGTGGCAAGAACGGGCAAGATCGCAAAAAGGGAAAAAACGTATTTCAAGATTGGATCGATTTGAAAAAAATAGGCGGCCAACAAAAACGCCGGCGTGCTCAGCGCCACGACCCATAGGAGCGAATTCAACACATTCCGAACCCGTACAACGCTCGCGCGAGAAGTCCAGAATTGCAACGTTTCTTCGGGCTTCATGCGACGCTCCTCGCCCCGCGCAAAAGCGCCAGCGCCCGCGCCGGATCGAGCCTGCCGTCATAGAGCGCGCGGCCGGTGATGGCGCCGGCGAGCCTCGCGCAGTCGGGGCGCGTCAGCCGCTCCACGTCGTCGAGCGAGGCGAGGCCGCCCGAGGCGATGACCGGGATTGTCAGCGCGTCGGCCAGCGCCAGTGTCGCCTCCATGTTGAGGCCCTTCAATATGCCGTCGCGCGCGATGTCGGTGTAGATGATGGCGGCGACGCCCGCGTGCTCGAAGCCGCGGGCGAGATCGAGCGCCGACATGCTCGTCGTGCGCGCCCAGCCCTCGACCGCCACCCTGCCGTCCTTGGCGTCGATGCCGACCGCGATGCGCCCGGGATAAAGCCGCGCCGCCTCGCGCACCAGGGCGGGGTCCTTCACCGCCGCGGTGCCGATGATCACGCGCGTCACGCCCTTTTCCAGCCAGCGGGCGATGGTGCGCATGTCGCGAATGCCGCCGCCAAGCTGCACGGGAATCTTCAGCGCCGCGAGGATCGACTCGACCGCCTCGGCGTTGCGCGGCGCGCCGGCGAAGGCGCCGTCGAGATCGACGACATGCAGATATTCGAACCCCTGGCGCTCGAAGGCGCGCGCCTGTTCGGCGGGGTCGTCGTTGAACACCGTCGCGCGGCTCATGTCGCCCTGGGCGAGCCGCACGCACTGGCCTTCCTTGAGATCGATAGCGGGAAACAGAATCACGGACGCCACCTCAGAAAATTGGCGATGAGAGCCAGACCGAGCCGTTGGCTCTTTTCGGGATGAAATTGCACGCCGACGAGATTTTCTCGCGCGACCGCGGCGGTGAGCGCGCCGCCGTAATCGGTCGTGGCCAACAAATCCTCGTCCGCGCGCGGCTTCAGCTGATAGGAGTGCACGAAATAGGCGTGCAGCCCCGATTCGCCCGTGCTTATGCCGGCGAACAGGGGATGCGTTCGCGCCAGGTTCAGCGTGTTCCAGCCCATGTGCGGGATTTTGAGCGAGGGGTCGGCGGGTTCGATCGCCTCCACGTCGCCGGCGATCCAGTCCAGCCCGGGCGTCTCGCCATGTTCGAGCCCTCGCGTCGCCATCAACTGCATGCCCACGCAGATGCCCAGAAACGGCCGCGCCTTGTCAATCACCGTCTCGGTCAGCGCCGCGTCCATGCCGCGGATGGCCGCGAGCCCCCGGCGACAATCCGCGAAGGCGCCCACGCCCGGCAAAACGACGCGTTCGGCCCGCCGCACGACATCCGGGTCGTCGGTCACGCGAATATCGCCCTCGACCCCGCCAGTCTCTCTCGCCGCTCGCTCGAAGGCCTTCACCGCCGAGTGAAGATTGCCCGATCCGTAATCGATGATCGCCGTCGTCAAATGCGGGGCTCCTCGCTGGCGGCGACGAGCGGCGGCGGAGCCGGCGGAGGCGGGGGTGGAGGCGCGGCGGGGACGACGGCGGTCGAGCCGCGCCAGTTGTGAAAGAAAATCTCTTCCGCCTCGTCGGCGGTGTCGCCGATCACGACCGCGCCTTCGTTATAGCCGCGCCGCGCCAGCGTCCAGGCGACCAGACGCGAGCCCTCGAAGCCGAGCACGCAGGCGAGGGCGAGGTTTATCAGCGTCAGCGTCTCCTTCGAGGCGCCGAGTTTCGCGCCGGCGAAAGTGATCACCGCGAGCAGCGCGGTCCAGCCGGCGGCGGCGATCCAGGCGCGACGCCAGATGAGCCAGATGGGGCCGAACGTCGCCGCCGAAAGCGAAAAGCCGTCGCGCAGAAATTCGATCTTTTCCGCCGACGGCGCGTCGCGCCCGCCGGCCGCGGGAATATGCACGGTGAAGATGGCCATGGGCCTGTTCCCTCAGCTGGTCAGCGTGCCCTTGGTCGAAGGCACCTGGTTTTGCGCGCGCGGATTGAGCGCGACCGCCTTGCCGAAGGCGCGCGCGAATCCCTTGAAAGCGCTCTCGGCGATGTGATGGCTGTTGACGCCGCGCAGGTTCTCGATGTGCAGCCCGATCCGCGCATGCACCGCGACGGCCTGAAAAAACTCGCGAAACAGCTCGGTGTCGAAATCGCCGATCTTTTGCGCGGGAAAGGCGACCTCGTAAACGAGAAAGGGCCGGCCGGAAATGTCCACGACGACGCGAGTCAGCGCCTCGTCGAGCGGCACATGCGCGTCGCCGTAGCGCGTGATGCCCTTGCGGTCGCCGAGCGCCCGGTCCACCGCCTGACCGAAGGCGATGCCCACGTCCTCCACGGTGTGATGCGCGTCGATGTGCAGGTCGCCCTTGGCGGCGATTTCGAGGTCGAGCGGCGCGTGGCGGGCGATCTGGTCGAGCATGTGGTCGAAAAAGCCGACGCCGGTCGAAACGCGCGAGCTTCCGCCGCCGTCGAGGCCGACGGCGACCGAAACCTGGGTCTCGGACGTATTGCGCTCGATTTTGCCGCTGCGCATTGGATTTCTTGGCTTTCGAAACGGAAAGGCCCGCGTCCGCGGGTGGAAGCCGCCAGCTTGTAGCAATTTCATTGCCGATTTGCCACCCGCCACGCTTTTAAGCAAAAATTTCGAAAATTGTTGATTTTGGGCAGGAAAGGGGGCGGGCCGCCTATCCGCCCGCCTCGCGCAAAGCCTGCCGCAAAGCTTCGACGAACCAGGCGTCGGCCTGTTGCAACCGCCCGGAGGTGGCCAATTCCTCGGCGATGGCGAGCGCCTTGGCATAGCGCTCGGCCGGCCTGTCGCCCGCGCCCGCGAGTTTGACGAAAGAGATGATCAGATCGCGCTGGTACCAGGCGTTGCCCGGATCGCCCTCGGCAAGCCGTTTTCGAACCGTAAGGCCCTTCTCGAAATAGTCGCGCGCGGCCTTTCCATCGCCCGCCGCGACCGCGAGATCGCCCAGCCGCTCGTATGAAACGGACAGATCGCGCTGGAATCCGGCGTTGCCCGGATCGACCTCGGCAAGCCGTTTTCGAACCGTAAGGCCCTTCTCG
>JBAUVQ010000050.1:0-3697 GCA_049583305.1 Methylocystis sp.
CCGTGCTGCCGATCGAGGCGGCGATTCAATCGAATCTTCGCGAGACGACGACGCGCGTCTTGGCGTCGCTGACCCCGCGCGAGGAACGCGTGCTGCGCATGCGCTTCGGCATCGGCATGAACACCGACCACACGCTGGAGGAAGTCGGCCAGCAATTTTCGGTGACGCGCGAACGCATCCGCCAGATCGAGGCGAAGGCGCTGCGCAAGCTGAAGCACCCGTCGCGGAGCCGGAAACTGCGGAGCTTCCTGGATAATTAGCGGAGGTCGCGCGCCATTAGCGGCGCGCCTTTGGCAAAGAAATTGCTTCCTCGCGGAGAGGGAAAGCCCAGGCGCTTGTCGCCCCCAAACCGCGCCGCGAGGATTTCATGCCGCTGTATGATTATATCTGCGAGAGTTGCAACGCCGAGTTCGAGCTTCTGGTTCGCTCGTCCGACGTGCCGACCTGCCCGACTTGCGGGAGCGACAAATTGCAAAAGCAGGTCGCCAAGATCGCCTCGGAGATAAAATATCACGCCGTCGCGAAGTCCTGGCGCCGGGCCGCGGCGCGGGAAGGCGATTTGTCCAACTTCAGCAAAAGCGAGATTCAAGCCAAGAAAAGCTGAAGCGCGCGCCTTCGCCGCTTCGCTAAATGTGAATCGCCCTCTTGTCGACGGCGAGCGCCGCTTCCTTGGCCGCCTCGGACAGCGTGGGATGCGCGTGGCAGATGCGCGCCAGATCTTCGGCGGAGCCGGAGAAGGCCATGAGGACGCAAGCTTCCGCGATCATTTCCCCGGCCCCGGCGCCGAGAATATGCACGCCCAACACGCGATCGGTGGCGGCGTCGGCGATGATCTTCACGAAGCCCTCGGTCTCGCGCATCGCGCGAGCGCGGCCATTGGCGGTGAAGGGGAATTTGCCGATGTTGATCGCCGCGCCGTGCTTGGCGCGCGCTTCCTCCTCCGTGAGGCCGACGCTGGCGATTTCCGGCATGGTGTAGACGACGCCGGGAATGATTGCGTAATCGACGTGGCCATGTTGGCTGGCGAGGATTTCCGCGACGGCGACGCCCTCTTCCTCGGCCTTATGAGCGAGCATCGGCCCGCGCACGACGTCGCCGATGGCGTAAACGCCGGCGACATTGGTCGCGAAATTGTCGTCGATGACGACGCGCCCGCGCTCCAGCGCGACGCCGGCCTCGGCGAGGCCGAGCCCCTCGGTGTAGGGAATGCGCCCGGTCGCGATCAGCACCGCGTCGGCGCCGATCACGCCCTCGCCGGAGCCGTCGACGGCCGCGAAGGAAACGGTGGCGCCGGCCTCGGTGCGCGCGACTTGCGTGACCTTGGTTTTGAGGCGGAAAGCGAAGCCCTGCTTTTCGAGAATCTTTTGAAAGCGCGCGGCGACTTCGAGGTCGAATCCGGGCAGGACGCGGTCGAGAAATTCGATCACGGTGACCTTGGCGCCGAGCCGGCGCCACACCGAACCGAGCTCAAGCCCGATCACCCCCGCGCCGACGATGACCAGGCTTTCGGGAACCTTCGGCAATTCCAGCGCGCCGGTCGAGGACAGCACGATCTTCTCGTCGATCTCGATCGGCTTGCCCGACTCGTCGCGCAGCGGCGCGACCGCGGAGCCGGTGGCGATGACAATGTTCTTCGCCGAGAGCACTTGCTTGCTCCCGTCCGCCGCGGCGACTTCGACTTGATGCCCCTCGGCGCCCGGCGCCAGCAACCTTCCGGCGCCGATGAAGGCGTCGACTTTGTTTTTCTTCAGCAGGAAGGCGACGCCGTTCACATTGGCGGAGACGGTGTCGTCCTTATGCTTCATCATCGCGGGAAGATCGAGGCGCGGCGCGTCGACCACGACGCCAAGCGGGGCGAGGCCATGCCCCGCCTCGCCGAACATATGCGACGCGTGCAGCAGCGCCTTGGACGGAATGCAACCGACATTGAGACAGGTTCCACCGAAGGTCGCCCGCTTTTCGACGACCGCGGTCTTCAATCCAAGCTGCGCCGCGCGAATGGCGCAAACATAACCGCCCGGACCGGTCCCGATCACGACGAGATCATAGCTCATAACGCTCGACTTTCCGTGTTCGCGGTCAGGGAGTTCAGCCGGCGGCCCAGAGATAGACCAGAACCGCGAGCAGTCCGATGCCGGTCTGGCCAAGCTCCAACAGGCCCCACAGCTTGATCACCCCGCGCGCCTCGTGCGCGCCCTCGCCGTCGATCAGCGCGAGGATGCGGTTGTTGAGCGGCACGATCGTGAAATAGGTATAGGGCCAGCTGGCGATGATGACGAGCGCGCCGAGCAGCCAGCGCACGTCGTCGAGTTCGCGATAGGCGACGAAGCCGAGAATCGCCGAGATCAGCGCGAGGCCCGCCAGCACGACGAAGCCACGATGGTCGGAAGGTTCCCACTCCTTGGCCAGGGCGGTGTCGTCCAGCGCCATGCGGGCCGGTTGTTCGACATAATTGACATAGAGCGACGCGCCGACGAAGCCGCCGGCGGCGGCGAGCGCGAGAGAACCGATGATCATGTGTTGCATCCTTCGTGGGTGATATTGGCGGCGGGCCGCATCGCCGGCTTTTACGCCGATTCGATCGCCTCTTCGTCGCAGACGATTCTCGCGTTGCTTTTGGCCTCCGTCGCGACATCGAGTTGAAGCGCCCGCACGTCGCTACGCTGCTCGCTGGCGCGCGACGTGAAATGGTCGAAGAAAATTTTCATCGTTCGGTCGACGCCGAAGGAGTTGATCCTGCGCGTGTCGTCTCCGTAAAAACGCGCGGCGTTGGGCGCCGCCGTCACCAAGTCGTAGGACGGAAAATAAGCGATATTTTCGCGTGAACGCACGACTTCGTCCGCCGCCGCGCGAAGAATCGCCTTGGAGGCCGAGTTGGAGACGAGCACGTGGCGGTCTTCGCTGGTCGCGATGATCGACACCGGCGACACGCTGAGGATCATGCGCGCGTTGGGGTTTTTCGCCTGGATCAGATCGGCCGACGCCAAAAAGTCCCGCGTCACCTCGCCGACCGTCATGTTCCAGAACTCGTAGGATCTTGGGTCATAGTCGCCGCCGGCGACGCCGGGCGCGAGTTGCAAGACCGAACCGTCCGACTTATGGCGCCAGCATTCCGTCAGCCCGAAGGTGAAGACGAAAACATCCATCGTCTCGATCATCTTGCGCACGGCTTCGAGGTGGCGAACGCGATCGGCGCGCATTTCGTCCGCATTGGCGTAGCCGTCCGGCTCGATGCGCGGGCGAAACGGATCGACGACGCGGCCGTCGTCGCGCGTCCAGACGTCCAGATCCGGAACGAAATCGCCGTAGGCGCGCTGGATCAGCTGCAACAATTGAGTCGTGGTGTACAAATTGCCGTATCGGCAAGAGTACATCGAATAATTGCGCCGTTCGGCCTCCTCGGGCGACATGCCTTCCGGCGGCTGTTCGGGCAGATAGTAATGATAGCCGCTCTGCTGGAGGCGATGCGCTATTTCCTGCGCGAAACAGCTTCCCGCCGTCGCCACCCTGTCCTGGGAGGAAATCTTGAACGACGTGGAAACAATCGGGTCCAGGGCGAAGGGCGGCAGGGACGCCACCGCCTTGCGCCAGAAGCGATGGTCGGGTAGGGAGCTATAGGGATTGTCCGCCAATGGTCGATCTCCTCTGGGACGGTCCAAACAATCTTTTGTTTGGCGTTGTCCTTGATCGTGCCGGG
>JBAUVQ010000051.1:0-4107 GCA_049583305.1 Methylocystis sp.
AGCCTTCCGGCACGACGATCGCGGTCACGGTGTCCGAATTCCACTTCGGCTCCTTGGCGCAGGTCTTGAGGCCCCAGGCCGCGACCGCGGCGCGAACGCCCTCGGCGAGGTGATGGTGACGCTTGTAGACCTCGTCGAGGCCTTCCTCGAACAGGACCGCAAGGGCTTCCTTGAGGCCATGCAGCAGCGGGATCGACGGCGTGTAGGGGAAGAAGCCGCTCGCGTTCTGCGCGATCATGTCCTGGAACTCGAAATAAGCGCGGCGATGCTTGTTGGTCTTGCCAGCTTCGATCGCCTTCGGGCTCGCGGCCATCAGCAGCAGGCCGGCGGGCAGCATGAAGCCCTTCTGCGAACCGGAGACGATCACGTCGACGCCCCACTTGTCCATGTGGAAGGGCAGCGAAGCGACCGAGGAGACGCCGTCGACGAACAGCAGCGCCGGGTGCTTCGCGGCGTCGATCGCCTTGCGCACCGCGCCGATGTCAGAGGTCACGCCCGTGGCGGTCTCGTTGTGCGTCGCGAAAACGGCCTTGATCTCGTGGTTCTTGTCGGCCTTCAGCGTCTCTTCGATCTGGGCCGGATCGTTGCCGGTGCCCCACGGCAGTTCCTGCTTGATGACGTCGAGGCCATGACGCTTGGCGAGGTCGATCCACAGATGCGAGAACTGGCCGAAGCGCTGAGCGAGAACCTTGTCGCCGGGCGACAGCGTGTTGGTGATCGCCGCTTCCCAGCCGCCGGTGCCCGACGCCGGGAAAATGAAGGCGTGACCCTTCTCGGTCTCGAACACCTTCTTGAGCTGCGGGAACAGCGGCTTCACCAGATTGGGGAAGGTCGGCGAACGATGATCTTCCGACGCCACCATCATCGCGCGCTGGACGCGATCGGGCAAATTGGTCGGACCCGGCACGAACAGGAAATTGCGGCCGGGAATTCTGGAATTCGACATAATTGGCTCCCTTCGAGCGCTAGTGCTGGTTGGTTTTAACGGGAACGCCGGATGCGCTGACGACGCGCATCGCGGCGAAATTTTTGGCGGGCGGCGGGCCGTCGCGCCAATTAGAACAGGCCGGAGATGCGGCCGTCGGCTCCGACCTCGATGTTGTTGGCCGCCGGAACCTTCGGCAGGCCGGGCATGGTCATGATGTCGCCGCAGACGACGACGACGAACTCCGCGCCCGCCGACAGACGCACTTCGCGGATCGGAATGGTGAAGCCCGAAGGCGCGCCCTTGGCGTTGGCGTCGGTCGAGAAGCTATATTGCGTCTTGGCGACGCAAACGGGAAACTGGCCGAAGCCTTCCTTCTCGAGCTCCGCGAAGCGCGACTTGACGCTGGAGTCGAACGAGATGTCCGCGGCGCCGTAAAGCTCCTTGGCGATCGTCCGCGCCTTTTCGACCAGCGGCAGATCGTCGGCATAGAGCGGCTTGAAGTTCGACGGCTGCGTCTCGATGGTCTTCACCACCGCGCGCGCGAGATCGGCCGCGCCTTCGCCGCCCGAACCCCAGTTGTCGGCGACGACGCAATCCACGCCCTCGGCCTTGCACAGCTTTTCGAGCAGCTCCATCTCCGCCTGCGTGTCGGTCGAAAACTTATTGACCGTCACCAGCACGGGCACGCCGAATTTGCGCACATTGGCGATATGGCGCTTGAGATTGGCGAAGCCCTTTTCGAGCGCCGCGACATTCTCCGCCTTCAGGTCATCCTTGGCGACGCCGCCATGCATCTTCAGCGCGCGAATGGTCGCGACGATCACCGTCAGATCCGGCTTCAACCCGGCCTTGCGGCATTTGATGTCGAAGAATTTCTCGGCGCCAAGATCGGCTCCAAAGCCCGCTTCCGTCACGACGTAATCGGCGAGTTTTAGCCCGGACCTCGTGGCGATCACCGAGTTGCAGCCATGCGCGATGTTGGCGAAGGGTCCGCCGTGGATGATCGCCGGGTTGTTCTCCAGCGTCTGCACGAGATTGGGCGCGACCGCGTCCTTCAGCAGCGCGGCCATCGAGCCCGCCGCCTTCACCTCGCTGGCGCGGATGTTCTTCTTCTCGCGCGTCTGGCCGACGACGATATTGCCGAGCCGCTTCTGTAAATCGGCGAAGCTCGAAGCAAGGCAGAAGATCGCCATGACCTCCGACGCGACGGTGATGTCGAACCCGTCCTCGCGCGAAAACCCGTTGGACACGCCGCCGAGCGACGAGACGATCGAGCGCAGCGCGCGGTCGTTCATGTCGACGACGCGGCGCCAAGAAATGCGGCGCGTGTCGAGCGCCAGCGCATTGCCCCAATAGACGTGATTGTCGATCAGCGCGGCGAGCAGGTTGTTGGCGGCGCCGATGGCGTGGAAGTCGCCGGTGAAATGGAGGTTGATGTCCTCCATCGGCACGACTTGCGCGTAGCCGCCGCCGGCCGCTCCGCCCTTGACGCCGAAACACGGCCCGAGGCTCGGCTCGCGCAGGCAGCACAGCGCCTTCTTGCCGATGTGATTGAGGCCGTCGGTGAGGCCGACCGTCGTCGTGGTCTTGCCCTCGCCGGCCGGCGTCGGCGTGATCGCGGTGACGAGAATGAGCTTGCCGTCCGGCCGGCCGCTCAGCGACTCGATGTAATCGAGCCCGATCTTGCCCTTGTAATGGCCATAGGGCTGCACATGTTCGGCGGGAATGCCGAGCTTGTCGCGCGCCACGTCGAGGATCGGGCGCATCTTGGCGGCCTGGGAGATTTCAATATCCGACTTTGGCGAAAGATGCTGATTATCCTTCCCGGCCGCGCTTGGCGCCGAGGTCGACGATGGCGTCGTCATTGTCGCTTCCACTCCCTTCGAGGCCCGCCTTGCGCGGCGCCTTCACATATTATGCGCTTCCAAAAACCGCGCTCGAAGGGCGACGAGACTCGCGACGCGCTAAGACGCATGACGCGTGGGCTCCCGCCCCCCAACGGCAGCCGAGCCGATTTGACGCAATCCCGTCATCGGCCTTTTCGGCGACCCTAGAATCATATTCGCCGACCATCAAGCGACAGAACCGCGCCGCGGCGTTATGTCCGTTCCTCGCCGAACCTACCCGCCACGGGCGACGCTCTCGCCAGCCGGCGACGCAGCCCCTGTGCGATAAAGAAAATAGCTCGTCAAGCGAAATTATCGGCTATAAGAGGCGATCGCGGACGGACGTTGGAGCCGCGTCTCAACATTGCCCATGCTGTCGAACCCGCCGCGCCAATCGGTCGCAATGATAAAGTATGGGTGGAGGCGCCTGCCCAGCACCTACCCGATCAAGCGGGAGACGACGCCATCCTCTAGGCGTCCAATTTACGTCGAATTTCCCGCGAAACCCGGGCCTCCCCCATCTTGTCGCGAAGCCGGAACGGCAGGGCGCGCGCCGCGGCGCACGACGCGACCGGGGCTGTGAAGGCCGAAACTTTCCCGTCCGCGAAGAGAGGCGGGGGATTCGCGTTCGGCGCGGCGGATGTTCACGGGAAAAAGTTTTGTCGCGAGGCGCATCCTTCTCCCACTCGTGGGAGAAGGTGTCATGCGAAGCATGACGGATGAGGGCTCTCGCGACTAGGTTGGAACTTCCCATGAGCCCTCATCCGACCCTTGCTCCGCAAGGGCCACCTTCTCCCGCGGGCGGGAGAAGGAGACGCGCTCTTATAATTTACATTATTGAAGCCGACTCAATCGACGCCCGCTTCTTCTCCCACTTTGTGGGAGAAGGCAGCCTCGCGAAGCGAGGTCGGATGAGGGCGCGCGCCGTCTCCGAGACGCTGGTCATTTCGGCAATTTCTCCAGCCACGCTTTTGCCGTTGCAAAGTCTTGATCGGCGGCCTTGCGAAACCAAGATTTGGCCTGCGCATAGTCCTGAGCGACGCCTCGACCATAGTAATACAGGGCGCCAAGATTGTTTTGCGCGTTTGCGTTTCCTTGATCAGCGGCCTTGCGATACCAGGAGGCGGCTTGTGCATAGTCCTGGGTGACGCCCTTGCCGTTGTCGTAAAGCCAACCAATGTTAAATTGCGCTAACGCGTAGCCCTGATCGGCGGCTTTGCGGTACCACGACATCGCTTGCGCGTAGTCCTGGGCGACGCCTCGACCATAGTAATACAGGGTGCCAAGATTGTC
>JBAUVQ010000052.1:0-17359 GCA_049583305.1 Methylocystis sp.
GCGTCACGCGCGCGCCGGCGCGGCGGGCGGCGGCGGCGATGGCGTGACCCTGCTTGCCGGAGGAGCGATTGGCGATGAACCGCACGGGGTCGATGGGCTCATGCGTGGGACCGGAGGTCACGACGACATGGCGTCCCGCCAACAGGCCCGCGTCGACATTTCCCAATGCGGCGTGAATCGCGGAAAGGATGTCCGGCGGCTCGCTCATGCGCCCCGGGCCATGTTCGCCGCACGCCATCTCACCGTCCTCGGGCCCGACGAATAAAGCCCCATCGGCCCGCAACCGCGCGACATTGCGCCGCGTCGCCGGATGCAGCCACATGCGCAAATTCATCGCCGGCGCGAACAGGACGCGCTTGTCGGTGGCGAGCAGAAGCGTCGTCGCCAAGTCGTCCGCCAGCCCTTGCGCGGCGCGGGCCAAAAGATTCGCGGTCGCCGGCGCGACAACGACGAGATCCGCCTGCCGCGAAAGCTGGATATGCCCCATCTCGCCTTCGCGCGCGGCGTCGAAGAGATCGCTGTGAACCCGCGCCCCCGAGATCGCCGAAAAAGAGAGTTCCGTCACGAATTCTCGCGCCGAGGCGGTCAGCACGACGCTGGGAATCGCGCCGCGCTCGCGCAGGCGCCGCAGCAACTCGAGCGACTTATACGCCGCGACGCCGCCGCCGACGATCACCAGGACGCGCTGGCCGGAAAGGTCTCGCGCTCCGTCGCATCGCGCTTCTTCCCGGTCCGCCACCCCTATGCCTCCCAAGGCTCAATCGCCGCGACAATACTCATTTTCGCGGCGGCGCCAAACCGAATCGGTGGAATGGATCGGCTTGCCGAATCTGCTTCTCCGATCGGCGCTGGCCCTTTTCCGCCGGGCGTGGCAAAGCCGTTCGCGATGAGCCCCCTCGATATCAGCCCCGCGAGTTCATGTCCGCTGATCCTTCGGCTGACGCTACGCGACTTTCGCTCCTATGAGGCGCTTGACGCGCGCCTTGGTTCGAAAACCATTGTGCTCACCGGCGAAAACGGCGCCGGCAAAACCAATGTTCTCGAAGGGCTCTCGATGTTTTCGCCCGGGCGCGGGCTGCGCCGCGCGGAGATCGGCCTGTGCGCGCGACACGGCGGGGCGGGAGGCTTCGCGGTTTCCATCGAGCTGGAAACGGACGGCCATATCAGGCAACTCGGGCATGGATTGGAGCCGGAGACCGAGGGCGCGATGGTCAGGCGCTTTCGCATTGACCGCGCGCCAGCGCCGTCCCAAGGGGCCTTCGCCGAATATATCAGGCCGCTGTGGCTCACGCCGGCGATGGACGGTCTGTTCACCGGGCCCGCGGGCGACCGTAGGCGCTTTCTCGACCGGCTGACGCTCGGCGTCGACGCCGACCATGGCGCGCGGGTCTCGAAACTCGAGCGCGCCCTGCGCAACCGCAACCGACTGCTGGAGGACGGGGGCGCGGATGCGCGCTGGCTCGCCGCCGCCGAACAAGAGATCGCCGCGCTCGGCGTGGCTGTCGCGAGCGCGCGCCTCGACACCACCCGTCGCCTCGCCGCCCTCATCGAGACGACGCGCGACGTCGCCTCGCCCTTCCCCTTCGCGCTGATCGCGCTCGACGGCGAGTTGGAGCGGATGCTGTCGAGCGAAACCGCCTTTGCGGTCGAGGAGCGCTACCGGTCGACGCTCGCGCGATCGCGCCGTCGTGACGCCGCCGCTGGACGCGCGCTGATTGGCCCCCAAACCAGCGACTTTCTGGTGCGCCACGGCCCCAAGGGCGAGGCGGCGCGGGACTGTTCGACAGGAGAACAAAAGGCGCTCCTCACGGGTCTCGTGCTCGCCCATGCGCGCCTCATCGCGGCGATGAGCGGCATGGCGCCGCTGCTTTTGCTGGACGAGATCGCCGCCCATTTCGACTCGCGTCGGCGCGAGGCCCTGTTCGACGAACTGGAGAAGCTCGGCGGCCAAGTCTGGATGACCGGCGCCGACCCATCGTTATTCGCGTCGCTAGAGGGCCGCGCTGATATCTTTACGGTGACGCCGGGGCGGATGGAGCGGCGGTGACGGCTACCCCAACAACTGCCGCAGGACATAAGGCAGGATGCCGCCGTTCCTGAAATATTCGAGCTCGTCCAGCGTGTCGATACGCGCGAGAAGCGCGACTTCCTTCGTCTTGCCGTCGGGATAGCCGATCTTCGCCTTCAGCGTTTTGCGGGGCGTTAGGCTCTCGCCGAGCCCTTCGATCGTCACCGTCTCGGCGCCGGTGAGGCCGAGCGAGGTCCAGCTCGTTCCCGCCTCGAAGGTCAGCGGCAAAATGCCCATGCCCACGAGGTTGGAGCGATGGATGCGCTCGAAGCTCTGGGCGATCACGGCGCGCACCCCGAGCAGCGCGGTGCCCTTGGCGGCCCAGTCGCGCGAGGAGCCATTGCCATATTCGGCGCCGGCGAACACGACCAGCGGCGCGCCCTCGGCCGCGTATTTCATCGCCGCGTCGTAGATGGACATTTCCTCGCCGCCCGGGAAATGCTTGGTCACGCCGCCCTCCGGCACATTGCCGGCGGCGTCCTTGGCGATGAAGTTCTTGATGCGGATATTGGCGAAGGTTCCGCGCATCATCACTTCGTGATTGCCGCGCCTCGTGCCGTATTGGTTGAAGTCCTTGGGCTCGACGCCCTGTTCCTGCAACCATTTTCCCGCGGGCGACGCTGCTTTGATCGAGCCGGCCGGCGAAATATGGTCGGTCGTGATTTTATCGCCGAACAAGGCCAGAATGCGCGCGCTCGCGATGTCCGCGACGGGCTTAGGCTCCTTGGTGAGCCCTTCGAAATAGGGCGGGTTGCGCACGTAAGTGGAGTCCGCGTCCCAGCGATAGGTTTCGCCGGCGGGCACCTTGATCTTGCGCCAATGCGCGTCGCCGTCGAACACCTGAGCATAGGCGCCGCGGAACATCGCGCGATTGATATTCTTGCGGATGAAATGCGCGATTTCCTCGTTGGAGGGCCAGATGTCGCGCAAGAATACAGGCTCGCCCTTTTTGTCCTTGCCGAGCGGCTCCTTGGTCAGGTCGATCGCCGTCGTTCCCGCCAGCGCGAAAGCCACGACCAGCGGCGGCGACGCCAGATAATTGGCCTGGACGTCGGGATTCACGCGGCCCTCGAAGTTGCGGTTGCCGGAGAGCACCGAGGCGGCGACCAGATCATTCGCGTTAATCATCTTCGAAATCGCCGGCGGGAGCGGTCCCGAATTGCCGATGCAGGTGGTGCAGCCAAAGCCGACGAGATTGAACCCGAGCTTGTCGAGCGATTTTTGCAGGCCGGATTTTTCGAGATATTGCGCGACTACCTGGCTGCCGGGCGCGAGCGAAGTTTTGACCCAAGGTTTGACCTTCAACCCGCGCTCGATCGCGTTGCGCGCGAGCAGCCCCGCGCCGATCAGCACGCCAGGGTTGGAGGTGTTGGTGCAGGAGGTTATCGCGGCGATCACCACGTCGCCGTGGCCAAGATCGTAGTTTTCGCCCTCGACCGGGAAACGCGCGCCGAGGCCGCCGGGCTTTTTATATTCGCCAGCGAGCGAAGCCTCGAAGGTCGAGCCCATGTCCTCCAGCGCGACACGGCCCTCGGGACGCTTCGGGCCAGCGAGTGAGGGGACGACGGTGGAGAGGTCGAGCGCGATCGTGTCGGTGAATTCGGGCTCGGGCGCCTTCGCCGTGCGCAACATGCCCTGCGCCTTGGCGTATTGTTCGATCAGCGCGACGCGCGCCGCGCCACGCCCGGAGGTGTGGAGATAATCGAGCGTCTCGGCATCGATCGGAAAAAATCCGCAGGTCGCGCCATATTCGGGCGCCATATTGGCGATGGTCGCCCGATCCGCGAGCGAGAGGTGGTCGAGCCCCGCGCCGTAAAACTCCACGAATTTGCCGACGACGCCTTTTTTGCGCAGCATTTGCGTGACGGTGAGCACCACGTCGGTGGCGGTGACGCCTTCGCGCGGCTGGCCTTCCAGCTTGAAGCCGATGACCTCCGGAGCCAGCATGGACAGGGGCTGGCCGAGCATCGCGGCCTCCGCCTCGATGCCGCCGACGCCCCAGCCGAGCACGGCGAGACCGTTGACCATCGTGGTGTGCGAATCGGTGCCGACCAGCGTGTCGGGATAGGCGGTCTCGATGGTCTGGGTCTTGCCCTTGACCTTGATTTTCTCTTTTTTCGTCCAGACCGTCTGGGCGAGAAATTCGAGATTGACCTGATGGCAGATACCGGCGCCCGGCGGCACGACGCGGAAATTGTCGAAGGCGGACTGGCCCCATTTCAGGAAGCGATAACGCTCGCCGTTGCGCTGATATTCGATATCGACATTTTGTTTCAGGGCGCGCGCCGTGCCGAAGTGATCGACGATCACCGAATGGTCGATGACGAGATCGACCGGCGCCAGCGGATTGATCTTTTGCGGATCGCCGCCGAGCGCGACAAACGCGTCGCGCATCGCGGCGAGGTCGACCACGGCGGGAACGCCCGTGAAATCCTGCATCAACACGCGCGCCGGCCGAAAGGCGATCTCGACCTCGCCCTTGCCCTTGGAGGTGAGCCAGCCGGCGAAAGCCTCGATGTTTTCCTTGGTGACCGTCCGCCCGTCTTCATGGCGCAGCAGATTTTCGAGCAGAACCTTTAGCGAAAAGGGGAGCCGCGAGACGCCGGCGAGCCCGTTTTTCTCGGCGGCCTTCAGCGAAAAATAATGGTAGGTCTTGGCGCCGACGGTGAGTTTCTTGCGGGCCTTGAAACTGTCGAGAGATGTCATGTAAACCGGTCCTGACGGAGCGCGAGAGATGGTTTGGCGTCTCTTGTAGAAAATTCCATGCCACCCACACAATAGCAAAGCGGGAATTCGGTCCGGGCGCGCCTCTCGGTTCGCGAGCGCCGATCTCATAAAGTTCGAGCTTGCGATCCGAAACGGCCATCTTGACCAAGCCGCGCGCCACGATTTGAGATGCAATGCGCCGAAATGCGCGCGCAGCGCCTCGCGAGAGGTCCAGATTTTCTTGACGCGGATGTGTCCGGGATCGAGCACGTCCTCGGCACAACGCTATTCGAGGCAGCCCGGCTCGGCGCGAAGATTTTCGGACGGCAGACGGACCGTTCCAATCACCAGCAGCAACGGTTCCAACCCGTTGTTCATAAATCCGAAATGATGAATTCAAACACTCTCGCGACCGGCTTCCCGGCCGCGAGAGCGTTGGCTCAAGCCTCACCCCGCCTGCATCGCCTCGGGCTTGGTCTTCGCGCGCTTGGTCATCAAACGGTTGAGCGCCGAGACATAGGCCCGCGCGGAGGCGACCAGCGTGTCGGGGTCGGCGCCGCGTCCCGTGACCGACTTGCCCTCCTCGGACAGCCGGACGGAGACCTCGGCTTGCGCGTCCGTCCCTTCCGTCACGGCATGGACCTGGAACAGCTCCAGCACCGCCTCGTGCGGCGCCAAGGCCTTGATCGCGTTGAAGATCGCGTCCACGGGGCCGTTGCCGGTGGCCTGATGCGTGACCTTCTCGCCGTCGATGTCGAGCGTCAGCGCCGCCGACTGCGGGCCGCTGGTGCCGGCGATGACCGTCAGCGCCGCGACCTTTATGTGATCATGGGCGCTGATGATCTCGTCGTCGACCAGCGCCATCAAGTCTTCGTCGTAGACGACTTTCTTGCGGTCGGCCAAGTCCTTGAAGCGCTTGAAAGCGTCCTCCAGCGCGTTGTCGCCGAGATCGTAACCCAATTCTTTCAGCTTCTCGCGAAAAGCGTGACGACCGGAATGCTTGCCCATCACCAGCGAGGTCTTGGCGACGCCGACGCTTTCGGGCGTCATAATCTCGTAGGTGAACGCGTTCTTGAGCATGCCGTCCTGGTGGATGCCGCTTTCATGCGCGAAGGCGTTCCGTCCGACGATGGCCTTGTTGTACTGTACCGGGAAGGACGTGACCGCGGACACCAGTTTCGACGCTCGCGTCAACAGCTTGGCGTCTATGCCGGTGTGGAAGGGCATCACGTCGGGACGCGTGCGCATCGCCATGACGACTTCCTCGAGCGCCGCGTTGCCGGCGCGCTCGCCGATGCCATTGATCGTGCATTCGATCTGCCGCGCGCCGCCGCGGACGCCAGCCAGCGAATTGGCCGCGGCCAGCCCCAGATCATCGTGGCAATGCACGGAGAAGATCGCCTTGTCCGAATTGGGCACGCGCTCGCGCAGGCTTCGAAACAGGGCTTCGTACTCGACCGGGGTCGTGTAGCCCACGGTGTCCGGGATGTTGATCGTCGTCGCGCCGGCCTTGATCGCGATTTCCACCGCGCGGCACAAAAACTCGAACTCCGTTCGGGTGCCATCCTCGGCCGACCACTCCACATCCGCGACGAGGTTGCGCGCTCGCGTCACCGACGAGGCGATCAGCTCCAGCACGCGCGAGGGCTCGAGCTGGAGCTTGTATTTCATGTGCAGGGGAGAGGTGGAGATGAAGGTGTGGATGCGCGGACGGCGCGCGGCGCGCAGGGCTTCCGCGCAGCGGTCGATATCCTTGTCCGAGGCGCGGGCAAGGCCGGCGACGCAGCCGTTTTTCACGCGCTTCGCGACCTCCGTGACGCTTTCGAAGTCTCCGGGACTCGCAATGGGAAAGCCGGCCTCGATGACGTCCACGCCCAAAGCGTCGAGCACGTCGGCGACCTCCAGTTTTTCCTCCAGGGTCATGGAGGCGCCGGGCGACTGCTCGCCGTCGCGCAGCGTGGTGTCGAAAATGACGACGCGGTTGGCCTCGGACTCCGGCGCGGGCGAGGCCGCGCGGTGATCTTGGTTCTGTTGGGTCATGAAAGAATTCCTGCTGTAGCCTTGCCCGCCGCGCGGGCTTGTTGTCGCCGGTCTCGCGCTTGATCCCCTGAAAGCCTGGGCCGGTAAGAGCCCGTCGTGCGTTCAGGGGCGGCTAAGAAGCAGCAGGAGGGCGAGAGGACGAGCGGCGGCAACCGTTTCCGCCAAAAGGCGGCTCGGTTTCGAAACGGTCGCGGGGGCGGTCTTGCTCGCCACGCTCCAGAATCCTCGCTCTCCGGCGACGGGCCGGGATTACAGTCGGGGCAGGATAAACGGCTTCGCGGGGGCTGACAAGCATCGCGCGCGCGGCGGCGAAATTTTCCGCGAATCATTTATTCCTCGGCTATAAGGCCTTCATGAAACCCTCAAAAAGCGGCGCCGCGCGATGACCGTTAGACTGCATAAAGGCGACCTCCCGGACGCGGCCGACTTCGGCCCCATCGTCGCGATCGACACCGAGACGCTGGGCCTCAACCATCAGCGCGACCGGCTGTGCCTGGTCCAGCTTTCAAGAGGCGACGGCAATGCCGAGCTTGTGCAAATCGCGCGCGGACAAACGCGCGCGCCAAATCTGGCGCGGCTGCTCAACGATCCCAAGGTGCTGAAGCTTTTCCATTTCGCGCGTTTCGATCTGGGAATTTTGGGCTTAACCTTTGGCGCGATTCCGGCCCCGGTCTACTGCACCAAGATCGCGTCGAGACTGGCGCGCACCTATACCGACCGGCATGGCCTCAAGGATCTCACGCGCGAGCTATTGGGGATCGAGATCTCCAAGCAGCAGCAATCCTCGGATTGGGGCGCGGAGACGCTCTCCGAGGCGCAGCAGGCTTACGCCGCCTCGGACGTTCTGCATCTGCACGAGCTAAAGGCGCGGCTCGACGCCATGCTGGCGCGAGAGGGACGCGACGAACTCGCCGCCGCCTGTTTCCAATTTCTGCCGGCGCGCGCGAGGCTCGATCTCTCGGGCTGGCCCGAGACTGATATTTTCGCGCATATGTGACCCGCCTCGAATTCGCCACGGCGCGGGTTTAACCGGGCGAAACCAAATTTGTCCGCCTTGCCGATCCGCCTTGCCGAGATGCTCTTGAACGACGCTCCTTCCACTTCGCGCAGCCGCTTCGGCTCCATCGGGGTCCCGCGGGAAAATGCATTTCCGGCGGCGCTGCGGCACACGACGCGCGTCGCCCGTCTGCGCGGGTTTATCATCTGGGGCGTCGGCGGCATCGTGATTGTCGTCACCGTCATCCTCGGCTATCAGTTCCTGCGTTTTCTGCCGATCGACTTGCGTTTCGCCCATATCGCGATGAAGGGATCGCGCATCACCATCCAGTCGCCAAAACTGGTTGGCTACCGCCCCGACGGGCGCCCTTACGAGCTGCGAGCCAAAGTCGGGATACAGGACATGTCCACCCCCGATTTGTTCGAACTCGAGGAACTCGACGTCCATCTGGACAGCGGGCCCGATCAGGAGGTGCTGTTGAAGGCGGCGACTGGCCTTTACGACTCCAAGAAAGACCGCGCCGATCTTCGCGGAGGCGTTCGGATTTTCGACGACAAGAGTTACGAGCTGCTGCTTCAATCCGCGATGATGGATTTCAAGGCCAGCACGCTGACATCCGACAAGCCGGGCACGCTCAATCTCAATGGCGGCAAGATTTCCGGAAATTCCGTCGAACTCGTCCAGGGAGAGCGTCGGATGACCTTCGTTGGCGACGTGCATTCGGTGCTGTATGGCGACGAAGGCGAAGCATCGGCCAAGGCGCCATAGGACCATGCGGCTTGAATCGGCTCCGCGTGGCTTCATCCGAGCGGATAGGCGTCCAACGCGGACAATGTGGGAAGGCGACATTTCGATGCGTGCATGTGTTCTCGCGACGGCGCTGGTTTTCGCCATCTCCGCGCCGGCGGGCGCTAAATCTTCCCGCTCCGGCGGAATTTTGCCGGGCGCCAGCGCGAGCGACCCGCTGAACATCGACGCGGGTAAACTCGACTATTACGACAAGGAGCAGAAGCTCGTTTACTCGGGCAGCGTAATCGTCGTGAATGGGCCCTCGACCCTGAAGGCCTCGAAACTGACGATCTTCCTCGAAGACAATAAGGCCGCGCCCAAACAGCCCGCGGCCGGGGGTGGAACTTCGAGCGACAAAGTCAAGCATATAGAGGCGGACGGGCCGGTCACGATGGTTTCCAAGGACCAGATCGGCACCGGCGATCACGGCAGTTACGACCGGGCCGAGAACAAGGTCTATCTGAACGGCAACGTGGTCCTGACCCAGGGCGACACCGTGACCAAGGGAAATCGGCTGGTCTACGACATCCCCACGGGTCAGGCCGTGGTTCTGGCCGACGGCGGCGCGGGGAAGGACTCCGGTCGCGTACACAGCATCCTGACGCCGAAAAGCAAATAGCTTCAGCCCGATGCGCAACTAGCCCGGCATGCTCGATCGGAATATCGCCGCCGCTCGAAAACGCTAACCCCGCGAACTGGCCGCGCGCGGCTTTTGATCCAGCATGGAGGCCGCCGGCGGGGCCGGTTCGACCGCGGCGATAAAGCCGCCGCCGAGCACGCGCGCCTCGTTGTCGCCGTCGTAAAATACGCAGGCTTGCCCGGGCGACACGCCGAACTCGCCGGCCGCGAATATCACCGTCGCCCGGTTCTCTTCGCGCGCCACGAGGCGCGCCGGGACAGGCGGCCGCGTCGAGCGCACGCGGACGAAGATGTCGCGACCTTCGGCGGGCAATCGCGCGAAGGCGCCGTCGCCAATCCAGTTCACATCGCGCAACGCCACGGCGCGAATTTCCAGCGCCTCGCGCGGGCCGACGACGACCCGGGCGTTGGCGGCGTCGAGGCGCACGACGAACAGCGGCTCGGTCGCGTGCCCCGCCTGCGCCGCGCCGAGCCCGAGCCCGCGCCTTTGGCCAACGGTGTAATGAATGACGCCGGCGTGGCGTCCAAGCACTTGGCCGTCGAGGTGCACGATGTCCCCGGGAACGGCGGCGCCCGGCGCGAGCCGCTCCACGACATCGGTGTAATGCCCGGAGGGGACGAAGCAAATGTCCTGGCTGTCGGGCTTGTCGGCGATTTCCAACCCGTGGCGGCGCGCGAGCTCGCGCACCTCGCTCTTGGCGTAATCGCCGAGCGGAAAGCGCAGCAGCCGCAGCTGCTCCTTCGTCGTCGCGAACAGAAAATAACTCTGGTCGCGGGCGGAGTCGCGGGCGCGAAACAAGGCGCGTCCGCCGAAGCCGTCATCGCGCGATGAGATATAATGGCCGGTGGCCAGCACATCGGCGCCGAGATCCAGCGCGGTTTCGAACAGATCCGCGAATTTGACGAATTGGTTGCAGGCGACGCAGGGCACTGGCGTTTCGCCATTGGCGTAGCTCGCCGCGAAACCGTCGATCACCTTCTCGCGAAAGCGCGCCTCGTAATCCAGAACGTAATGTGGAAAGCCGAGCCGCTCGGCGACCTTGCGCGCGTCCTGAATATCCTGGCCGGCGCAGCAGGCGCCCTTCCGGTGCGTCGCCTCGCCGTGGTCATAAAGCTGCAAGGTGACGCCAACGACATCGTAGCCCCGCTCCTTTAAGAGGACCGCGACAACGCTCGAGTCGACGCCGCCAGACATGGCCACCACGACGCGCGTGTCTTCCGGACGCTTGCCGGCGACCAGAGCTTCGTGATCGGGTGAAAGAGCCGTCATCTCGCGCGCAAAACCATTACTGGGACGCGGGCAGGCCGCGCGACGTCGCTTGTCCGAGATGTTAAAGCACTATCGCCGCCTGGACGCAATTTCTTCCGGCCGTCGACGCCCGGGCTGTTCCGGCCGACGGGCGATTCCTCCAGGATTGGAAGATCGCCGCCATTGGGCTTGATCGTATAGTTATATCACTATAAAGAGGCCTCTCGTTTTTCACGCGCGTCTTCACGCGTCGTGCGAAACATATCTTGGCGACCCTCGCGCCGGCGGTGATGGAGCAATGATTGGCGAGCAAGAGCGCTGCGGCGACAATCTGGTCAAGTCGCAGCTGGTGAACAAAATCGCCGTCCTGATGCGAGAGCGTGGCTTGCGTCAGATCGAGGCGGCGTGCCTCTTCGGCATCAAGCAGCCCGACGTGTCGAAACTTCTGAGCGGCGATTTTCGTCAGTTTTCGCTCGAGCGGCTACTGCGCTTTTTGGTCGCGCTTGGCCAGGACGTCGAGATTTCCATACGGCCCCATATCGGCGTCGGGTCCAGCCTACGCATCGACTGACGCTCCGGTCGGTCGAATGCACGAGTTTCGGTGGAGGAATTGAGTGATGACAGCCACGGCTCGCGCCGAACAATTCGCATCCGCGGCCTTCGATCCGCTCAACGACAGCATCGAGCGCGCGCGGGACGCGCTCTTCGCGCTGGGCAAGGACGACGGGCACTGGTGTTTCGAGCTCGAGGCCGACTGCACCATTCCCGCCGAATATGTGTTGATGCGGCACTACCGCGATGAACCCGTCGACGCCGCGCTCGAAGGCAAGATCGGCAATTACCTGCGCCGCGCGCAAGGCGATCACGGTGGTTGGCCGCTGTTCCAGGACGGCGCGTTCAACATCAGCGCCAGCGTCAAGGCCTATTTCGCGCTGAAAATGATCGGCGATAGCGTCGACGCTCCGCACATGGCGCGCGCGCGGGCGGCCATTTTAGCGCATGGCGGCGCCGCCCAGTCCAACGTATTCACCCGCGCTCTCCTGGCGTTGTATGGCGAAATTCCGTGGCGCGGCGTGCCGGTGATGCCGGTCGAGATCATGCTGCTGCCCAAATGGTTCCCTTTCCATCTCGACAAGGTGTCCTATTGGGCGCGCACGGTTCTCGTGCCCTTGCTGGTGTTGATGGCGAAGCGGCCGCGCGCGAAAAATCGGCTCGGCGTGCATATCGGCGAACTATTCGTGACGCCGCCCGATGAGGTGCGGCAATGGCCGAAGGGCGAACATCAGACTTTTCCGTGGACCGCGATTTTCGGCGCCGTCGACAAATTGCTGCATGTCGTCGAGCCCTTTTTCCCCAAGTCGACTCGCGAACGCTCGATCGCGTTGGCGGAAAGCTGGACGACCGAACGGCTCAACGGCGTCGACGGGCTCGGCGCGATCTTTCCGGCCATGGTCAATAGCCTGCTGATGTACGACGTGCTCGGCGTTCCCGCGAGCGACGAGCGTGTAAAGTCGGCGCGAGAATCGATCGAGCGACTGCTCGTCGTTCACGGGGATGAGGCCTATTGCCAGCCCTGCGTCTCGCCGGTCTGGGACACTTCGCTCGTCGCGCACGCCCTGCTGGAGGCGGGTGGGGACGAAGCCCGCGCGCGGGTGAAAAAGGCGCTCGACTGGCTGGCGCCGTTGCAGATTCTCGATGTAAAGGGCGACTGGGCGGCCGCGCGGCCCGATGTCGCGCCGGGCGGCTGGGCGTTCCAATACGCCAATCCCCATTATCCCGATGTCGACGACACCGCCGTTGTCGTCACCGCGATGGACCGTTTTTCACGTGAAACCGGTGAAACGCCGTATGTCGACCGCATCGCTCGGGCTCGTGAATGGGTCGAAGGGCTGCAGAGCAAGAATGGCGGGTGGGGCGCCTTCGACGCCGACAATTGCCATTATCACCTCAACCACATTCCCTTCGCCGATCATGGCGCGCTGCTCGATCCGCCGACCGCGGACGTATCGGCGCGTTGCGTGTCCATGCTGGCGCAACTTGGCGATAAGCTGGAGTCGAGCGAGCGACTGGCGCGCGGCGTCGATTATCTACTCGCCGAACAGATGGCCGACGGCAGCTGGTTCGGCCGTTGGGGCGCGAATTACATTTACGGCGCCTGGTCTACGCTTTGCGCCTTGAACGCCGCGGGACTGCCGCACGATCACGACGCCTTCCGGCGCGCCGCCGCCTGGCTGGTCTCGATCCAGAATCCCGATGGCGGCTGGGGCGAAGACCTTTCCAGCTACAAACTGGATTATCGCGGCTACGAGCCCGCGCCATCAACGGCGTCGCAGACCGCATGGGCCGCGCTCGCCCTGATGGCCGCGGGCGAAGTGGACAATCTGGCGCTCAAGCGCGGCGTGTCTTTCTTGCAGAAGACGCAAGGCGAGCATGGGCTATGGGACGAGGCGCGCTACACCGCCACCGGCTTCCCGCGCGTCTTCTATCTGCGCTATCACGGCTATGGGAAATTCTTCCCACTGTGGGCGCTGGCGCGCTACCGCAACATGCTGCGCGCGAACGACAGGCGCGTCGGCGTCGGCCTTTAGAGTGCTTCCGTTTCAAGTTGAAACGGAAGCACTCTAAACTCCTTGTTTTATCGTGTTTTCTTCACGCAAACCGGTTCCCACTTCGCTCGAAAACACTCTAAAGAAGCCGATCAGGTCTTCGTCGAGACGAATGGAGATCGCCTGCTTCCTTGGCGGCACGACCACTTCGGCCGTGCTCCAGTCGATAAGCTCGATGTCGGCCCAATCGGGATCGCTGGCGACCGCCGCGTCGATGGCGGCGTCGGTCGGCTCGGATCGACTCGCCCGCTCCCGAGACTCGTTCGCTCGTCGTATCATTCGGGTGTGTCCTCGTCCGTGGAGGCCTTTCCGCCGCCCGCGTCCCCGGGCGAGACCATTCGGCGGCGCGCCATCGCTCTTCCTCGCCGCTCGGCGCGCGCCGATTGACGCTGGCGCGCTGTCTCCGATTTCGGCTTCAGGAGTTCGCGGTATTCGTCGCGCTTTTCGTGGATCGAGGCGATGACGAATCCCATCGGCACGCCGATCTCGACAAGCACGGTTTCCGCCAGTTGCAGGCTCGCCTCGATTGTTTCGGGTATCGCGTCGCTGGCGCCGGCTTCGTACAGGCTGGTCGCGTGGGCCGCGTCGCGCGCCCGGGCGACAATGCTCATGTCGGCGCGAATTTCATGCGCGAGACGCACGATCCTCTCCGTGGCCCGCGGATTTTGCACCGTCACGACCAGCGCGCGCGCCTGAGCGACGCCGCAAGCCAGCAAAAATTCGCGCCGCGCGGCGCTACCCCAATAGATGTCGACGCCCTCGTCGCGTCGCGCCGCGACAATCTCCACCGCGTCGTCGATGGCGACGAAGGGAATGTCGTGACGCCTGAGCATGTCGCCCACCAGCGCGCCGACGCGGCCATAACCGACGATGACGACGCGGTCCAACGCCACGTCGCCCTCCGGCGCGAGGTGCGCGAATTCGGCCTGGAGTTCGGCCGGCGTCTTTTCTCTCGCGAAACGCGCGCCGAGCCGCCCGAGCGCGGGGATCGCGAACATGGACAGGGTCACCACCACCATCGCGTCGGCGCCCTGGCCGCCGGGGAGCACGCCGGCCGCGATCGCCGAGGTGAGCAATACGAATGCGAATTCTCCGCCCGGCGCGAGCAAAAGGGCGATTTCGCCGGCGACCGCGCCCGGCAAGCCAAAGGCGCGCGCCAAGGCGAAAATCATTAGTGACTTCAGCGCGACGAGCCCGCCGGCGTGCAGCGCGATCGGGACGGGATCGCGCAGGATCACGCCAATGTCGAGCCCGGCCCCGATCGAGACGAAGAACAGGCCGAGCAACAGGCCTTTGAAGGGTTCGATGGTGATCTCGATCTCGCGGCGGAACTCGGTTTCCGCGAGCAGTAGCCCAGCGATGAACGCCCCCAGTCCCATGGAAAACCCCGCCGCCGCGCTGGCGACGCCGGAGCCGACCACCACCAGAAGGCAGGCGGCCATGAATAATTCCGTGGATTGCGCCGCGGCGACCAAACGGAACAGCGGCCGCAGCAGCAGTCGTCCACCCAGAATCAGAGCGCCGAGCACGGCCAGCGCCGGCAGGAAAGTCCAGAAAATCGCGACGCCCGAGAGACCGGTCTTGGCGCCCGCCAGCACGGTGACGAAAAACAGCAGCGGCGCCACGGTGAGATCCTGCAACAGCAGAACCGCGAAGGCGGCGCGTCCTGGCGTCTTGTTGAGATGGCGGGTCTCCGCCAGCACCGCGATGACGATCGCGGTCGACGACATCGCCAGGGCCGCTCCCATCAGGATCGCCGGCGCGAGATCGAGGCGAAACCAGAAATGGCCAACCGCCGCCAACGCCGCGCCGGAGACCAGCACTTGCGCGAGGCCAAGGCCGAAGGCCAAGCGGCGCATGCGGACGAGGCGCTCCCACGACAGCTCCAGGCCGATCATGAACAGCAGAAAGACAAGGCCAAATTCCGCGACGCGCCCGACCCTATCGACGTCGGAAATGGCCAGCGGCGCCAAAAACGAATATTTTTGAGCGAGACGCCCCAGTCCGAAAGGGCCGAGGCACGCGCCGGCGAGCAAAAATCCCAGCACCGGGCTGACCCGCAACCGGTGAAACAAAGGCACGACGACGCTGGCGGTCGCCAGAAACAGCAACGCCTCGCGATAGGACTCCCATTGAAACGAACCAAGCATTTTTAAACGTTCCGCACCGCGTCCATTGCCGGAATGTCGTCGAATCGACGTTTCGAGAATAGACGCGACGCGGCTTGTCTAGAACCTTGAAGCGTGGTTCGCGACGCGATTTATTACTCGGTCTCAGCCACGGCGTGGCGGGCCCGCGCGGCGCGCGCCTCGGGGAGGGAGTCCGGTGATCGCGCCTTGGTCGTGGCGGAAGCGACGGGAGGGGCGACACGTCGCCATGTCTCGCCGCTGGAAAACAGTTCCGTATCGAAAGTGACCCGCCGCGGAACTTTTATCATGCGGCGAGCATGAGAAACATGCGAACAACGGAGCTTGTCGGCGTTGCGCGGCTGATCACATTTCGCGGGGAGAATGGCCGTTAGGCCTCCCGCGCGGGAATGGCCATCGCCGAGCGAGGCCGCCGCTGTTTGTGGCCGTGGGGAAACTGGAGCGGGCGAAGGGATTCGAACCCTCGACCCCAACCTTGGCAAGGTCATTATCTGGCTACGCCAGGCTATCCCACCACCCGCTACACTACGATAATATATTGAGATATTGTGTGTATTTATATCAGACGGCCCTCAATCGTATCCGTCCACCGCCCACTTTGCTATTCCATCTGCTTACAGAGTGCTTACATTCTGCACCTGGCGTGGTAGTGTAAGCAGAATACGAGCAGATGGCGAGCTGACCATGAGCAAGCTGACGAAACGGGCCGTCGATGCGCTCGCGCCTCCTGAAAAGGGGCAAGCTTTCCTTTGGGATAGGGAGTTGCGGGGATTCGGCGTCCGCACTATCCCGTCCGGTCTGAAGACATTCATCCTCCAGTATCGAAACGCGGAGGGCCGCAGCCGACGTATCGTCGTCGGGCGTTATGGCGTGCTGACGGTCGAGCAAGCGCGCGACCAGGCCAAAATCAAACTTGGCGCCGTCGCTGGCGGCGCGGACCCCGCCGAGGAGAACTCCGGCTCGCGGGAAGCAATCACCGTCGCGGAGCTATGCGGCTGGTATCTGACGGAAGCTGAGGCCGGCCGCATCCTTGGGCGACGCAACCGCCCGATCAAGGCATCCACCCTCGCCATGGACCGCAGCCGCATCGAAACCCACATCAAGCCGCTGCTCGGGCGCCGGCAGGTCCGCGCGCTGAAGCTCGCGGATATCGAGGGCATGCAGGCGGACATCGCGGCCGGGAAGACGGCGAAGCCACGTAGTGCTGGCCGCGGCGGCGCAACCACTGGCGGCGGCGGTGTTGCCGCACGCACGGTCTCCACGCTGCAAAGCCTCTTCGCGCATGCCGTGCGCCTGGACATCATCGCCGCCAATCCGGCCGGTGGCGTACGCAAGCTGGCCGGAAAAAAGAAGGAGCGCCGCCTGAGCGTCGCCGAGATCCGAAAGCTCGGCGAGGCGATACGCGTCGGCGTACGGAACGGTGAGCACCCGATTGCGCTGGCCGTCGTGCGCTTCATGCTTCTGACAGGTTTTCGGATTTCCGAGGCCCAGGGGCTGAAGCGAGACTGGCTGCACGCGGATCAGGGCTACGTCCATTTCCCCGATACAAAAAGCGACGGCCAAGTGCGTGCGATCGGACCGGCAGCTGCCCAGCTCGCGGCCGGCCAACAAGCGCGCAATAAGTGCCCCTATGTCTTTCCGTCCGATGTCGGAGACGGCCATTTCACAGCGGCGAAGAGTTGCCTCGCTCGGCTATGCGCGGCCGCGAAGATCGAGGGGGTCACACCCCACACGCTTCGCCATACCTTTGGCAGCGTCGCCGGCGACCTGGGCTTTTCCGAGCTAACGATCGCCGCACTCCTCGGCCACGCCGCCAGAGGCGTCACCCAGGGGTATGTCCACATCGACGAGGCGCTCAAACTCGCAGCGACACGGACATGCGAGGAAATCGCCTCATTGTTGGCCCCCGGCCTTAAATGAGGCAACTACAGTTGGGAAGGATGCCTCGTGATCCCGGGCGCTTGTCTGCAGCCGCAGCGCCCTGCTCACATCGATAGGTTCATACCACAATGTCAACGAACGGATTCGAAGTCGAGGTAAAAGGCGGCCGCCTGCGTTAAAGGCGGCGAGGTGTTTCCACAGGCTAAATTTCAGGGGGGATCGGTGGTAGCGGAGGTC
>JBAUVQ010000053.1:0-7960 GCA_049583305.1 Methylocystis sp.
GCTCAGCCGGACGCGCCGACCGGTCGCGCCGCGGCCAGCAGCGCCGTCGCCAACGCCGGAAGGTCGTGAAGCGGCAAAACGGGCACGCGGGCCAGCGGAGACGAGTCGTCCGACGCCATCAGCACAATATCGGGATCGTCGGGATGGAGGAGCGGCTTTCCGACCGCGGCGCGCCAAACCTCGATCTTCGGGATCGGCTCGCGCTTGAAGCCCTCCACGACAACGAGGTCGCAGGGAGACAGCTTGCCAAGAAGTTGCGACAGCGAAGGCTCGGGCGCCCCGCGCAGCTCGTGCATGAGCGCCCATCTCGCGTCGGAGACGACCAGAACTTCCGCGGCTCCGGCCTGCCGATGCGTCCAGGAATCCTTGCCGGGCTTATCCACGTCGAAGGCGTGGTGAGCGTGTTTGATCGTCGAAACGCGCAGGCCCATTCCGGTGAGCAGGGGAATGAGCCCCGCGAGCAGGGTGGTCTTGCCGGACCCGCTCCATCCGGCGAGCCCGATCACCCGCATATTCTAATATTTCCCGCCGCGATGGCAGGAGTGGCAGGGCTCGAACCTGCGACCCCCGGTTTTGGAGACCGGTGCTCTACCAATTGAGCTACACTCCTATGGGGCGCGATGGGGACGGTTGGTCGGCATCCCGAAGGACACGTCCGCGGGCCATCCCTCGGCGCACCCGCTCTCAATGCCGCAATGGCGAAAGAGATGCAAGAGGGGCGTCGCTCCCGACCACGGACTCCGCGACGCGGCGCCTCGCATGGTTAAGGCCCCGGCTCGCTCGTCTCCGGCTTGAGTTTAGGAATTTCCGCCTTTCAGCACGATCACCGCGCGACGGTTCTGCGACCAGCAGGAGATGTCGTCGCAAACCGCGACCGGACGCTCCTTGCCAAAGCTGGTTGTGTGGATGCGCGAGGCGGCGACGCCATGCGCGACGAGATAATTCTTGGTGACCTCGGCGCGGCGGGCGCCCAGCGCGAAGTTATATTCGCGCGTGCCGCGCTCGTCGGCGTGGCCTTCGACCGTGAAGGCATAGCGCGAATAGCGGTTTAGCCACTCGGACTGCTTGTCGAGCGTCGATTGGGCGGTGGAGGTGAGTTCGGTGGAGTCGGTCTCGAAGAACACGCGGTCGCCGATGTTCACCACGAAATCCTGCGCGCTGCCGGGAGAAGCGGCGCCGCCGCGTCCATAGCCGGAGCCGAATTGGTTGGCGCCGCCGGCGGCTTCATCCGCCGCGTTCTTGGCGCAGCCGGTAATCGCCAGCGCGGCCACGATCGCGGCGGCGAATTTCGCGGCGCGCAGGCCCTGAGAAAGCTGCATTATGTGAACTCCTGTGACGGATGATGGATCAACCCCTGGGGCAGTCCTAGCCACGCATGGTTAAGCGAAGGTTCTGGAAACCTTGATTCGACGTTGATAAAGCCTGTTGCATTTATGCAATCGTCGCCTGTGCTTAACAAGACCTTTAATGGTTAACGGAATATGAACGGCGTCGCCACCTTATTCTCCGCGGCGCTTGGCGGTTCGCCGTATGCGAGCAAGTCGAAAGAAGTTCGCGCCATGTCCGTTTGCGCGAAATGCGGGGATCGGTTTGGCGTCCGCGCCGCAACCGCTAGACCTTGGGCTTCATCATTGTTAGCTTTGCATTAAGCATGGGCGCGAGGAGACGGAACTGGATGGGCGAGCGAGCGACGACTCCGTTTTTTTGGCCGCGCGGATGCGCTCTCGTTTGCGGCGCTCTTTTGCTTGGCGGCTGCCTCGACACGGCGGTCGACCTCGGCGCTCGGCAGGCGAGCGCGCCGGCTCGCGCCGGGAGCTTCGCCGCGCGGCCGGGCGTGAGCCCGCGCGGGGCGAGCCTCGCCTTCTCGAGCATAGAGGGGCCGCCTGACGCGTTGGGGGCGCGCTTCATGCAGCGGTTCACCCAGGCCGCGCAGGCGCGAGACATAGCTCTCGCCACCCCCGAAACCGCGCAATATCGTTTGCGCGCTTATTTGACGGCTTCGCCGGCGCAAGGCGCGACGCGGCTCGCATATGTCCTGGACGTATTCGACCGCCAGGGTCGACGTGTGCAGCGGCTCACCGACGAAGCCGGCGTCGGGCCCGCCTCCGAACCTTGGGAAGCCGTGGACGACAGGGCTCTAGCGTTGTTCGCCGACCGCGGCGCCGAGGAAATCGCGGCCTTCCTCTCAAACACGCCGGAAGCCATCGCCGCGGCTGGCGGCGAGGCCGGCGTCTCGGTGGCGGTCGCGCAGCATGCTCACGCCGCGGACGCGGCGCGTCCAAGCGGCGTCGCGCAGTTGCGCTAGCTAGACGGTTACGCGCGACCTTCGGCCGCTTCGTATATTCCAGTGACACAATGCCGCATAACGCGCATCGCCCGGTGTCGCGCATCTCATCCTTTATTGCGACAAATAATCGCAGCCGCTCAAGCTTGTGCGAAATGGCAACCGCATTGCATTGCTCCGCGCATCAATTAGGCGCGATCGCGGATCGGCGCCTCGTGACCTGGGCGACGGCGCCCGTCACGCTATTCGAGGAGATCTAAATGCTAAGACCCGATCAATACTACGCGATCCTTTCGATCATGCGCTACGGTTCTCTGGTTCTCGCGATTCTGTTCGCCGGCAAGATCGTCGCTTACGCCGCCGGGCTGCACCATCATTGATGGATTGTTGGCGACGCGTCCGCGGCCCCCTCGTCGCCCCTGAAGCGGGCGATTCGAGGGGCCGTCGCGACCTTCGACCCGACGGAGCCCCGTAACCCTCGCCGCGGCGGCCGCCGGCTTTCCAAGGATTATTTTTGAAGCCGGAGTTACTTCAGTCGTCCGCGCGCGCCGCGCAGACTTCTCAGGCTGATCCCCATGACGCGCAACGCGCCAACCAGCGCGGCGCCATAAACGACCGCGCCGACAGTCCCGAGCGCGAGCAGCGCGACGAGGTTGGCGAGCGCGCCGAAATGCGCGCCGATGGCCAGGGCGGGCGCGCGGCCCAGCATCGCCACGAGGGTCAGCAAAAGCGCGGCGACGCCGCTCGCCGCCAGCACTCTTCCAAATTGCGTGTCAAAACGCAGCGAGCCTCTCGACATGGCGATTCCGACCAGCGCGGCGAGATTGATCCAAAGGCCGACCGAGGTCGCCGTCGCCAGGCCGACCGCCCCGAGCGGCTTGAACAAAGCGACTTTCAACAGGACATTCACGCTCAGGGCCGCCAGCGCGATCGTCATCGGCGTTTTGGTGTCGCCGCGCGCCTGAAAACTCGCCCGCGCCGACGCGACCAGCACCAGCGCCAGCAGGCCCGCGCCATAGGCGGACAGCACGTCGGCGGAGGCGTAAGTGTCCACCAGCGTGAACTTCCCGTGCATGAACAGGCCGCCGACGACGAGTTCGGGAATGGTCATGAACGCGACAATAAAGGGCGCCGCCGCCGCGATCGTGAGCGCCATGGCGCGATTTTGGGCGTCGAGCGCGCCGGCCTCGTCGTTGGCGGAAAGAAGTCGGCTCATCTCGGGCAATAGAACCGTGCCCGCCGCGACGCCAATCAAGCCATTCGGCAGTTGATACAACCGCTCGGCGTAAGAAATCGCCGAGACGCCGCCGTCCGGCAACATCGAGGAGAGAATCGTATCGGCGAAGACGGCGATCGACCCGCTGGCCGAACCGATCACCGCTGGTCCAAGGCGCTTGAAAAATTCCTTGACTCGTTCCCAGCGCACGCGCGCGAGACGCTCCAACAGGCCGAGCCGATGCGCTGAGCGCATCAACAGCCCGAGTTGCAGCGCGCCGGAGACGACGAAGCCCCAACTCGCGGCGACGCCGATGGAACGAACGCCGCTCGCGGTGGGAAAGAAGAACGCGATGACCATCGCCGCGATCACGCAAATATTCATCAGCACCGGCGCGAAGGCCGCCAGCGCGAAATGGCCATGCGTATTGAGCGTGCCCTGGTGCAAAGTGAACAGCACCATGAACATAAGGTATGGAAAGGTGATGCGCGTCAGCGTGACCGCCAGCGCGAATTTGTCGGGGCGGTCGCCGAGGCCTGGCGCCATCAGCGACACGAATTGCGGCGTGAAGATCCAGGCCAGCAGCAAAAGCGCGAGCTGCGAAACCAGCAACAGCGTGAACACCTGCGAGGCGAAATTCTTGGCGGAGCCCGCGCCCTCCTGTTCAAGCGCTTGCGAATAACAGGGAATATAGGCGGCGTTGAAGGCGCCTTCACCGAAAATGCTCCGAAAGCTGTTTGGCAGGCGCTGCGCGATGAAAAAGGCGTCGGAGACCTCGCCGGCCCCCATCGTCGCCGACTGAACCATCGTGGTCAAAAAGCCGGCCACCCGCGAAAGCAGGGTGAAGCCGCCGACCGAGAGCAGATTGCGAATCATCGCGCCGCTTTTAACAAGCTTGCGTTAACCCTTTGTTGGAGGCTCCCCGCCGATCCGCTCGGCGACGAGATAAAGCGGGCGGCCCTTCACCTCGGCGAATATCCGCGCGATATACTCGCCGATCACGCCGAGCGACAGCAGTTGCACGCCGGAGAAAAAGGCGATCGACACCATCAGCGAGGCGTAGCCCGGCACGTCGACGCCGTAAATCATGGTCTTTATGAGAAACCACGCAGCCATCGTCAGGGCGCCGCCGGAAATCGCCAGCCCGACATAGGTCCAAATTTTTAGCGGAATCGACGAGAAGGACATCAGTCCGTCGAGCGCGAAGCTCACCAGCCGCGCGAAATTGAATGTCGAAACCCCAAAGGCGCGCCTCTCCACGACGAAGGGCACACCGATCGTCTTGAAGCCGATCCAGGCGAACAATCCCTTGTTGAAGCGCGCGCGCTCGCGCATTGTCAGCAGCGCGTCGACCGCCTGGCGGTCAAGTAGGCGAAAATCGCCAGCGCCCTCCGGCAGCGCGACATCGCCAAAATGGCCGATCAGCCGATAGAACAGCCGCGTGAAAACCGTCCGCAGCTTGGGGTCGGTGGCGCGATCGACGCGCCGGCCATAGACGTTTTGATAGCCCTCGCGCCATTTCTCGACGAATTGCGGAATGACTTCCGGCGGATGCTGGAGATCGGCGTCCATGACGACGACGGCCCTCCCGCGCGCCGCGTCGAGCCCGGCGGCGATGGCGATCTCCTTGCCGAAATTGCGCGAAAAGGACAGCGCGGAAAAGCGCGGGTCGGCGGCGTTAAGTTCGCGCAGGATTTGCAGAGTTTCGTCGCTCGAGCCGTCATCGATCAATACGACCTCGAAGGAGAGGCCGAGCTCCTCCAGCACGGGCGTCAGTCGCTCCGTCAGCGGGCGCAGATTGCCCGTCTCGTTGAACACAGGCACGACGACGGAAAGCTCGGGAGTGGACTGTCTGGAGTCGGTCATGACGCCGTTCGACCACGAATTTGCGGCAAAGTGTAGGGGGAGCGAATTCTCTTCCGCTTCGATGGGGATTTAGGACGCTTGGCGAAGGGTTTCCGCGCCCACTTTCCGCTCCCTCTCTTGTGTTTTGTGCCTAGGCGCCTTTGACTGGCGCGCCCCGCGCACCCGCCGATTCGTTTCACCGGAGAACCCCATGCGCCTCTTCCGCCGTTTTCTCGCCGCTCCGCGCGAGACGCCGAAGGAAGCTTGGACCGCGCCGCGGAAAGGGAATTCGAGATGAGTCAGTCCTCGCCGGCGCCGAGCGGCGACACTCCGATGTTCGCGCCCTTCGAATGGAGTGTCGCGGCTCGTTATTTGCGCGCTCGGCGAGTCGACGGCGGCGTGTCGGTCATCGCGCTGTTCTCCTTTTTGGGGATCGCGCTCGGCGTCGCCACGTTAATCGTCGTGATGTCGGTGATGAACGGGTTTCATCACGAACTGATGGACAAAATTCTCGGCGTCAACGGTCACGCCTTCGTGCAGGCGCTGGAAACGCCATTCAGCGATTGGGAGGATGTCGCCGCCAAGATGACCAAGGTCAAGGGCGTCAAGGCCGCCGTGCCGATGGTCGAAGGGGCGGCGGGAATCTCGTCGCAATTCGGTCAGGCTGGCGTGCTCGCCCGCGGCGTGCGCGGGAAGGATCTCGCGAGCCTCCCCGGCGTCGCCGGCAATCTGCGCGAGGGGAGCTTCATGGGCTTTGACGACGCGGGGGGCGTCGCCATAGGCCAACGTCTGGCCGATACGCTCGGCGTGCGCATCGGCGACAAGGTGAGTCTGCTGATCGCGAAAGGCGCCCAGACGCCGTTCGGCGTCACGCCGCGCATAAAGACCTATCCCGTCGTCGCGATCTTCCAGATTGGTATGTCGGAATTCGACAACCTCTTCGTCTATATGCCGCTGGCCGAGGCGCAGGCGTTCTTCAATCGGGAGAACGAAGTCACGGTGATCGAGGCCTTCGTCGACGATCCCGAGCAGATGGACGCTTTTCGCCTCGCGATGGACAAGGCGATTTCGCGCCCCCTGATCATCACCGATTGGCGCCAGCGCAACAAAACGTTTTTCGACACATTGCAGGTCGAAAAGAACATCCTGTTCCTGATACTAACGCTGATCGTCATCGTCGCGGCCTTCAACATCATCTCGGGCCTCACCATGCTGGTGAAGGACAAAACGCGCGATATCGCGATTCTGCGCACGATAGGCGCGACGCGAGGGGCGATCTTGCGCATCTTTCTCATTATCGGAACATTGATCGGCTCGGCGGGCGCGCTGCTCGGCTTCCTGCTTGGCCTCTTACTGGCCAAGAATCTCGACGCGATCCGCGTGTTGCTCAATCAGCTGCTGCACACCAATATCTTTCCGGCGGAATTGTATTTTTTGTCGCGACTGCCCTCGATCGTCGAACCGCGGGAGGTGGCGGTGGTCGTCGGCATGACGATGACGCTGGCGATTCTGGCCTCGATCTATCCGGCGTGGAAAGCCGCCTCGCTCGATCCCATTCAAGCCCTTCGGAGCGAGTGACGCATGAGCGAGCCCGTCCTCGAACTTGTTGGCGTTTCCCGGCATTACCGCGAAGGCGACGCGCGGCTCGACATTCTCGTCGAAGTGGATTTCGCGCTGGTTCCCGGTCAGACCGTGGCGCTGATCGCGCCTTCGGGGGCTGGAAAATCAACGTTGCTGCATGTCGCCGGCCTGTTGGAGCGACCCGACGCCGGCGAGGTCAAGATCAACGGCGCGGCGACATCGACGATGAGCGACGACGCGCGCACCAGGCTGCGGCGCAATTCGATCGGCTTCGTCTACCAGTTCCATCATTTGCTGCCGGAGTTCACGGCGCTCGAAAACGTGGCGTTGCCCCAGACGATCAACGGCCTTGATCGGGGAGAGGCGAGACGGCGGGCGATGGAATTGCTGGATTATCTACGCCTCGGACCGCGCGCGTCGCATCGGCCAGGGGAACTCTCCGGCGGTGAACAGCAGCGTGTGGCCATCGCCCGCGCGGTCGCCAACGCGCCGGCTCTGCTGCTCGCGGACGAGCCGACCGGGAATCTCGACCCGCGCACGGCGGAGCATGTGTTCGCCACGCTGATGGAACTCGCGCGCGGAAGCGGTCTCGCGGCGCTCGTCGCGACGCATAATCTCGAACTCGCCAAGCAGATGGACCGCCGCGTGACTTTGCGCGACGGCCATATTGTCGAGTTGGATTAACGGCTTCCCGTCACGCCTTGGGCGTCTGGGACTTCTTCTTGTCGATGAAGGCGTGTTTGTAATAGAGGCCGAAACCGACGAGGCCAGCAAGGCCCAAGACAAGGCCGGTCATAATGTCCTTACTGGCCGTTTGGCCGACCGCGAAAGGAAAGCGCGAGACGTATTCCTTCGTGCCGTCGTCGCTGCGGGCCTTCACCAAACCGATGAAATTGCCATTCTTCTGGAAGTTATATTCGAAATTCAGCGTGCCGCTCTTATACTTCTTGGGGGCGACATAAATCTCGGTGTTGGCTTCGAGATTCTCGTTGTCGTCCGTTTGCCCGACGTTGCGCAGGATGCGGATTTCCAGC
>JBAUVQ010000054.1:0-6643 GCA_049583305.1 Methylocystis sp.
CCTCTGGAGCAACATATAGTCTTACGATCTGCGGTTAAGTGGATCGTATTGCCTCTTGGTTCCCGCCGCGTCACTGCCCGACACCGGCTGTCCCTCGAAGAGACAGGAACACTCCTGCATATTCGCCTTCGGCTCCGTTCCATTCGGGAATGAGCCATATTACTCCACGGCTCGCGTCCGCGGTTCCGATTAGCAGTCGCTCTCGGAACTATTGTAACCCATCTTCGTTGTCAAGCGACTCAAACCGCAACGATCTTTGGCTTCGCGGCACGTTCGGCGCAGTTTGCGCTTGCGGTCGCGCGAGACCGAGCCTTATCTTCGCCGCCAGTGGCGCCGGCGCGTTCGGCATTTTGGAGGATCAGCATCGATGGGCCGGACGCCGTCAAAAAAATTCATATTCGCTGCTGTTCTCGCGGTGGCGGGTTTGAGCGCCTTCGTCGCCACGCGCCGCGCGCCCGCTTGCGGCGGGGGCGGCAAAATCATGTCCACGCAAGGCGAATGCGCGAGCTGGGGGTTCGACGCGACGACGTGCAAGACCGCGGTTGAGAAAGCGCGAGCGTCGGCCGTGCGCGCGACGCCGCGTCTCGACAATTCGATCCAATGCGAAACGCGATTCACCGACTGCTTCGAGGCGCCAGACGGCGGTTTCCATCCGAAGCCGTCGTTCTGTCTGCGGCAGTCGGCGCAACAATCGGCGGAGCCGCTGGAGATGCGTTATCTGGAGTATGAATCGGATCGCATGAGCCGCAAGAAGACACGCGAGGTTCCGTTCAACTAACCGAGCGGCGCCCGCCGAGCGTTCGGGAATCCTAGCGCTTGGCGAGGTTGAATTCCACCGCGTCGATCGACAACATGCCGGCCGAAGTCCTGATGTCGATGCGCAGCGGGGCCACGACATGCGCCTCGGGAAGCGGCGCGAGCCACACGCTCATCTCCTGATTCTCGGCCATGTATTTCGTCACGGTGCTATCCGGGCGATGACCGGCGATCGGCGTGTAATGCGCCGTGCAGACCGACACCGGCCCCACGTAGCCCTTGGCTTTCGCGGTCCTGGTCTCGACGTATTTCAACTGAACGTCGAACCGCGTCACGCCGTCGAACACGTGAATGTTCCGATTGCAGGCGGAGGGGCCGACCAGCGGTTCTCCGGCGGGAACGCTCATGATCAACGCGCTCACTGGATCGGTGATGTGTTGCTTGTGCTCCGCGTTCACCGGAAGGCGTTGCGCCGCGTCCCAGGGCTCGGGCTTCACTTCGAGCGCATGGACGGCGTTGCCGCCCAGCGACATGCGCACGGTCCGCGTCTCGTATGAGTTGGCGAGCGTGTTGGCGAAAGTGGCCGGAGACGGCCCTTCGGCGGCGAGCTTTCCGGTCGCCGTGGCCGCGCCTTTCGTATTGTTGACGAGATTGGCCAGGCCCGTCGTTTTCATCGCGATGTCGAGGCGATAATTTTGCGGCTCGATATCGCCGGAGGCGAAGGCGCTGCCGAAGGAAATGCCCAACAGACTGAGCGCGTAATGCGCCTTGAGAGTTTCCGCCGCCGCCGGCGTCGACGACAAAAACGCCAGCGCGCAACCCGCCGCCGCGAGGCGGGCGCATAGAGGAGGGTGGCGTTCGAAATCGGTCATGTGGGCTCGAATCAAATCCGCATCCAGTCTTGAGCTCGCGGCCTATCATATTCACGATCGTCGCGCCACGCCGACTCTCGGCTCCATGACGACCGTCGGAGCCCGGTGGACTCGCGATTTGCGTCGATCACGCCCACTCTTGCGAACGACCATCCGCGAAGATTCGCCAAGCGCGCAAACCCGCCTTTGCGACGACGACGCGGCCTTCCTTCGCCAGACTGACAAGATGTTTGAATATAAGCGGATTGCGCCAGGAAAAGGGCTTTTCCGGGTCGCAAACCGCATGATATTCGTCGCTATCCGGATCTTCCATCAGCAGCGTGCCCACCCGGTCGGGCCGAAACTGCGCCGACAAGCCCCGATCCTCCTTCCAGTCGCAGTGATAGTCGCGGCAGACCTGGGGGCGCGTCGCATAAACGGTACAGCCGCCGGCTTGCGCGCAATGTCCGCACAAAACGCCCGCCGTCTTTTTAAGTTCGTCGATTTCCAGCACCTTGCAACAAAAGGAGCAGGAACCGCAGGCCTTGCCGGGAATCTCTAACATCGGGGTCCTGAGGATGCGTGTCGGCTTCGACAGATGGAATCGAATCTGGTTATTGTGCCGACAACCCGCCAGGAAGCAATAGCCGCGGCTCGAATGTCATCGGAAGCGCGCGCTCGAAGATTCGCGGCGGGTTTCAAGGGGAGTGCAATGCCGCATCAGATCATCGATCCCGAGAAACTATTCGTCTCGACGCAATGGCTCGCCGAGCATCTCGACGCGCCCGATCTCGTCATTTTCGACGCCTCCTGGCACATGCCCGCGGCGGGACGCGACGCGCGCGCGGAATATCTCGCCGGCCACATTCCCGGCGCCGTGTTTTTCGACATCGACGCGGTCGCCGACAAGAAGACGGATCTGCCGCATATGCTGCCGGACCCGATCGCCTTTTCCGCCGCGATGCGCGATCTTGGACTCGGCGACGGCATGCGGGCGGTCATCTACGACAGCCTCGGCCTGTTTTCCGCGCCGAGATTGTGGTGGACATTGCGCGCATTCGGATGTCACGACGCCGCGATTCTCGATGGCGGATTGCCGCGTTGGGTCGCGGAGGGACGCAAGCTCCAGCAGCGCGAGACGCCGCGTCCAAAGGTCCATTTCACCGCGAGGCTCGATCATACGCTCGTGGCCGAGGCCTTCGACGTGAAGCGGGCGCTGGAGACCGAATCCGCGCAGGTCGTCGACGCGCGCTCGGCGGAGCGGTTCAAGGGCCACGCGCCCGAGCCGCGCCCTGGCCTGCGCTCGGGCCACATGCCCGGCGCCGTGAACCTGCCGTTCGGGCGGCTGATCGACGGCGGCCGATTGAAGGACGCGGCGGCGCTGGAGAGCGAACTGCGCGCCGCCGGAATCGATCCCGAGCGCCCCGTCATCGCCAGTTGCGGCTCGGGGCTCACCGCGTCGATCGTCGCTCTGGCGCTCGCGGCCAGCGGCCACGGCGGGGCGGCGGTCTACGACGGCTCCTGGTCGGAATGGGGTGCGCGGGAGGATTTGCCGGTGGTCGTGGATCCGCGCTGACGGGCGAAGGTCGCGCTTGGCACGCGCGCTGCATGGGAGGCGCGCGTTTTTCGCGGGGACTCGCGGCGGCGCGGCATTCACCCATCAACGACGACCGGAGGTCTGAACATATGGCGAAATACAAGCTCGAGTACATCTGGCTCGATGGCTATACACCAGCGCCAAACCTCCGAGGCAAAACGCAGATCAAGGAATACGGCGACTTTCCGAAGCTCGAGCAATTGCCGTTGTGGAGCTTCGACGGCAGCTCCACCAAACAGGCCGCGGGGAGCAACTCGGATTGCGTGCTCAAGCCGGTGGCTGTTTACCCCGATTCCACGCGCAAAAACGGCGCCCTCGTTTTGTGCGAAGTGATGATGCCGGACGGCGTCACGCCGCATCCCTCCAACGCGCGCGCGACCATTCTCGACGATCCCGGCGCCTGGTTCGGCTTCGAGCAGGAATATTTCTTCTACCAGGATGGCCGCCCGCTCGGCTTTCCCGAGCACGGCTTTCCGGCGCCGCAGGGTCCTTATTATACCGGCGTCGGCTACAAGAATGTCGGCGACATCGCGCGCGAGATCGTCGAGGAGCATCTCGATCTTTGTCTCGACGCGGGCATCAACCATGAAGGCATCAACGCCGAAGTGGCCAAGGGCCAGTGGGAGTTCCAGATCTTCGGCAAGGGCTCGAAAAAGGCCGCCGACGAAATGTGGATCGCCCGCTACATTCTTCAGCGCCTTGGCGAAAAATACGGCGTCGACATCGAGTATCATTGCAAGCCGCTCGGCGACAGCGACTGGAACGGCTCGGGGATGCACGCCAATTTCTCGACGACCTTCATGCGCGAAAAGGGCGGCAAGGATTATTTCGAGAAGCTGATGGCGGCGTTCGAGAAGGCCAAGGCCGACCACATCGCCGTCTATGGTCCCGACAATCATTTGCGTCTGACCGGATTGCACGAAACGGCGTCGATCGACAGCTTCTCCTATGGCCTCGCCGATCGCGGCGCGTCCATTCGCATGCCGCACAGCTTCGTCAACAGCGACTACAAGGGCTATCTGGAGGATCGCCGTCCCAATTCGCAGGGCGACCCCTACCAGATCGCGTCGCAGATTCTGAAGACGATCGCCGCCGTGCCAGCGGTCTAAGGCGCCGGCTTCGGCCGTTTCGAGAGCATGACGAGAAGCCCGCGCGCGCCGAGAAATGGCGCGCGGGCTTCTTTCGTTCGTCGGCGGCCGCGGGACGAAACGGCGCGCGCGCAACCCATTTTCGCGGCGCCGCGCCTAAGCGTTGGGCAGGGATTTGAGCGGAATTTTAGCCGTGGCGCAAATTTCCGCCAAATGCTATGAGCCCTGCGGTTCCTTACGCTGGGGCGTCTCGGCGCAAAGGGGCCGAGACTGATCCGCGGGGAAAGGTGAATGAAAAAAATCGAGGCGATCATCAAGCCGTTTAAGCTCGATGAGGTGAAGGAGGCGCTGCAGGCGGCTGGACTGCAGGGCATTACCGTCACCGAGGCGAAGGGCTTTGGCCGCCAAAAGGGTCATACTGAACTCTATCGCGGCGCCGAATATGTCGTCGATTTTCTGCCCAAGGTGAAAATCGAGATCGTCCTCGCGGACGACGCCGTGGAGCGCGCCGTCGAGGCCATTCGCAAGGCCGCGCAGACCGGTCGCATCGGGGACGGCAAGATTTTCGTCTCCAATGTGGAGGGCGCGATCAGGATCCGCACCGGCGAGACCGGCGCGGACGCGATCTGACGGGCCGCGCCAGCTAGAAAAAGACCATCACGCCTTCCACCATCGGACACAGTCTCGTTTAGTAGTTAATCAACAAGGGGCTCAAGGACATGACCACGGCGAATGACGTTGTAAAGAAGATCAAGGACAACGACATCAAGTATGTCGACTTTCGCTTCACCGATCCGCGCGGCAAGTGGCAGCATCTCACGTTGGACGTATCGGTCATCGACGCCGACGCGCTGAATGAGGGCGTGGCGTTCGACGGCTCCTCGATCGCCGGCTGGAAGGCCATTAACGAATCCGACATGCTGCTGATGCCGGATTTCGCGACCGCCACGCTCGACCCGTTCTTCGCGGCCTCCACGCTGGTGCTGGTGTGCGATGTCGTCGAGCCGACCACGGGCGCCCGCTATAACCGCGATCCCCGCGGCATCGCCCGCAAGGCCGAGGAATATTTGAAGTCCACCGGCATCGGCGACAGCGCCTTCTTTGGTCCGGAAGCCGAATTCTTCGTGTTCGACGACGTGCGCTTCTCGGCCGACCCCTACAATACCGGCTTCTCCGTCGACAGCTCGGAGCTTCCCAGCAATTCCTCGACGGCTTACGAGGGCGGCAACCTCGGCCACCGCGTCCGCACCAAGGGCGGCTATTTCCCGGTGCCGCCGGTCGACTCCGCCCAGGACATGCGCGGCGAGATGCTCGCGGCGATGGCCGCGATGGGCGTCCAGGTCGAAAAGCACCATCACGAGGTCGCCTCGGCCCAGCACGAACTCGGTCTGAAGTTCGCGACGCTGGTCACCGTCGCCGATCATCTGCAAATCTATAAATACGCCATCCATCAGGTCGCCAATTCCTATGGCAAGACCGCGACCTTCATGCCCAAGCCCGTCTATGGCGACAACGGCTCCGGCATGCATGTGCATCAGTCCATCTGGAAGGACGGCAAGCCGGTGATGGCGGGCGACAAATACGCCGGCCTCAGCCAGGAATGCCTGTGGTACATCGGCGGCGTCATCAAGCACGCCAAGGCCCTCAACGCCTTCACCAACCCGTCGACCAACTCCTACAAGCGTCTGGTCCCGGGCTTCGAGGCGCCGGTGCTGCTCGCCTATTCCTCGCGCAACCGCTCGGCGTCGTGCCGCATCCCCTTCGTGAACAGCCCCAAGGCGAAGCGCGTCGAGGTTCGCTTCCCCGATCCGACCGCCAATCCCTATCTCGCCTTCGCGGCCATGCTGATGGCCGGCCTCGACGGCATTCAGAACAAGATCGATCCGGGCGCGCCGGCCGACAAGGATCTCTACGATCTGCCGCCGGCCGAACTGAAGGCGATCCCGACCGTGTGCGGCTCCTTGCGCGAAGCGCTCGACAGCCTGAAGGCCGATCACGCCTTCCTCACCGCGGGCGGCGTGTTCACCCCGGACTTCATCGAATCCTACATCGAGCTGAAGTACCAGGACGTCTACCGGTTTGAGATGACCCCGCATCCGGTGGAATACGATATGTACTATTCGTATTGATCGGCTTGCTTCCGCGGCGGCGCGGTGGCGTCGCCGCCGGGGCGCTGTGGAAGATACATGGCTCGGAAGGCGGCGCCTTCCGAGCCATTTTCATACGGTGATCGACTTTTTCCGCCGCTCCGCGCGTCGTGACCCATCGCGAGGGCGCGCGTGGCGGCAGGCGCCCCGCGCGTCAGTCCGACCGCGGTTTCGGCGGGTGTTCGGCCGGCGGTGGAGCGGCGG
>JBAUVQ010000055.1:0-5489 GCA_049583305.1 Methylocystis sp.
GCCCCGGACGGGGCCGCCGCAGCTAGGCGACATCGGCGTTGGCGACGCCAAAAGCCGCTTCGCGCCCCTCAATCCAGGCCGCTCCGACCCTCATCACGCCCAAAACCCGAATTCTTCGAGGTCCCCATTAGGATTATTTCCATAAGTTGGCTGCGGCGAGTCCTGATTGATCTTCATCTTGGGCGAGATCGTCACGTCGCCGGATCGCGCTGCCCCCTCCTTGCCCGGCGTCGACCCCGCCGAGGGCAGCGGCAGCGCGGAAGAATCGCCCTCGCCAAAGCAAACCGGATCGTCCTTCCACTTCGCGCGCGGGCAGGGCAGGGCGGCCGTTACTGGCGCCGGCGCGGGTTTTACTTTCGCGGTCTTCGGATTTTTCTTGGGCTGAATTTTTGGCGCGTCGACGGCCTGCGCCAACGCGGGCGCGCAGCCGAAAGCCGCGCAAGCCGCGACCAGAATGATAAAGAATTTCGCCCTCACGCCGCCCCTCGTTCTCTGGTTTTTCTGGATAGACCCGCATTTAGGCGAATTTGCGCCAAGAAACCTATGCGATTTGCCGCCCACGCCCAAGCATGAAATATTGCCGCCACGATTTTACGCGAGCGCCAAAATGTCGGTGACGGTTTTAATCTCCACGGTTTCGGACGAGTTTCGTCCCTATCGCGATGCGCTACGCGCCGATCTCGAACGGCACAATGTCCATGTGAAGGTCCAGGAGGATTTTAAGAACCTCGGCGGCGACACGCTCGATAAGCTCGATGTTTATATCGCCCATTGCGACGCGGTGGTGCATCTCGTCGGCGACATGAAAGGCTCTTGCCCTGACGCCCGCGAGCAAGCCGCGCTGCTCGTGAAATACCCTGATATTGCTAAAGAACTGCCGCCGCTGGGCGAGGCGCTTAAATGCGGCGCCGCGATTTCCTATACGCAATGGGAGGCCTGGCTCGCGCTTTATCACGGGAAGCTGCTGCTGATCGCCAAGGCCGCGGACGGCGCCGAGCGCGGCCCCGCCTATGCGAAGCCCGCCGACAAAGGCGCCGCGCAAATAGAGCATCTGTCGCGACTGGAGGCGGTGAAGCGCTATCCCGGCTGCACCTTCGAAAACCCCGCCGATCTCGCCAAGCACATCGCCTACACCGCCATTCTCGATTTGCTGGTCAAGGATTACGCAGAAAAAGCGGCGCGCGAGCGCGACGTGGCCGAGGGTTTTATTCACGAGATGGCGGCGCGGGTCGCCGGCGACCGCAATCTTGATTTGGACGGCAAAAAGCAGGCGGTGCGCAACGCGATCGAGATTTACGAAAAGGAAATCGCCGGCGGGCTGACGCAAACCAATTTCGGCGAGATCGTCGACAAGGCCCTGGCCAGCGCGAAGGCGCAAGTGGACAAGGGCCAGTCCGCCCTCGCCCGCGCCACGCTGCGCAAGGCGGCGGAGGAGTTGCAACGCGACGAGAAGGAACGCCGCGCGGCTTATGTCGCGGGGGTGACGGAGCTTTACAACCGCGCCCGCGACATCGCGCTGGCGAGCTATGACGGCGAAGCCGCCGCCGAGGCGGTGACCGCGTTGACGGGGGCGGTGCATGGGGCGGATAGGGCGGGGGTTTTTAAGGCGCTGAGTGCGGAAACGAAGGCGCTTTGGGAATATGGGCGCGACAAGGGCAGCAATGTGCATTTGGTCGCGGCGATCGCGGTGTCGCGAAAACTGCTGGACACAGCTTCCAGCGAGGACGAACGCGGCGCCGCCCATGTTTGGCTCGGCCTTGCGCTCTGGACGCTCGGGGAGCGCGAGAGCGGGACGGCGCGGCTTGAGGAGGCGGTCGCGGCCGATCGCGCGGCGCTGGAAGAATATAGGCGGGAGCGCGTTCCGCTGGATTGGGCGATGACGCAGAACAATCTCGGCCTTGCCCTTTGGAGGCTCGGGGAGCGCGAGAGCGGGACGGCGCGGCTTGACGAGGCGGTCACGGCGTTTCGCGAGGCGCTGGAGGAGTGGACGCGCGAGCGGGTTCCGCTCGCCTGGGCGATGACGCAGAACAATCTCGGCAACGCGCTTGCGTTGCTCGGGATGCGGGAGAGCGGGACGGCGCGGCTTGACGAGGCGGTCGCGGCCTATCGCGCTGCACTGGAGGAAAGGACGCGCGAGCGGGTTCCGCTCGATTGGGCGCAGACGCAGAACAATCTCGGTGCTGCCCTCAGAGCGCTTGGGGAGCGAGAGAGTGAAACGGCGCGGCTCGACGAGGCGGTCGCGGCCTATCGCGCGGCGCTGGAGGAATGGACGCGCGAGCGGGTTCCGCTTAATTGGGCGGGGACGCAGAACAATCTCGGCCTTGCACTGCAAAACCTCGGGGAGCGGGAGAGCGGGACGGCGCGGCTTGACGAGGCGGTTTTGGCCTATCGCGAGGCGCTGGAGGAGAGGACGCGCGAGCGGGTTCCGCTGGATTGGGCGGCGACGCAGAACAATCTTGGCGGTGCGCTGTATTCGCTCGGGGAGCGGGAGAGCGGGACGGCGCGGCTTGAGGACGCGGTCGCGGCCTATCGCGAGGCGCTTAAGGAAAGGACGCCCGAGGCCGCACCCTACTGGCATGACCAGACGCAACAAAATTTGGCCAACTGCCTGGTTGTGTTGGAACAGCGCCGCAAGCCCTGACGCTCAACAAAGCTGGGCGCTCCCTTCTCCCACTTGTGGGAGAAGGTGGCCTCGCGAAGCGAGGTCGGATGAGGGGCGCCGCGGTTGAGTTGGAACTTCCCGAAAACCCTCACCCGACCCGGCTACGCCGGGCCACCCTCTCCCACAAGTGGGAGAGGGGAGGCCGCCCTACCGCTCCAGCAACAACCCCAGCGCCAGCGAGCCCGAGTTCGCCACGAGCGAGACCAGCATCGCGCGATCGAGGCGCAGCATCGCCATCCAGGCTATAGCCACGCCCTCCACCACCACGACGCCCGCCTCCAAACTCAGCACCGACGGCCAATAGGGATAGCGCTCGTAAGCCCAGAGCGCCGCCGCCCAGAGTTGGGGATGGGTGATCGCGGTGGCGGCGGCGGAGCTTGCCGCGACATGCGCCGGGCCGCGGCAGTCCCAGCGCGTCGCCCGCGCCAGCGCGTAGGCGATCATCGCCTCGACGGCCGCGGAGAGCAGAAGCGCCTCGAACTCGCTCAGGCCGCTTCTCCCAGCACCTCGACGCCGCTCTCGCCTGCGCACAGCACCGTTGTCGCGAGATCGATGAACAGGCCGTGCTCGACGACGCCGGGGATCGCGCTGAGCCGCGCCGCGAGCGCTTGCGGGTCGGGAATGGCGCCGAAGGCGCAGTCGAGGATCAAATGGCCGCCGTCGGTGATGAAGGGCGCGTCGACTTTTACGCGCGGCGTTATTTCGCCATCGAGCCCCAATTCGCGCGCCGCCGTCTCGACATGCAGTCGTGTCGCCTTGGCGCCAAAGGGGTCGATCTCGACGGGGAGGGCGAACGCGCCGAGGGTTTTCACGCGCTTGCCGGCGTCGGCGATGACGATCATGCGGGCGGACGCCGCCGCGACGATCTTTTCGCGCAAGAGCGCGCCGCCGCCGCCCTTGACGAGGCGCAGCGCGTCGTCGAATTCATCGGCGCCGTCGACGGTCAGATCGAGTCGCGGACATTCGTCCAGCGTCGTGAGCTTGAGCCCGAGGCGCGCGGCCTGCGCGCGCGTCGCCTCGGAGGTCGGCACGCAGACCACGTCGAGCTTCTCGGCGCCGAGCAGATCGACGAAATGCGCGGCGGTGGAGCCGGTGCCGAGGCCGAGTTTCATGCCCGGTCGCACGAAGGTCATCGCGGCGGCGGCGGCCGCGCGTTTGAGAGCGTCTGGCGAGGCGGTCATTTCGCGGGCGTGGTGCAGACGACGGAGCTTTCGTTCAAGACGAAGCAGATCGACATGAAGCCGGTGCGCAGGTCGACGCGAAACACGCCGGCCTCGCCGGTGTGGCGCGAGGAGATCAACGCGTATTCGCCGGCCGGGCCGGCCTTGGCGCCCTCGCCGGAAGGATAGCAGAGAGTGACGCCGAAGGGAGAGCCGTCCTTGAGGCCATACTGGCAGGCGCCGACCTCGCCCGTCGTCTTGTCGAGCCGGAACACGCGGTTGAGATCGGTCTGCGGCGCGGCGAGAAATTCATAAGTCGCGGCGCGCGCCCCGCCCAAGGGCGCGAAGGCGAGGGCGAGCGCCAGCCAAACGTAATTTTTGTGCTTTAGAGGCATCAAACGGGCTCCTCGTAACGAATCGGTGGCCGCATGATACACTGCATTGCGGCGACCTCGGGACCGGCGCGGCGCGGGGAGCGGCGTTGACGGGCGCGAATGCGCGCCGCGATGGTGCGGTAGCTGGATACCTGTTTCGGCGAGCGGCCTGTTTTCTAGCGGTCCCGCGTGTCATGACGCCACAAATTGTTTGACATCGCCCCCGTCCTCGCTTATCGCAGCGCCACGGCCGCGATGCGCGGAACCTGTCCAAACGCCACGGAACCAAATTCCCATGTATGGCAAAACCTATTCGGCGAAGCCCGCCGACATCGAAAAGAAATGGGTGCTGATCGACGCCAAGGGGCTGATCGTCGGGCGCCTCGCCTCGATCATCGCCCTGCGCCTGCGCGGCAAGCACAAGGCCACATTCACCCCGCACATGGACGATGGCGACAACATCATCGTCGTCAACGCCGACAAGGTGGTGCTGACCGGCCGCAAGCGCGAGCAAAAGGTCTATTATCGCCACACCGGCTTCCCCGGCGGCATCAAGGAGCGTTCGGCCAAGATGATCCTCGACGGTCGCTTCCCCGAGCGCGTGCTCGAAAAGGCCGTTGAGCGCATGCTGCCGCGCGGCCCGCTCGGCCGCGTCCAGTTCGGCAATCTGCGCGTCTACAAGGGCCCCGAGCATCCGCACGCGGCGCAAAGCCCCGCGCTGCTCGACGTCGCCGCGATGAACTCCAAAAATTCCCGGAGCGCCTGATCATGGCCGAGACCACACTCTCCTCCCTCGCCGACCTCAACCAGGCGGCCGTCGCCGCCGAGGCGCCGAAATATGTGCAGAAGCTCGACAAGCAGGGCCGCGCCTACGCGACCGGCAAGCGCAAGAACGCCATCGCTCGCGTCTGGATCAGTCCCGGCACCGGCAAGATCTCGGTTAACGGCCGAGACGTGGCGGTGTATTTCGCGCGTCCGGTGCTGCGCATGATCATCCAGCAGCCGTTGGTCATCGCCAAGCGCGCGGGCCAATACGACCTCACGGTCACGGTCGCCGGCGGCGGCCTGTCCGGTCAGGCGGGCGCGGTGCGTCACGGCCTGTCCAAGGCGCTGACCCATTACGAGCCCGATCTGCGCACGCCGTTGAAGCGCGAAGGCTTCCTGACCCGCGACTCGCGCGTCGTGGAGCGCAAGAAATACGGCAAGCGGAAAGCCCGCCGCAGCTTCCAGTTCTCGAAGCGCTAAGGCGGTTACGCGCTCGACTTTGGTTGGTTGCCCGCGGCGCCCCTCATC
>JBAUVQ010000056.1:0-5556 GCA_049583305.1 Methylocystis sp.
GAGGAAGTTATGGGCGCGATTCTCGAGTTGACAAGCTATGCCGCGACGCCGGTTGGCATGGTCGCCATCATCGTTTTGGGCGCGGCCGCCTATTTTGCCGCTCGTTGGATCTTCTCCGACTGAGCGACGCATTAAGCGCGTTAATCAAAACGCGGCGAATCGGCGAAATGTCGATTCGCCGCGTTTTTTTTTGCGCTCGCGTCACCGGGGATCGCCGGTTTTCCGCGCGCGCATCATCTCCACCGCCCTTTCGGATGGGAATACTTTTCATTGGCGACAAACGGGCATATGCTCCGCTGACACTTCTGTTCCTGGGCGCGATAAAGCGTTCCCACGAAAAAGGATGGGAGCGATCCGTTCGCTTCGCCGGTCGGCCCCTGGCCCAAGCTGGCGCATTGGAGCGGGGATAATTGCCCTGGGCCCGCTGGGGTTCGGCGACGGAGACGGCCATGCTTCCCACCACTTCGAGCAGAAACGCGACTGGACATCCGATCGCCGAGAAGGATGACGCTCCCCCTCCGAACGCACGGGACGATCGCCCGCCTCGGGGAGGCGCGCAGGGCGGCGCGGCCGGCGCCCGGACGCATGGGGCGGCGATCGCCGTGGCGGTGTGCGACAAGAGCCCCTTGATCCTCGCCGGCCTCGACAAATTGCTGACCGACGACCCTCGCTTCAATCTGATCCTGAAGGCGACCGACGGCGAGGAGTTTCTGGAAGCGGCCCGCCAGCCTCGTTTCAGTCTGGCGGTGATCGGCTGGCAGTTGCCGACGCTTCATGCGCGCGATGTTCTGCGCGCGCTGTCCCGACAGGCCTCGGCTCCCAAGATCGTTGTTTACAGCGGCACCAACGACCCCGCGGCGCCAGCGGAGACGCTGCAACTCGGCGGCGCCGGCTTTGTCAGCAAACGGGCCCCGCCGGAACGCCTGCTCGACGTGCTCTCGGCTGTCGCGGCCGGCGATATGGTGTTTCCGTTTGTCGATATCCGCAAGATGCGCGCCGACCCGCTGGAAAATCTGACGCTGCGCGAGCGAAGCCTGTTGGCCGCCCTCGGATCGGGCCAGACCAATAATCAGCTCGCCAAGGAATTCGGCGTGTCAATCAACACGATCAAGTTCCATCTGCGCAACCTTTTCGAAAAGCTCGAAGTGCGCAATCGCGCGCAGGCGATCGCGATGTTTCTCGAAATGAAACACGGCGCCTGGCCGCCGGGCGGCGCTCTGGCGCCGCGCGGACTCGAGACCTCGGGTTCGTCGCGTGGGCGCAAACCGCAGGGTCGACCGGACTAGACGTTTGATCCCAGGGTTTGATGGTGCAATCTTGTCCAGTGAATGGAAGGATGCGCTATGGGCCGGGCGACGCGAGAGCTCAGGGCCCCGGAAACAGCGTATCCGTCTTCCCGGTCAGGCGATAGGCGACGAGGCCAAGCCATTCGTGCTCCGCGGTTTCGATCATTCCGATAGCCGAGCCCGTGTCGCCGGGAACGCCCGCGCTCCAGAATCCGGCGTTGGTGCGATAATCCACGGGATAGGCGATCACCGGAAAGCCAGCCTTGCGAAAGACGCCGACGGCGCGCGGCATATGCATCGCCGAGGTTATAAGCAGCCAGCGCTCGCCCGCTCTCGGCTTCGCCAGGTCGCGAGTGAACACCGCGTTTTCGAAAGTATTGCGGGACCGGTCCTCGTAGACGACATCGCCCCGATCGAGTCCCACGGCGCGCCAAAACCGCCGCACTTCATTCGCCTCGGACGACGGCGAGGCGGTCAGCGAGCCCGAGCCGCCCGTGAACACCAGCCGCGCCTTGGGATAGCGTCGCAGCAATTCGATCGGCGCGATCACGCGCTCCGCGGCTTGATTGAAAGTGGCGCGACCGCGTTCGGCGCTAAGACCCTCGTCGACCGAACCGCCCAGCACGACAATGCCGTCCGGCGGATCGATCTCGTCCGGCTGCGCCGGAAACCGCGTCTCCAGCGGGACGGCCAGCATATGGCCCAACGGCCCGAAGGCCATCAGCAGCAGGAGCGCGGCGCCCAGCGTCGTCAGCCGCCGGCCTACGTTAACATGGCGCGTATAGGCGAGCGCCGCGCCAAGCGCGAGAATCATCAACGCGACGTGCGACGGCGAGCCGACGAACTCAAAAATCTTCGAGAGAATAAAGAACATGAGCCTTCGATCTTCGCGTCGGGGATGTATTGGCGTGCAACGGCGTCGGCGCGAGCGGGCGAGGACCGCCGCCGCGCCTCAGCGTCAGGGTCGCCCAGCTGTCGATGTCGCGCCGCTCGCGCAACGCAAAGCCCCGCGCCCTGTAGGCGGAGAGAATCCCCGGCACGTCCGAGGCCAGGAGTCCGGAGAGCACAAGCTCGGCCCCGGGCGCCGCCGCGCGGGCGATGGCTGGGGCAAGAAGTCGCAGGGGCTTGGCCAGGATATTGGCGAAGATCAGCTCGGCGCGTCTTTTACGCAGCGCGGCGTGACGTAAGCCCGTCGCGACCACGGGCCGGACCAGGGAACCCGCGCCATTCGCCCGCGCATTGGCGCCGGCGGTCTCGACCGCGATCGGATCTATGTCTCCGCAGGCGACGGGGCGGCGCAGCAATCTCGCGCTGGCGATCGCCAAAACGCCCGTGCCCGTGCCGACATCGAGCACATGAGCCGGGCGCCCGCGCTTGAGCGCGCGATCCAGGGCCAGCAGGCACCCCAGGGTCGTGCCGTGATGCCCCGTGCCGAAAGCCAGCGCCGCCTCGATCTCGACGGCAACGTCGTTTTGACGCACCTTGTCCCGATCGTGCGAGCCGTGCACCAGCACGCGGCCGGCGCGCACAGGCTTCAACCCGGCCAGCGCGCTCGACACCCAGTCCCGCTGTTCGATCCGCGCGAATCGCGCGGCCGCGGCCGTGGATGCGTCCACGGCATTTTCGATCAGCGCGCGCACCGCCGCCTCGTCCGGCGGCTCGCCAAAAAAGACCTCGACCGCCCAGTTCGTTTCGTCCGGCTCCTCGAAGGCGCAAGCCGCCGTTTCGGCGGGATCGAATGTCTCGACGACGATATCCACGACGGCGCGGGCGCGCCGCTCGTCGCAAACGAGACGCATCATATGGCTGGCGCCATTCGGGGGCATACCTTCGAGCATCGTCGGCGATTAGCACGCCGCGCCGGCGGCGTCACCTTTCCCCCGGGGCGTTGGCCCTGTATCCTTGGGTGGGGAGCGCGACAAACGCCGCGCATGTGGGGTCGGATGACAGAGAAGCTGACGATTTGTCTCGTGGGGCCAAGGAAGGGGGGCAAATCTTCCTTGCTCGCCTCGCTCGCCGATTGCGTCGCCCAGCGCGCCTTCGGCTATCCGTTGTCACTGCGCCCCACCTTGCAGGCGATCAGCCACGAGGAGGCGATGGCCGAACCGGCGGCGGCGCGGGCGCAAAACATATTCGAGGGGCCGAACGGCGATTACGAAAAGCTGCGGCGCGACTTCGCGGAAGGCGGAGTGGCGACCGACACGCTCGACAGCTACGAATATTATTTCCGTCTGACGCTCAACGGAGCGGCGCCCCCGGCGGTGATCGAGCGCGCGCCCTGGCTGCTGGAAATCGTCGACGCCGCCGGCGAGCTCGCCGTGCCGCCGGAAGGCGCGCGGGTCGCCATATTGAACGACGTGAAGGACAAATTCGCCGCCCAGATGCTGGGCGCGCAGGCCATTGTTCTGGTGCTGCCCATGGTGCGGCTGGAGGACAGCGGCTGGATCGCGACGCTCGCGCGTCTGATCGACCGTCTGGCGCAGAACAAGGACAAGAAATTAAGGCGGCTCGTCGTCGCTTTTTCGCAATACGAACGGCTGTTCATCGGCCTCGGTCCGAGCGCCTTCACCTATGCCTGCGATCCGGCGGTGGCGCTTTACGTGGTGCGCAAATCCCTGCGCGCGGCGCCGTGGATGGACGCCCTGCGCGCGCTCGACCTCGCCGGCGTCTCGATCCGTTTCACGGTGACCTCGGCCTACGGCTTCGTCAAGCGCTTCCAGAATCCCAACATCGACCCGCATCAACCCGGAGAGCAGCGCTTCCGCCGCCCCGGCCTGGAAGGGCCGCGCGGCTATGGCGAATATTGGCGCCCATTCCTGACGGCGGAGCCGATCCTCTACGCGGCTCTCGACCTCGACAGCGCCTTCACTTTTTCCTATCGCCAGATCGACGCCCGGCGCGACGAGAGATAAGCGAGGCTCATCCCCGGCGATCGAGCCGCCGCCGCGTCACACGAAGGCGACGGTCAGAATCTCGTAGCTTTTGCCGCCGCCGGGAGTCTTCACCTCCACGGTGTCGCCGGCCTTTTTTCCGATCATCGCGCGAGCGATGGGCGACGTGATGGAGACGCGCCCGCTCTTCACGTCGGCCTCGGCCTCGCCCACGATCTGGTAGCGCTTTTCCTCTTCCGTATCCTCGTCCACGACGGTGACGGTCGCGCCAAACTTGATGGTGGCGCCGGAGAGCTTGGACACGTCGATCACCTCGGCGCGCGACAGCTTGTCCTCGAGCTCGGCGATGCGCCCCTCGTTCAGCGACTGCGACTCCTTGGCGGCGTGATATTCGGCGTTCTCCGAAAGATCGCCATGGGCGCGCGCCTCCGAGATCATCTGGATGATCCGCGGACGCTCTTCCTGCTGGCGGCGACGCAATTCCTCTTCGAGGGCGGCGTGGCCGCCGACGGTCATGGGCACCTTCTCGACCATCGTTCCTGCTCTTTCGTTCCTAAGTCCCGCCCATCCATGTCGGGAGAAAGTTTTTTACTGCTCCGTCGGGCCAAGGCGCCGGACGGAGGGCGAATCACGACGAACTTGGGGGATAAGCCGCTGGGCGGCGGAGCTTCAGCGGAGGCGCCAACGGGACGAGGGCCCCGCCGAAGGACGGCGAGGGCAAGACCCAGAGGTTGCTTCAGCTATGGAAATCAACGGTTTTCCGCTCTCCTGGCTCACGCGAAATAGTCCTGCAGGGCGCGAACTTCGAGGTCTCCCGACATATAGGCTTTGATTCCCTCGGCGGCGGCCAACGCCCCCGCGAGGGTCGTGTAGTAGGGAACCTTATGCAAGAGCGCCGCCTGACGCAAGGAACGCGAGTCGGCGAGCGCCTGGGCGCCCTCGGTCGTATTGAAAACCAGTTGGATCGAGCCGTTCTTGATCGCGTCCACGATATGCGGACGCCCCTCCGACACCTTGTTGATTTTCTGCGTGGGGATGCCGTGCTCGGTCAGGAATCGCGCGGTGCCGCCGGTGCCCTGCGCGTGAAAGCCGAGCGAGGTCAGCAGCCGCATGGTTTCGACCACGCGGTGCTTGTCGGCGTCGCGCACCGAAACGAAGACATTGCCGCCCTTGGGCTCGCGCGCGCCCGCGCCGAGCTGGCTCTTGGCGAAGGCCGCCGCGAAGGAAAGGTCGAGGCCTATGACCTCGCCGGTCGAGCGCATCTCCGGCCCCAGCACGGTGTCGACGCCGGGGAAGCGGGCGAAAGGAAACACCGATTCCTTCACGCCGACATGGCCCAATTCGCCGCTCGGCAAATCGAAGGACGCGAGCGGCTCGCC
>JBAUVQ010000057.1:0-2023 GCA_049583305.1 Methylocystis sp.
AGACAGCGCGCCGCTTCAACGAAAAGGACCGCGAAATCCCTGCAGGATCCCCAGCCGCGCTCCAGAGTCTCGGTCGGCGATTGGGTCCCCTCGTCGTCTCGACTCTGATAACTGATCCATGCCGAAACGCCGGCGCTGAGGTCTTTGAGCAGGGCAAGAGTATCCGTTGGATTGCCGCTGACGAAGGCGCGGGCCCAGTCCCGCAGACGCCCTGCCGGGTCCGGGTATTGTTGGATCGTCAGGGCGCCGAGGTCAGTCCATTCATCATTGGAGTATTGGAACGGAAAGAAAATTGCGGCGGCGGCGATGTCGAACACCGGCCAAGCGACGGCCCCGAGTTCGAGTTCCGCGACGGCGTCGATCGAGAGATTGTCGGCCATGGTCTGGAAGTTGGCGATCGCGACGGCATTGCCGAAGACATCCTGCGCCCAGGTCACCACTGCGGTGGGAGCCACGGTCACCTTGCTCGAAATCAGGCGAAGATCGCGACTCTCACGTGGGCGTAGCATCAAACGGTGCGGTCCGAAGCTGACCGGTTGAGCATAGCGATAGATTGTTCTGTGGTGAATCCTGAGCGTGATCAAGGCATGCTCCCAACTGGGGCCGTTGCAAGCCCTGTCTGACAGCGGACTCTAAGCTGGCTATAACTTATATACAGCCGTTTACGCGCGCGCTCCTAAATCGGACTGCGAACCGGATCTCATCGACCTGGGTGAAATAGCGCCTACTGGGCGGCAATCCACTGGGCGATTTGCGGCCAATGTTCCTTCAGCGTGCGCGCTCCCATGAATAAGCCGATATGGCCCCCTGGCACGGTCTTCTGGACAGTGCGGTTCTTTGGCGTTCCAAGATATTTTGCGGCGTCGAGCACCTGCTCCGGCGTCGTGATGTCGTCGGCGGCTCCAGCCAGCAGGTAGGTCGGACAGGTGATATTTCGTAAGTTGAGCTTGCGGCCCAGACCAATGAATTCGCCTTTGGCGAGACGGTTTTCCTTGAAGAGCTGCGCGATCACTTGGAGGTACCATCGGCCCGGCAGGTCGATCGGGTTTTCATACCATCTGTTGAAAGTCTCCTCCTTGGCCAAATAGACCGGGTCGTCGATATTCTCGTAAAGATCGATATGGTCCTGGATATAATGCTGCTCCGGGTTCATGTTCTTCCAACCTTGCAACATGAATTTGCCCTTCATCAGGCCGCCGCCAAGCGTCACCAGTTCCTGGTAAAACGAGATGGGAGATTGGTGCGCCATCCGCTTGATCGCCCCGTCGCCGGCGTCCGTGTCGATGGGCGCGCCCGCTAGCACGAGCGAATTCACCTTCTCGGGAAAGCGCGCCGCGATCATCGCCGCCATCCAACCACCCTGGCAAAGTCCGACAAGATTTACGCGACCGCCGAGATCGTCGATCGCAACAACAACCTCGGCGAGGTAGTTGTCGATTTCCAAATCCTTCATATCCTCGGTGGCCGACTTCCAATCGGTCAACACCACATGACCGACGCCGTTGGCCAAGAGAGTCTGCACCAGACTCTGACCATCGTGGTAGTCGGCGATAACAGCCGTGTGGCCAGCATGGGGCGCGTCGATAAGCGTCGGAATCCCGCCCGGTTTGCCGTAATCGCGCAACACCATCGTCCGCAGATCGAGGCGCACTTGGTTTGGCGTCGCAAGAACGGGTCGCAGCTCGTCGTGGATCTTGATCTCTTGTTCCGCGAATTTGAGGTTCTTCGCATATAACTTGGCCCCGTCCTCAAACATCGTCATCGCCATCGTCATTGGCCAGAACGCCGGGACACTTGGCAGCGGCGCGCCCGCGGATTTATTCGATGATTCTTTCGGCATGGCTGGTCCTTGTATTCCCATTGCATCCATATGGATTCGCAAGCGCCGTGCTGGCGCTGACGCTTTTCGGAATCCATTTCGCCATCATTGCGCTGATCGGCATGATCCCGCCGATCGGCATCGCAACGAAGAACGCGATCCTGATGATCGACTCCGCGCTGCAGGCGCAACGAGAAGACGGAA
>JBAUVQ010000058.1:0-11235 GCA_049583305.1 Methylocystis sp.
TCGGAAGGCGACACCTGGTTCGGCTCGCCGCCGATCAAGCTGCCGGTGCGGCAAAAATTCGACGCCGGCGGCGCCGCCTGGACCTATGAGCCGCCCGCCTGGAAGAAGTTCATGCGCGCGGTTTACGAGGCGATCAACGTCTCGCTGCCGACGATGTTGTTCATGACCTTCGGCACCTGGGCGGTCGAGAGTTTCGGCCAGTCGCTGGTCGACGGCGAATATACGACCGTCGTCGAATTGTTCATCCTCGACTCGGTGCTGATCTCGCTGGCGATGACGCTGGTCGTGGTCGTCGTCAAATGGATCACAATGGGTCGTTACGAGCCGCAGGTGAAGCCGATGTGGTCATTCTGGGCCATGCGAACGGAAGCCTGCGCGGTGCTCTATTGGGGCCTCGCCGGCAAGGTGCTGCTGGAGCATTTGCGCGGCACGCCGTTCCTGCCGTGGACGCTGCGGCTGTTCGGCGCCCATTTCGGCAAGGGCGTGTTCATGGACATGACCGACATCACCGAATTCGACTGCGTGCGCGTCGGCGACTATTGCGCGCTGAACGCGGTCGCGGCGCTGCAAACGCATCTCTACGAAGACCGCGTGATGAAGGTGGGACGCGTGCATCTTGGCCAAGGCGTCGCCGTCGGCGCCGGCTCGACCGTGCTCTACGACACCCATATCGGCGATTACGCGCGGCTCGGACCCCTCACCGTGGTGATGAAGGGCGAGAGCATCCCGCCAAACTCCGAATGGGTGGGCGCGCCGGCGGAGCCGCTTTCGGCGCGCGGCGCGGAACTGGAGCGCGCGCGCAAGGCGGGGTGAAGGCGGGCATTACGACCGTGGGCCGGCGCGCATCGGCTCGCGCGCCGACCACATCACCCGCTTTTTCCATCAAAATGCGCCGATATTCTCGCCATCACGCGATCCCAGGCCGCGCGCTCGCCCGCGCCGGCGGTCTTGTCGATAGCGATCTTCAGATAGGCGATCTCGCCGTCGATTTTTTCACGGGGAAGCATCGTCAGCCGCGTCGCGAGAATCGCCGCCTCCAGCACCGCCGCGCGCGCACGGTTCATGCCCAAAAACGGGCGATGCGACTCGATGCGCCGCACCTCGCAGAAAAACCGCGGGCGCGTCTCGTCGGCGACGACGCGCGCGACCTCCAGCTCGGCATGCGCGAGCGCGCAATCAAGACGCGGCGCCGGCCAGCCCTCGATCGTCGCGAGCGGCCAATCGCGCCGCCCGGTCACGAAGCCGGCGAAGACTTCCGCGTCGTCGATGAAGCTCGCCGTCGCCTGCCCGCGCGCCTCCAGATTGCTCAGGGTTGTCGACGGACGAAACGGCGCGACGATCCAATGATCGCCGTCCTCGATCAGCCCGAGCGGCGCGAGATGCGGCTCGCCCAAGGCGTTCAGCGTCGTGACGACGCACTCACGGATCAGCGGCATCGGAGTCCTTCTTGCGCATGGTGTGGCCGATTTCCTTGAAGCGCGCCTCGTCCTCGACGATTCTGTCGCAAGCGGCGCCAAAGTCGAGCGGCTCGTCCTGACGATAGCGCTTGCCCAAGCGAAAAGCCGTCTCCGCCTTCATCAACTCGGTTCCAAGATAAAAGGCGTGCGCGCCGTCCGTTTCGACGCCGAGCGAGGAAAAAAGAGTCATCGCGTCCGTCGCGACGCGATGGAAATTACGCGCGAAAACATGCACGCCGTCCCACGAAACCTCGATGCGGAAATTGCCGTCGCGAAGTTCTCGCGCGAGTTCGCTGATTTCATCGGGCGTCGCGGCGAAGGGGCGCTTGTCGTGGACTTGCAGCAGCGCGTCGGAATAGCCCTTGGGCAAGGCGTGATCGGCCCTTGCGGCGAACATCATCCGCCGCGCCGCGTCATGCTCCTCGATCGTGCGGCGCGTGTGCGGACTGACCTGCACGGTGAGCAAATGGCGGATGTTCAGCTCCGAGCACAGGCCCAGCAGCAGGGCTGTGACGCCGGAGGAATCCGCGTCGGTGAGTTCGGTGAGATTGCCGGTGCCCATCATGATTTCGGCGTCCGGCTCAAGCCGGCGAAGCTCCACATAGCGCGCGAGCGAGTCGGCGAAACCGAAGTGAATGGGATCGAGAATGGGGTCGAGAATAAAGTCGATATTTCGCGCGCGCGCCTTGGCCGCCGCGCGTTGAAGCGACGCCAGGTCGCCATGCGGCGCGGCGACGAGAATGGGAACGAGCTTCGAGCCCTCGGGCAGAATATCGAGACTGTGTTCGTCGAGACTGAGCACATGATCGGCGCCGGCGCGCACCGCGCGCGCGAGCTCCGCGACATCGGCGGAATCGACGCTGACCTTGAGTCCCGCGCCATGCAGCGCGGCGATGGTCTCCTCCATATGCGCGAAGGGCGTGTCGGGAAGACAACCAAGATCGATCACATCGGCGCCGGCCGCCGCCAGTTTTTTCGCGCGCGCTGTAATGTCGGTCACGCTCATCGTCGAAGCGTCGACGATCTCCGCGAATATGCGCATGTCGAAGCGGGTGAGATCGGGCGCCGCGCCGCCGCGTCCAAGATACACCGGCAGATCGGCGATCTCCTCGGGTCCGCGCTCGAAGGGAACGCCGAACTCCCTGGACAGCATGGCGAGATCGGCGCGGCAGCGGCCCGGCAGAATGACGCGCTCCGCTTCGACCGGACGCGGCAGCCGGCGCAAGATGATTTCCTGCGTCATCAGCGCCGCGACCTTGACGCCAATGTCGCAAATCCGCCAGTCCCGCGCCGTGTCGCCAAAGCTCGCGATCATCCGCTCAAGCCGCGGATAAGCGAGGTGGCCCGTGAGGAACAGCAGGCGCGACATGCGTGTCACTCTTTGCCGGCCAGTTCCCGCCGCCGCCGTTCGACCGCCTCGCCAAGCGCCGCCAGGCTCTCGACTACCTGCGTCGCCTCGAACTCCTTCAGTCGATCGGTGTTTTCGAGATCGATGCGGCGCGGATAGACCTTCACCATGCCTTTTGGCGCGCGCGTCTCAAGCTCGGGGGCGGTGTCGCACGCGAAGACGATGGTCGGCACGCGGCACTTTCCGGCCTGCGCGAACACATTGGTCGCGAGATTGTCGGAAATGCCATAGACGCTTTTCGCGACGGTGTTCGAGGTCGCCGGCGCGAGGATCAGCGTGTGGTAGACGCCGTAATAAAAATTGCCGACCGGCGCCGCGCTCGCCGTCGTGTCCTTGAAGATGCGCACATTGCTGGGCAGGGCGAGGTCGTGCTTGTACATGCGAACGACCTCGGCGGCGGCCTTGCTCACGAACAGATCGACATGATCGAGCGTGCGGATCATTTCGAGGCACTCGGTGAAGAAATGGCCGGAGCCCGTGAGCGCCCAACCCCAGCGCGGCGTCGGAACTTTTTTCATGAAGCGATCTTTCGTGACGAACTGGCGAAGGAGACGCGAGCGCCGGCGACGCCGCCTCGCGCGAGGATTTCGGACGCCCCCTCCAACGCGCCGGGACCAGCGATGAACACATCGAGTCCGGCGGCGTGAGAGGCGAAACAGGGATCGACGATATCGCGCAAGTCGGTCGCGTCATCGACATCGACGCTCTTGACGAGCAAAAGCGGCGCCGCGCCGCTGGCGCGCGCGTAAATCGCGGAGAGACTGTCGGAGGTCACATCCCAGCTCGCGACGACGTTCAACTCGGGCGCCATCGCGCTCGGTCGCCACACCGCGATGTTTCCCCTGGCGTGAGCGGCGCGGGTTTCTTCCAGCGTCGACGCGCATGAGAGTCCGTCGAATTTATCGGCGAGCGCGAGGCCGTATTGCTCCATCGCCAGCATGGCCATTTTGTGCGCGACGCGGTCCGAGAAATCCATCGACGGTTGAGCCGCGCGCACCGCGTCGGCGAAAGGCCCGCCGCCCGGAACAATGGTCATCGGCCCCGGAAAGGCCCGTAGCGCGACGATCCATCGCGCGAGCAGCGGCGAACGCCACAGGCTGCCGCCGATCTTGACGACCAGCGCGCTCATGCGGGCGCGCTTGACGGGGCCGCTCTCTCGCGGCGGATGCGCACGCCCACCGAGCCCGGCGCGACAACGTCGAGCTTCTCGACCTCGACGCCCACGGCATGCACGCGCTCGTGTAGCAGCACGCTCTCGGCCAGACGTTCGGCGATGGTCTCGACCAGCTCGATATGGCCCGCCGCGAGGATCATCTTTATCGCGTCCATGATCACGTCATAGGAGAAGGCCATGCGCATGTCGTCCGGCCCGGTGATGCGATAAACCTCAACATCGACGTTGAAGCGCACGCGCTGCGCGTGTCCGCGCTCGAAGCCATAGGCGCCGATCTCCACCGGCATGACCATATCGCGCACGAAGACGTGATCGACCTCGCCCCCGCGGGCGGCGGGCGCGACGCGCGGCGCCATCTCGCGCGGAATCAAATCGCGGATCAGCGTCACCGCCTCGGGCGCCAGCATGTCGCGGCGATCGCCGGCCCTGCACAGCGCGCCGCGAAAACCGAGCACGTCCGGCCTCAGCACCAGCAGGCGCGGCGCGTCCGGCGCCTCCAGCGAGCCGGCGAGACCCGCCTGGAGGCCGAGCGCGCGGCACCGGTCGACGAAATCCCCGAGAACGCCGACGCTCATGCAATCGAGCAGACGACCCTTGCCCTTATGCGCGGTGTCCAGCATCGCGCCGTGAAAACCCGCGCCGGCGAGGCCGGGCAACACGGCGAAGTCCGGCCCGAGATCGGCGAACAACACCGCGACGAGGCGAATGCGCGCCGCCAGCGGCGCCAGCTCGTCGATGATCTCTTGCGCGTCGGGCGTCAGCGGCAGCGCGAATTTGACGAATTGGACGCCGGTCGCGGCCGCCGCCTCCATCGCCGCGCGCGCGTGGGAAACGTCGTGCGGCAGTTCGACCACGGTGCTGACGGGACGGCGACCATTGACGGCCGCGACGATCCCGGCGACGTCGTCGAGCGGCAGGGCGCCCAGCGCGCCGCGCGCCGGATCCTTGCAGTCGACGATGTCGGCGCCCCGCTCGACGGCGATTTCCGCCTCGGCGCGAGATAGGACGCTGGTCAACATCGAAGTCATGGTCTGCGCTCCTGGAAGCGGGAAAAGAGGCCGTCTTTGTCGTCGCGCGTCGCCTATTCGATCTTGGAGCCGTTCAGCGCCAGCACGCTCGCCGCGAGATAGAGCGAGCCGGCGACCAATATACGCGGCGGCTGGGCGAGGTTGGCGGCGCGGATCAGCGCCAGCGCCTCCTCGACGCCGCCCGCGGCCCGCGCCGGAACGCCCTGCGCGCGCGCGGAGGCGGCGACATCCTCGGGCGGCCAACTCCGGTGCTCGCCTTCGACCGGCACGGCGATCACCTCGCGCGCCAGGCCGACGAAATGCCGCAACAACGCGCTCACGTCCTTCGTGGTCTGCGCGCCGCAGATCAGCGTGAGCGCGCGCGGGCCTTTTTCCTCGAACTCGGCCATCGCCTCGGCGAGCACGCGGCCGCCATCCTCGTTGTGGCCGCCGTCGACCCAGATCTCGGCGCCCGCGGGAGCAAGGTCCACCACATGGCCGCGCGTAATTCGCTGCAATCGCGCTGGCCACTCGGCGGCCAGCAGACCGGCGTCGATGGCGCTGGTTGGAACCTGTGGCGCCGCGGCGCGCAAAGCGGCCACCGCCGCCGCCGCGTTCTGGTGCTGGTGACGACCCGGCAGACGCGGGACCGGGAGATCAAGAAGCCCGCGCGCGTCCTCGAACACCAGCCGGCCGTTCTCCTCGTAAATGTGGAAATCCTGGTCCGCGACAATGGTCCGCGCGCCGACCCGGCGCGCCTCGCGCACCAGGACGTCCCGCGCGCCGTCGGACTGGAAGCCGATCACGGCGGGAACGTCGCGTTTGAAAATCCCCGCCTTCTCGAAGGCGATCTTTTCGACGCTATCGCCCAGGAATTCTTGATGATCCAGCGACACCGAGGTGACGATCGTCGCCTTTGGCGACGCGATCACATTGGTCGCGTCGAAACGTCCGCCGAGCCCGGTCTCCAGCAGCAGCCAGTCGGCCGGCGTGTTGGCGAACAGATGAAACGCCGCGGCCGTGGTGATCTCGAAGAAAGTGATGGGACGCGCGCCATTCGCGCGCTCGCACAACTCCAGCGCGCCCTTCAGCGCGTCGTCGTCGACCAGCCTGCCGCCGCCTTCCGCCGCGAGACGGATGCGCTCGTTGAATCGCAGCAGATGCGGCGAGGTGTAGACATGGACGCGAGCGCCGGAGGCCTCCAGCATCGCGCGCAGGAAAGCCAGCGTCGAGCCCTTGCCGTTGGTTCCCGCGACGTGGATGGTCGGCGGCAGCGCCAGATCCGGCCGGCCGATCGCTTCAAGCAGCCGCTCCGTGCGCCCCAGCGAAAGATCGATCTTCTTGGGATGAAGATCGAGCAATCGCGACAGAATCGCGTCGTGCTGATCCATACCGCGCCTTGCCCCGCTCAGGCCGCGACAGGGGGCTGGCGAGGCGCCGGCGCCTTGGTCAGCATGCCGCACAGCCGCGACAGCACATCGCGCAGTTCATGGCGCGGCACCACCATGTCGACCATGCCGTGATCCCTGAGATATTCGGCGCGCTGGAACGCCTCGGGAAGTTTTTCGCGGATCGTTTGCTCGATCACGCGGGCGCCGGCGAAACCGATGATCGCGCCCGGCTCGGCGATCTGGATATCGCCCAGCATCGCGTATGACGCGGTGACGCCGCCGGTGGTCGGGTTGGTCAGCACGACGATATAGGGCAACCGGGCCTTGCGCAGCCGCTGCACCGCGATCGTCGTGCGCGGCATCTGCATCAGCGAGAACATGCCCTCCTGCATGCGCGCGCCGCCCGAGGCGGTGAAGATGATGAAGGGGGTGCGCTTTTCCAGCGCGTGCGTGGCGCCCGCGAGGATCGCCTCGCCGGCCGCCATGCCGAGCGAACCGCCCATGAAGTCGAAGTCCTGCACCGCGACCGTGATCGGCAGCTGATCGAGGGCGCCGACCGCGACCGTCACCGCGTCCTGGCGGCCGGTCTTGGCGCGATATTCCTTCAATTTGTCGATGTAGCGCTTGATGTCGCGGAACTTGAGCGGGTCGGTCGGCGGCTCGGGCGTCGTCATCAGCTCGTAATGGCCGCCATCGAACAGACTCGCGAGCCGCGCCTCTACGGGACAGCGCATGTGATAGCCGGAGCCCGGCACGACATAGAGATTGGCCTCTATGTCCTTGTGGAACACCAGCTGTCCGCTCTCGGGGCATTTGACCCAGAGATTCTCGGGCGCCTCGCGCTTGAGAATGGCTTTGATTTTCGGCGGGACGACGTTGGAATACCAGTTCATGACCACACCTTCGCGAGCGTCCCAAAAAACCTGCTCAGCGTCGAGCCCGCGTCGGCGGGCGGGCGGGCGCGGGCGACGCCTCCCGCGATGTCGGCGACGAGCTTCGTCACGGCTTCGACCGTTCCCGGCCCGGCGCGGTTGTCGGCGCCCAGCGAGTTGTTGAGGGCGCTGACCAGCGCCGTGCCGACGACCACGCCGTCGGACGTCTTGGCGATGGCCTCGGCGTTGTCGGCGTTTTTAACGCCGAAACCAACCGCCACGGGCAGGTCGGTATGCCGCTTGATCCGCTCCACCGCCTCGGCGACGCCGGAGTAATCCGCGAGCGCCGCGCCGGTGATGCCCGTCAACGACACATAATAGACGAACCCACTGGTGTTTTCGAGCACCTTGGGCAGGCGCTTGTCGTCGGTCGTGGGCGTCGCGAGGCGGATGAAATTCAGCCCAGCCGCCCGCGCCGGAACGCACAGCTCCGCGTCTTCTTCCGGCGGCAGATCGACGACGATCAGCCCGTCGACTCCAACTTCCTTCGCCGCGGCCAGAAAGGCGTCGACGCCAAACACGTAGATCGGGTTGTAATAGCCCATCAGCACGATCGGCGTCGTTTGATCGAAGCCGCGGAAATCCGCGACGAGCTTGAGGGTCTTCTTCAGCGTCGTCCCGGCTTTCAGCGCGCGCAGCCCGGCGGCCTGGATCGCGGGACCGTCGGCCATCGGGTCGGTGAAGGGCATGCCGACTTCGATGACATCGGCCCCCGCCGCCGGCAGGCCCTTGAGAATCTCCAGCGAGGTCGAGAGATCGGGATCTTCGGCCATGACGAAGGTTATCAGCGCGGCGCGCTTTTGCGCGCGAAGCGCCGTGAAACGGGCGTCGATGCGGGTGGCGTTACTCATCGGTTGAATCGCTCTTGTCCTCGTTCATGTATTCCCATGGGCGCCGGAATAATTACAACGCTGGGCGCGACCCTTCTCCCGCCCGCGGGAGAAGGAAGAAACCGCATGATCGGCTGCTTAGTCTCTCGACGGCGCGGCGTCCACTGCTTTCGCGGCGGCAAAATGACCCCGCCCCACGCCGCTCGTCTCAGGCCCCCCGCCCTGCCCGCGTCAGCATGTCGCGATAAAGCGCCGTCAGGCGCTCGACATGGCGCGAAAGCGTCGGCGGATCGCGCCAAAAACTCTCATAGGCTCCGCGCGACAGGCTCGCGGCCAGCGCGGGATCGTCCAGCCGGGCCATCGCGGCCTGGAGCGCCCGGGCGTCGCCGGCGGCGAACCATAGGCCGCTGATCTCATGCTCGATTTCGTCGCGCCCGGCGCAGCGGTCGGCGACGATGACCGGCGTGCCCAGGGCCTTGGCCTCCAGCACGGTCAGCGGCTGGCCCTCGTGCCACAGCGAGGGAAACACCAGCGCCTTCGCGGCGCGCATCGCCTCCCGCACGCCGGCGCCGTCTCGCCAGCCGAGCAGCCGCGCGGTCGGGAAACGCTGGCGCAATTCGTCCGCCAGCGGGCCGTCGCCGACAAAGACGGCCGTCACGCCCAGTCGCTCCGCCGCCTCGGCGAATAGAAAGACGCCCTTTTCCGGCGACAGGCGTCCGACGAAGACGAAATCGCCGCCGGCCGGGTTTTCCTTCGGGCCAAGATCTAGAGCGTCGATGGGATTGGAGATTTGCGTCATCCGCGCGGATTTGGGCAAATAGGGCGCGACAATTCCACGCTGAAAATCCGAGATGCCGACATAGTCGGAAAACACCCGCGGCAGCCGCGCGAAGTCCCTCGCCAGCAGCAGCCGCGCGCCGCGCCAAAGTTTACGCGCGTAGTTGCGCTGATCGCAATTCGTGGCGAAACACGCGGACGAAAGCGGCGTGAGTTCGCAGATGTGGTTCCTCGGATAATTGTAAAAGCCGCCCGTCGGGCAAAACAGGAAATATTCGTGGATCGTATAGACCGCCGGCAGGCCGCTGGCCGCTATCGGCCGCGCGATGGACGGTGATAGCGCCCGCGCCCAGCCATGCACGTGCACGACGGTGTTTTGTTTCGGCAATCGCCCCAGCAACGCGCCGAGCGCCTTGCTGGCGAGCGCGTTCCAGGTGCCTTGCAGCATGGCCTTCGCGCGGGACGCATTACCGAGCAGATCGGTCTGGCCAAGGCAGATCACCTCGACGCCGGCGTCGATAAGGCGCTGATCGACCGGCGCGGCGGCGGCGAAGAAGATCGTTTTCACGCCGCTTTGATGAAGACCCAGCGCGCTGTCTATGGCCACCTTCGCCTGCCCGCCGGTGACGGAGGCATGATCGGCGCAGATCACGATGGTCAGGCGCTGGGCGGATGTGATCATGGGCGGTCCGTTGGGGTCAGGGGCGTCAATGGCCGAAAGGAACAGCGTCGGCGTTAATAAAGGTGAAAGGAGCGCCGGCTCGCCGAATTGCGAAGCGCTCGAGATTGTGTGACAATTGCGCCGAAGGTATATACGTATGATTTGCAGTATGAGCCTCCCGCGAACAGGAGGGGAGCGGGCCGCGACCATGACCAAGTCCGAACTTATCCGACGCGTCGCGCGACGCGACGAACAGCCGTTGCGGCGCGACGTTGAAACGATCGCCCGCTCGCTATCCCTGAACATCGCCCTGCCGAATCGCGTCAAGCGACTCCGCTTTGGCGTTTACGTTACGGTGAGCAAGAGCCCAAGAATTGTGACGCCCACTAAAAGCGAAAAATTGATCGCCTCGAAAATAGCCGACAAATTGGACGAGATAAATGCAACGATAGAATCCATCCTTTAGAGGAAAGACATTATGTTTGGTTCTGTTTTTGGCGGCGTCAAACAAGCTATATTGATATTGGAGAAACTGGAGCGGCTTAGTGAAAATATCAAGAAATTGACTGAAAAAATAGAGTCCATCGAGTTGCGCGTCGTAAAATTGGAGCATGGAAACGAGCTGGCCGCCGTTCGTTCGGAAGCTCTCGTCGATAGCTTACGCGGTTCGACCACGGCGGTTGTCGAACGCGCGGCGGCGCATCACTACGGAGCCGTTATCGAGCGCATAATCCATGTCGAAACGCGCCTGGCCGCGATCGACGGAAACAGCCGGTCCACCCAAATCGGACAGTCTAAGCGGCCGGACCACGACGACCCCGCGCGCGGAGCATAGCGTCGGCGCAACACGCCCCTCCGTCCGCTAATCGAACGCCACGCTCAGCCCGTGCTTTTCCACCTGCTGCTCGATGGCCTCCAAAATCTTTTGCAACTCGTCGATCTCTATCGCCGTTTCATCATGCGGCGGGTCCCAATATTCGATCTCGTCCAGCTCTATGTAGAAATCGGCCTCTTCCTCGTGGTCGGCGGGCGGCGGCGCGACGACGATGGTCAGCACGCGATCGTGACTGCGCACGCGAATGGCGCCCTCGGTGATCTCGACGTCGATGGTTGAACCGCGCCGCGCCATGAGTTTCTCCAAATTGCGCGCCGATCTTACGCAAAGATCAGCCCGGCGTGAACAGCGACCTTTCGCATTAGTGTCGGCAGCGCCTGATGTTCCAGCCGCGCCACGCTGGTCCAGCGACCTTCCCGCGCCGACGCCGGCGACGCCGTCTCGGCGACGAAGACCGTCAGCTCCAGCGAAAAATGCGTGAAAACATGACGCACGCCGCCCTCGATCTCCCGCCATCGCGCCTCGATCGGCGCATGGCGGAACGCCGCGTCGGGGTCGACATCCCTCGTCAGCGGCGTTGATGGAAATTCGCTCATGCCGCCGAGCAACCCCTTGGCCGGGCGGCGTCGCAGCAATACCCTATCGCCCGAACGTAGCACGAATACCGCGCCGCGGCGATGCGGTCGCGCGGCTTTGGGCGGCTTGACCGGAAACGCCAACTGCGTCCCCTCGCGACGCGCGGCGCATCCGCGCTCCAGCGGAC
>JBAUVQ010000059.1:0-1577 GCA_049583305.1 Methylocystis sp.
TCCGCCCGCCTCCGCCGCCAGTTTCGAGCGCAACGATTCAGGGCGCGCGACCGTCGTATTGGAGACGATCATGCCGTCGATTTGGGCCTCGCGGGCGACGCGCACGATGTCGTCGAGTTGCGACAGCATTAGGTCCGGCGCGATTTTGAGCACCAGCGGACGGCGCGTCGGCGCGCCCGCGCGGGCGTCGATGACGCGCGCGAGAAGGTCGGCGAGCGCCCGCGGCTCTTGTAAATCGCGCAGTCCCGGTGTGTTGGGCGAGGAAATATTGATCGTGAAATAGTCGGCCGCCTCGGCGAAGGCGCGCACGCCCGTCACATAATCCTGGACCCGGTCGCCCGAATCCTTGTTCGCCCCGATATTGACGCCGACAATTCCGCGTCGCGCGCGCGCCGCGAGGCGCTTCAACGCCGGCGCGTGGCCGTCGTTGTTGAAGCCGTAGCGGTTGATGACGGCGTGATCCTCGATGAGCCGAAAGACGCGCGGGCGCGCGTTGCCTGGCTGTGGAAGCGGAGTGAGCGTCCCGACCTCGACAAAGCCAAAACCCAGGGCCAATGTCGCGTCGAACGCCTCGGCGTTCTTGTCGAAGCCGGCGGCGAGGCCGACTGGATTGGGAAAATCGAGTCCGAAAACCTTCGTCGCGAGATGGGGATCGTCCGGCGCCGGCGCGCGCGCCGGCAGAAGCCGCAGCGCTGCAATCGTCAGACGATGCGCGTCTTCGGCGCCCAGCCCGCGCAGCAGGGCGGTCGCGGCGCCGAGATATCCGATCATGACGAGAGGCCCGAAAAGTCGTGGTTGCCGTCGGCGCCCAGCGGCAGCGGCTTGACCCAGGCGACGGCGGAGAGCGGCAATTCACCGTAAAGATGGGGGAAGAGTTCGCCGCCGCGCGAAACCTCCCATTTCAGCGCGTCGCCGAGCCGCGCCGCGTCGACGGCGACGAGCAGCAGGTCGCCTTGACCAGCGAAATGCCGCGCGGCTGTCGCCGTAGCCTGGCTCAATGTCGAAAAATGGATGTATCCGTCGGAAACATCGACCCCGGCCCCGCGAAAGACCAGCCCCGCGGCGCGCCAGGCCGGCTCCGCGACGATTTTATAGATTAGCGTCATTGGCGGCGAACCCCTGCCCGCTCGGTCATTCCCCGGCGCCGGCCTCGCCCTTGACGCCGGCCTCGCCCTTGGCGCGACGCGGCAGGCGCGCCGCCATCGAGATCAGCGCGCGGTCGCCGAGCGTGACAAGCCTTTCGCCGCGATTGAGCCATTGCACGGCGTCTTCGATCGTTTCGGCGTCCGCGAGCTTCGCCTCGGCGACGGCGCGATCGGCGGTGATCTGGCCGCGCTGGCGCGGTCTGCGCGCGGGCAACCACTCTTCGTGCAATTCGCGCAACTCCGGGTCGCCATGAATGGCGAGAAGCCCGTTCGTTTCGTCCTCCCCAGCGCGCGCGAGCACTTTCGACAGCGCCCTGGCGCGCTTGGCGACGGGCGGCGTCGTCGTCTCCTCCGGAGTCGCCAGCAGGCCAGCGCGGCGAAAGACCAGTCCCAGCCAACGCTGGCTCGTCAACCAGGAGATGGGGATCGCCA
>JBAUVQ010000060.1:0-3194 GCA_049583305.1 Methylocystis sp.
CCGCAAGGCGCCGCCGCCGCGCGCGAGATTGCAGCTCTCGCGGCCGAAGTCGGAGGGCTAGCGCGATGACAGCCGCCAAACCGCGGCGCGGCTTCGCCGCGCGCCCGAGCGACCCCGACGCCTGGATCCGCACCCCGGGTCAGCAGGATCGAAACGGCGACGCGAAGGGCGAGATGTTCACCGCGCGCCTCACGATCGACATCACGCCGAAGCTCCGAGGCCGGATCAAAATCGTCGCCTTCGAGCGCGGCGTCACCGTCGCCGACATGCTGCGCGCGCTGCTCGAACGGGAATTCCTGGACGCCGAAAATCGTTCCAACGGAGGCGCGTCATGAGCGCGCCGACCGAGGTCGAACTCTATTTTCTAAAGGGCAAGGTCGAGCGCTGGATTCGCTTCGGAACGCCCGTCAGCGAGCGCACGCTCGATCGCCGCCGACGCATCGCGACTTTCGCGCCGGGCGCCATTTTCGCCTTCATGCGCTGGGCTTCGAACGACTACGGGACGCTCGTCTCCCGGATCGATATTTTGCGCGCCTGCCGCGCCGGGGAAGCCTGTTCGACCGTGCCCTGGGTCAAACCGGGCGCGGAAATTCTGCTGCGATCCTTCGGCTGGGACAAGGTCCAGCGCGTCTTGAGAGCGATCGACGCCGTTGAGGCGCTGGGCTTGCCCCCGCAGGAAATCTGTCCCGACCACTGGCGTCATGTCCACAGCCGCCTCGCCGCCGGATTGGCGCCGCGACCCTATTCGCGCGAGCGCCATCGCGCCTGGCTTCTTCGCTCGAAGATCACAAGCCCATGATGAAAACTCTTGCTCTCACGCTTCTCGCTTGCGGCGCGCTCGCGTCGACTTCCTTCGTCCACCGCGAGCCGCTGTTTGTCTGGAACGCCTCCGCCAGCGTGCCGATCGGACTCTACGCCGTGCGTCCGATCGGCGCTTTGACCGTTACCGATCTTGTCGTCGCGCGCCCACCGGAGCCGCTCGCCAAATGGCTGGACGAGCGCCGCTATCTCCCGATGGGCGCGCCGCTGATCAAACGCGTCGCCGGACTGCCGGGACAGAAAATCTGCCGCGACGGCCTCGACATCAGCGTCGACGGAATCGCCATGGCGCAGGCGCGCGAGAGCGATCACTTGGGCCGATTTCTGCCCGTTTGGCGCGGATGCTTCGTCCTCCTTCCCGGCGAGATTTTTCTGCTCAACTGGGATGAGCCGGCGTCGCTCGACGGGCGCTATTTCGGCGCCTTTCCGATCGAAGCCGTCGTCGGACGCGCCGCTCCTCTCTGGACGAGGGAGGACGATTGATGAGCGTCCGCGTGTTCGCCGCATCGCGTCGCCCTGTCCGCGCCGGACATCGCAGACAAGCTGGCATGCCGCTCGCAATAGGTGCCCTTTTCTGCGCGATTAGCGCGGCGTCAGCCTATTCCCAAGCACCAAACGTTGGTGCCGCGTCGGCGGCGCGATCACCGAAGAATGTTGTCGCTAACGCCCTGCAGGAAGCGTCCCGGCGCTTCCATGTTCCACTGTCGTGGCTGCGCGCCGTGATGCGCGCGGAGAGCCACGGCGACGCAAAATCCGTCTCGGACAAAGGAGCCGTCGGTCTCATGCAGGTCATGCCGCGAACCTATATCGAGTTGCGCGCCAAATACGGCTTCGGTTCCGATCCCTTCGATCCGCGCGACAATGTTCTGGCGGGCACAGCCTATCTCGCCGAGATGTTCACCCGCTACGGCTCGCCCGGCTTTCTGGCCGCATACAACGCTGGCCCCCGGCGCTACGAGGAGCATCTGCTTGGCGGCCGACCTCTGCCCGCCGAGACGACGGATTATGTCGCGCGCCTCGCGCCCGAACTTGGCTTCGCCAGCGTTCCGGCTGCCGGAATTACCGCGCCGCCCGATGCGCACCGCGCGCCGATGTTCGTCACGATGGCGGCGCTGAATATTGGACCAGCGGCAACGGCGGATGGCAGCGCGAACCGCGTTGGCAGGACTCAAAAGGCAGCGCCTCATCCCCTCTTTCCGGCGCCGCGCGACGACAAACTCTTTGCAGGCGAACCGCAGTCGGACAGAGCCTCGCGCGCTCTATCGCCCGCGGATTCTCCGTTGACCGCCGCCCTATTCGTTGCGCGCGCCAAGTTGGAATTGCCCCAATGACCAGTTTCGTATTCTATCGCGGGGTAGCGCATTCCGGAGCGCCTTTGCGCGAGGGGCTCGGCGAGGGAGCGCAAGCGACCAAGCTATGGCAGGATAAAAGGGACAGCCTACGGCTTTGTCCGGCGGTCGTTTTGTCTTTGCTCGTCAACATGTTCGCACAGCCCGCGCTTTCGGCGCGTAGCCTGCATAACTCGCTAAAGTATTGTTTCAACGCGCAAATGTCCACCTCATCCGTCGCCGCCCATGTCTGGTGACGACGAAATCAACATTCGCCCTGGCCGCATCCAAACGAGGAGTCCGGGAAAGGGGAAGAGCTTTGTCGCCCGCGTTCTGGCGGCGGCGCAGAAGGCCGGCGGGCTTCATCGCGCCAACGGGCGCGGAAAGGGTCGCGGCGGGTTCGGACGTGGTCGCGCCGCAAGTCTCGGCGCGCTGCGCGGCCTCACCTCGCGATCGCGCGGCGCGGTGGTCAAGGCTCGTGTCGTCAGACACGGTCCCAAGGCCGCGCCGCTGGCAACGCATCTCTCCTACCTACGCCGCGATGGCGTCACTCGCGATGGCGCACCGGGAAATATGTTCGACGCGGTGGGCGACGCGGCGGACGCTCGCGCCTTCGCCGAACGCTGCCAGGGCGACCGCCATCATTTCCGCTTCATCGTCTCGCCGGACGATGCCGTGGAGCTTTCCGACCTTCGCGCCTTCACGCGCGATCTTATGGCGCAAGCGTCACGCGATCTTGGGACCAAGATCGATTGGGTCGCCATCGATCATTGGAACACCGAGCATCCCCACATCCATGTCTTGGCGCGCGGACGTGCGGACGATGGCGACGATCTTGTCATCAGCCGCGACTATATCAGCCGAGGTTTTCGCGCCCGCGCGGCGCAGCTCGTGAACCTGGAACTTGGGCCGCGCAGCGAACAGGAGATTCTCCGTGGTCTCGAGCGGCAGGTCGACGCCGATCGCTGGACGCCGATGGACCAAGCGCTCGCGCGCGAGGCCGCGCGCAACGAAGGGGCAGTCGACCTTCGGCCCGACGCCGATCAA
>JBAUVQ010000061.1:0-19304 GCA_049583305.1 Methylocystis sp.
CGCCATGCGCTGCCCGCGCGGCGGATCGTCACGCCGGAGCGTCTGCGCATCGCGCCGCGCGACCTCCGCACCGGCGACGCCACGGTCGCGGACGAGATTCACGCCGGCTATTTTTCGTTTTGCGGCAAGACCGTGAACGCCGGGGAATATTCGCCCTTCGCGCTGGAGCCGCCCTCCGCGAACTGGCGCCGCGCGCTCACCGGCTTTTCGTGGCTGCGGCATTTGCGCTTCGCCGACGCGGCCCTCGCGCGCGAGAATGCGCGGGCGCTGGTCGACGCGTTTATGGAACGGCACGGCCCAGCCGCCGACGATCCGGCGCTGGAGCCGGCGGTGACCGCGCGCCGGATGCTGAGCTTTCTCGCGCATTCTCCAATGCTCTTGGAGGACGCGCCGCGGCAATTTCACGACGACTTCATGGAGGAGCTGGCGCGGACCGCGAAGGCGCTGGCGAACGCGCTCGACGGGCGGGCGCGTGGAACGGAGCGCCTCCTTTGCGCGCTGGCGCTGTTGGAGTTTTGCATCTGCGCCGATATCGGCGCCCAGGCGCAAACGGAGGCGAGCAAGCTGTTCATCCGCGAATTGGAGCGTCAGATTCCGAGCGATGGCTGCCACATCGGACGCAATCCGAAGACCAACCTCGATCTAGCCCTCGATCTGCTGCCGTTGAGGCAGCTTTACGCGGCGCGGGGCGTGAAGCCGCCGCAAGCGCTGCTGGCGGCGATCGACCGGATGATCCCGATGCCGCGACTGTTGCAGCATGGCGACGGCTCGCTGGCGTTGTTCAACGGCATGTCGGCGACCGATCCCGGCGAGCTGGCGACGGTGTTCACGCACGAGGCGCGGGCCGCCGCTCCGTCAAACGCGCCGGTTGGCGGCTATCTTCGTTTGGCGGCGAGCGACGCCCTGGCGATCTTCGACGTTGGCGCGCCGCCGCCGCCGGAGTTTTCCCGCCACGCGCACGCCGGAACGCTGTCCTTCGAATTTTCGCTGGGAGCCGAGTGCGTGGTGGTCAATTGCGGCGCGCCATCGGTTCAGCAGGAAACGGCGCGCGAAATCGCGCGCGCCAGCGCCGCGCATTCGACGCTTGTCATCGACGACCAGTCGTCGAGCCGCATCGAGCCGCTAACGAGCAAGTCCAACCCGGGGCTCATTGTCGACGGACCGCGCGAGGTGCGCGCGGAGCGACGGCGTTCGCGCATGGGCGAGGTGATCGAAGCGTCGCACGACGGCTACGTCAAGCGCTTCGGCCTCGTTCATGAGCGTATTCTCGCGCTGACGCAGGACGGCTCGCGCTTGATCGGCCAGGATCGGCTGGTCGCGGCGCAAGTCGCGAAAAAGGGCGCCGCGAAGGGCGAAGGCGCGGCGCGCGAATTCGCCGCGCGCTTCCATCTGCATCCCGGCGTCGGCGCCGAGCCGGGCGCCGACGGACGAGGGATCGCGTTAGCTCTACCCAGCGGCGCGCGACTTTTGTTCGAAGCCGGCGGCTTCGCGACCAGGCTGGAGGAAAGCATTTTCTTCGCCGCGCCCGAGGGCGCCCGCAAGACAATGCAGATCGTGGTCGCCGGTCCCGCGCGGCCGGGCGTCAAGCTGCGCTGGACATTTGCCAGGGTGGAGAATTTCGACGCCCCCGCCCCGGTTCCTGCGCCGGGAGATTCATGATACGCCGGACGCGCCCGCTAAAAGCCAGCCTGAAGGATGTCCATGCCCGTCGATCTGCGTCCCATCGCCCGCGCCCTGCTGTCCGTCTCCGACAAAACCGGCCTCGTCGAATTCGCGCGGGCGCTCAGCCTTCGCGGCGTCGAGCTGGTGTCCACCGGCGGCACCCGCAAGGCGTTGGCGGACGCGGGCCTCGCGGTCAAGGACATCGCCGATCTCACCCTTTTTCCAGAGATGATGGACGGACGGCTGAAGACCCTTCATCCCAAGGTGCACGGAGGGCTGCTGGCGATCCGCGAGAATCCCGAGCATGAAGCCGCGATGTTGGCGCACGACATCAAGCCGATCGACCTTTTGGTCGTTAATCTCTATCCGTTCGAGGCGACGCTGGCGAAGGGCGCGCCTTATGCGGAATGCGTCGAAAACATCGACATTGGCGGGCCGGCGATGATCCGCGCGGCGGCCAAGAACCACGACGACGTGGCCGTGCTGGTGGACCCTTCCGATTACGACGTTTTTCTTGACGAGTTGAACGCCAATGACGGCCGCGCGACCCTCGCGTCGCGTCGCCGGCTCGCGCAAAAGGCTTTTTCGCGCACGGCCGCCTATGACGCCGCGATTTCCAACTGGCTCGCGGGAGAACTCGGCGAGACGACGGCGCCCTGGCGGGCGCTGGGCGGACGACTGGCGCAACCGATGCGCTATGGCGAAAACCCGCATCAATCCGCCGGGTTTTACCTCACAGGCGATCAGCGCCCCGGCGTCGCGACGGCGCGGCAGGCGCAGGGCAAGCAGCTCTCGTACAATAACATCAACGACACCGACGCGGCCTTCGAATGCGTCGCGGAGTTCGAGCCCACCCGCACGGCGGCCGTGGCGATCATCAAGCACGCCAACCCCTGCGGCGTCGCCGAAGGCGCCACGCTGGAGGAGGCCTATCTCAAGGCGCTACGCTGCGATCCAGTCTCCGCCTTTGGCGGCATTGTCGCGCTGAACCGCAAGCTCGACGCCGCCAGCGCGCGAAGAATCGTCGAGGTCTTCACCGAGGTCATCATCGCGCCGGACGCCGAGGAGGAGGCCATCGCGCTGGTGGCGGCCAAGAAAAATCTGCGGCTGCTCTTGACCGGCGGCGTGCCCGATCCGCGCGCTCCAGGCCTGACCCTGCGCACGGTCGCTGGCGGCTTTCTCGCGCAAAACCGGGACAACGCGGTCGTCGACGAGATGAATCTCGATATCGTGACCGCGCGCGCGCCGACCGTGCGGGAATTCGCCGATTTGAAGTTCGCCTTTCGCGTGGCCAAGCATGTCAAATCCAACGCGATCGTCTACGCCAGTGACGGAGCGACCGTCGGCATTGGGGCGGGGCAAATGTCGCGCGTCGATTCCTCGCGCATCGCGGCGGTGAAAGCGGAAGAAGCGGCGCGGGCGGCGGGGCTCGGGGAGAGCTTGGCCAAGGGCTCGGTTGTCGCGTCGGACGCCTTCTTTCCGTTCCCCGACGGCCTGCTGGCCGCCGCCGCCGCGGGCGCCACGGCGGTCATTCAGCCCGGTGGATCGATCAACGACAAGGACGTGATCGCGGCGGCGAACGACGCGGGGCTCGCGATGGTGTTTACCGGCGTGAGGCATTTCCGACATTGAGATCGCGGACGAACCACGATCATCATGGCAATCCCCGAACGAGTCGATTCGACCGCGCTTTCCAGCGCCGGTCGACCAACCAAACGCCATTCATCATGGAGAATTCACCGCGACTTTATTAACTATTCAAGAACGTATGGTTTTTTTATCCGTTCGACTTAAGCAAGCCTTCAACCTATCGCCCCATGTTCGATCGTCAAAGCGCGGACAATTTCTCTCAAAAACGCTCGTGCTTTTGGCTATCGAAAATAATTGCGTGAGGGGTGCTGACATGAGGACGAATGGACATCGCTCTTTTGTCCAGGGCGTGAAGACGTTCGGCGCATCGCGGCGCGGAGCCACCGCGATTATCTTTGGTCTCGCGCTGATCCCGATCATGTTGATGATCGGCGTGGGCGTCGACTACAGCCGCGCGACCTCGGTGAGAACAAGATTGCAGAACGCGGTGGATTCGGGGGCTCTCGCCGCCGCCGCCGCTCAGGCGCAAGGCAATAATCCGACCGCCGCCGCCAATATCTTTCTCCAGCAACAATTGGTTGGCATCGGCGCGCCCCATAATGTGGTCGTGACGCCCAACTCGGCGGCGGGCACGGTTCAGGTGTCGGCGCAACTGGCGGCGCCGACGAGCATCATGCAAATCGTCGGCGTTAACTCGATCGGCGTCTCGGCGCAGGCCACGGCCACGACGAGCGCCACCGGCGGCGGCGGAGCCACGACGGAGGTGGTGATCGCTTTCGACACGACCGGGTCGATGAGCGTGAACAATAAACTGGTGGACGCGCAGGCCGCCGCGACAAATTTCGTCAACTCGGTGATGTACGCGCAAAACTCGTCGGTTCCCAATCCGAACGTGAAAGTGGGCCTGGTGCCCTTCACCGATTACGTCAATATCGGGACGCAATACGCGGGTTCGTCCTGGCTGACCAGCACGGCCAGCTACACGGTCACCTCGCCGCAATCTTGCTACAACAGCTATCCGAACGCAGTCTATGGAGCGCCCACCCTGGTCACGCAAACCTGCTCCGCGGATGGCGTGCCTTACGACTGCAGCTACTGGAACTATCCGGTGGTGAGCCAGGGAAGTCCGCAGCAGGTTTGCTACATCCCCTCGACGACCTACACTTGGTATGGCTGCGTGGGCTCGCAGAATTCACCCAACGATCAGCATGAGGCGGTGAGCTCCTCCAATCAGGTTCCGGCGTTGCTGAACTACTCCTGCCCCAGTCCGCTGATCCAGCTGTCGAACGATCCGACCGCGGTCCAGTCGGCGGTCTCGGCGATGTCGGCGGGGGGCGAGACCTACATCGCGCCTGGTCTCCTCTGGGCATGGCGCGTGATTTCGCCAGACCCGCCGTTCAGCAACGGCGCGGCCTATGGGACGTCGAACAAGATCATCATATTGATGACCGACGGCGCCAACACGCATTCCGCGAGCTACCCCGATCACGAGAACTCCGATGTCCCGACGGCGAACACGATGCTCGCCACGGTTTGCCAGAACGTCAAGAACGCGGGCATCACGCTCTACACCATCGCGTTCAACGTGAGCGATCCCACGATCATGAACGTGTTGTCGAACTGCGCCACGGGCGCGCCCTATTACTACAACGCGCAGACGAACGCCGATCTGGCGGCCGCCTACGCCCAAATCGCGCAGCAGGTGAACGCGCTGCGTCTCGTGCGATGAAGTGTCGCCTAAACAGTCTGGAAAGGGTGGAGCGATGAAGAATCTAACATGCGCCGTCGCCGTGTCATTGGCGATCCTCGCGGCGTCCTCGGCGCAAGCCGGGCAGGTCTGGAAAGTCGCCGAAGGCGCGAACGGAAACCTTAAGGGCTCCTGGACAATCACCGCGACGGGCGGGCAAATCCAGGGCAGCGCCACCATGTCCAACGGCGGACAAAGCGTCACCTATTTCGTCGCCGGCGCGCTCGCCAACGGAGTCTACACGCTGCAGCGCGTGTCTCCGAGCGACAACACCAACTGCACCTATCGCGGTCAGCCCAATCCGGACGGTTCGATCGCGGGCATGGCCAATTGCAACGGCCAGAGCAATCCGTGGATCGTCACGATCAGCCAGCAATAGCCGCCGCGTCACTCCGTCCGCGAGAGCAATTTCTGCTGATGGTCGCGAAGAAGCGCCTCGATGATCTCATCGAGCGCTTCCCCCTCCATCACCTTGTCGAGCTTGTAGAGCGTCAGATTTATGCGGTGGTCGGTGACGCGCCCTTGCGGAAAATTATAGGTGCGGATGCGTTCTGAACGATCACCCGAGCCGACCTGCTGGCGCCTATCCTCCGAACGCGCGCTGTCGAGACGTGAGCGTTCGGCGTCATAGAGACGTGAACGCAAGACGGCCATCGCCTTAGCGCGGTTGCGATGCTGCGATCGCTCCTCCTGCATCATCACGACGATGCCCGATGGAATATGGGTGATGCGGATCGCCGACTCGGTCTTGTTGACGTGCTGGCCGCCGGCGCCCTGCGAGCGCATCGTGTCGATCTGCAAATCCTTGTCGTCGATGACGAGATCGACCTCTTCGACCTGCGGCAGCACGGCGACGGTCGCGGCGGAGGTGTGTATGCGCCCTTGCGTCTCGGTCGCCGGCACGCGCTGGACGCGATGCACGCCCGACTCGAATTTGAGCCGCCCGTAGACGCCGCGCCCGCCGATTTCCGCGATGATCTCCTTATAGCCGCCGAGCGCGCCCTCGCTGGCCGAGACGATCTCCACGCTCCAGCCCTTGAGCGCCGCGTATTTCTGATAGGCGCGGAAAAGATCGCCGGCGAATAGCGACGCCTCGTCGCCGCCCGTTCCCGCGCGAACCTCCAGAATGACGCTCTTTTCGTCGGTCGCGTCCTTGGGCAAAAGCGCGAGTTTCAGCGCCTCGCTCGCCTCGTCGAGCTTTTGCTCCGCGGCGTCGATCTCGCCCTTGGCCAGGGCGCGCATATCCTCGTCGGTCGAAGAGTCCGCCAGCAGGTCGCGCAGCTCCTCGACCTCCTTTCGCGCGGAGCGATAGGCGCCGATCGCCGCCGTCACTTCCTCGAGCGAGGAGAGTTCGCGCGAGAGCTCGACGAAACTGCGCGAATCGGGCCCAGCGGATAGCTTTTCGGCGATTTCCTCGCGTCGGCGTAAAATGAGGTCGAGTTTGTCTTGCGCGAACATCGTAAATCCATGCGTGGGGAACGGCGGCGACGCGAGCGAGGAGCGTCGCTACAAGGGAACCCCATTCGCAATGGCGAATTGGCGCAGGTGCTCGCGCAAGGAGTGCCGGCCTTCGTCGTCGGCCATCAGCGACGCGAGGCACAGGCGCGCCCGCTCCAGATCGAGCCCAAGGATCATCGCCTTGACCGGGCCGATCGAGGCGGGCGACATCGATAGCGAGCGATAGCCGATCGCCAGCAGCGCCAAGGCCTCCAGCGGCCGCCCGCCCATCTCGCCGCACAGAGTCACCGGCGTGCTCGCGCGGTCGCCGGCCTCGACGATGCTTTTGAGCGCGCGCAACACCGGCGTCGACAGATTGTCGTAGCGCTTGGCGACGCGCGTATTGTCGCGGTCGGCGGCATAAAGATATTGCACGAGGTCATTGGAGCCGACCGAAAGAAAATCGGCGCGCTCGGCGATCAGATCCAACTCCCAGAGCAGCGCCGGCACCTCCACCATCGCGCCGAGGCCGAGCTTGGTCGGCGTCTCGTGGTCGTGCCGGCGGATCAACTCCATTTCGCGCAATGTGATCGTCTTGGCCAGATCGAATTCCGCGACATTGGCGATCATCGGGAACATGATGCGCAACTCGCGGCCGGCGCCCGCCTTGAGCATGGCGCGCAGTTGCATTCGCAACAGCCCCGGGCGGTCGAGGCCGATGCGGATCGCCCGCCAGCCGAGCGCCGGGTTCTCCTCCTCGATCTTGGCCATATAGGGCAGCACCTTGTCGGAGCCGATGTCGAGCGTGCGGAAGGTGACGGGCTTGTCCGGCACGGCGTCCAGCACGGTCTTGTAGAACTGGTATTGCTCTTTCATGCGCGGGAAGCGCGGGGCCAGCATGAACTGCAGTTCGGTGCGGAACAGACCGATCGACGCGGCGCCCGTCTCGGCCACGAATGGCGCGTCGATTGTCAAGCCAGCGTTCATGTGCAGCGCGATTTTCACGCCGTCCTTGGTGACCGCGGGCGCGTCGCGCAACCGCGCGTATTGTTCTTGCCGACGCGCGCGCAGCCGCGCCTTTTCGGCATAAGCGGCGCGCACGTCGGGCTGCGGCCGCACATGCACGTCGCCGGTCGAGCCGTCGATAATCACGGGATCGTTGGGTTCGACGAGGTCGATGATGTTGGGCACCAGCCCGACGGTCGCCACTCCAAGCGCGCGCGCGACGATCGCCACGTGGCTCGCCGGCCCGCCCTCTTCCAGAATGAGCCCGCGCACCTTCGCGCGGTCATAGTCGAGCAGCGCCGCCGGCCCCATGTTGCGGGCGACGATGATCGCGTTCTCCGGCACGCTCTCGCGGTCCGCGACATAGCTCTGTCCGGTCAGCTGATGCAGCAGGCGGTTGGCGAGATCGTCGAGATCGTGCAGGCGGTCTCGCAGATAGGGGTCGGTCTGGCGCTGCATGCGGGCCCGGGCGTCGTTCTGCACGCGCTCGACGGCGGCCTCGGCGGTGAGGCCCGTCATCGTCGCCTCGCGCAGCCTTCGCACCCAGCCCTGGTCGTTGGCGACCATGCGAACGGCCTCGAGCACCTCGCGATGCTCGCCCGCGCCCATTCGATCGCCATGCGCGACGAGTTCGTCGATCGACATCCTCATGGCGCCTATCGCCGTGTCGAGACGCCGTAATTCCCCCGGAACGTCCTCGGCGAGCAAGTTCTTCACGACGACGCGCGGCTCGTGCAGCAGCACGTGGCCGAGCCCCACGCCGTCGCAGATCGCCGCGCCCTTGAGCGACAGCGGGCCGTTCAGCGCCAGCAGTTCGGCCGATTTGGCGAGGGACTGCAACTCGCCCGAGGCGATCATTTCGGCGAGGAGCATCGCCGTGGTTTGCAGCGCCTCGACCTCCTCCTCGGAATAGGTGCGCCGCACCTTGTTCTGCACCACCAGCACGCCGACCGTATTGCCGCCACGCAAAATCGGCACGCCCAGGAAGGAGTGGTAAACCTCCTCGCCCGTTTCCGGACGATAGGAGAAGGAGGGATGCTCATGCGCCTCGGGCAAGGCGAGCGGCTCGGCGCTCCGCGCGATGAGGCCCACGAGACCCTCCCCGGACTGCATCGTCGTCAGATGCACCGCCTCGCGGTTGAGGCCTTCCGTGGCGTACAATTCGAGGCGCTGATCGGCGCGCAGGACATAAACAGAACACACCTCGGCCACCATATTGGCGGCGATCTGCGTAACGATCTTGTCGAGCCGCGTCTGTGCGTTCACCGGCTCCGCGCTGATCTCGCGCAGCCGGCGCAGCAACAGGCGTGGTCCGCCGTGAGCGCTCCGCATCGGGTCTATTCCTGTTCCACCGCCGCTAGGCGAACCTCGCCGACGCTCATCCACTAATATCATATACCGTCGCGATGGCTCGCCACCGGTCTCTGGCCAGCGTATATTGCCGCCCTCCGCCCTCCGCAAGGGCGCGGAGTCGATGGAATCGCCTCGCAAGGACCATACCGATGGGGCGCGCCGAACGCTAATCGGCTTGCGGGACGGCGTCGAAGGCTCTACCAGTCGTGGCGCAAACGACAGGCTGTCGGGATCATCGCAAGGTAGCTCGCGCGCCACGAGGCCGGAGCCCTTCGTGCTTAAGAAGTGACTTCGTGGGTTTCAAAAAATATCCGATCGCGCTGCTGCTGCTCCTGGCTTTCGCCCCAACCGCGTGGGCGGTCGACAGCGTGCGCGTGCCCCATGACGCTCCGGCCATCGACCTCACTCACGCCGTTGAAAAACATGCCGCGGAGGGCGACCGCCTTCAGGTTTCGACGGCTCCGGGCTCGGACGGGATCACACGCCGCATCGAGGTCGAAGCCAAGGAGCCGGGCACGCATCCAAGCTGGATCGTGTTCGCGTTGACCAACGACACCGACGAGCAAGTCGAGCGGCTGATTGTGGCGCCGCATTTTCGCCTGCAGGATTCGGGATTGATCTGGCCGGATCTCGGCGCCGCCCGCATCTCCACGATCACCGCGAGCCAGGGCTTTCCGCCCGAGCGCGAGGAAAGTTCCGACGCCGACGTATTCCGCCTCACGCTGGATCCCGGCACGACCGTGACTTACGTCGCGGAATTGCGCGCCCCCAATCTGCCGCAGCTCTATCTGTGGGAGCCGGACGCCTATAAGGACAAAATCACCAGCCTCACGCTCTACAAGGGCATTGTGATCGGCATCGCCGGCCTGCTGGCGCTGTTCTTGACCATTGTCTTCGTCGTCAAGGGCGCCGTGATCTTTCCGGCCGCGGCGGCGCTGGCCTGGGCGGTGCTGGCCTATGTCTGCATCGATTTTGGCTTTTGGGACAAAATCTTCGGCTCGGACCCCGCCACCGACCGAATTTGGCGCGCCGGAGCCGAGACGGTGCTCTCGGCGACGCTGGTGGTGTTTCTGTTCGCCTACCTCAATCTCAACCGCTGGCATGTGCGCGCCTGGCACATCGCCATCGTCTGGCTGCTGATTTTGGCGGATCTGGTCGGGCTTTCGGTGTTCGACGCCCCGGTCGCCGCCGGCGTGGCGCGCATTTCGCTCGCCACGGTGGCCGTGGTCGGCTTCGTGTTGATTCTCTATCTCGCCTCGCACGGTTTCGAGCGGGCGATCATGCTGATCCCGACCTGGTTCCTTCTGGTGCTGTGGGTTTGCGCGGCGGGGTTCACGGTGTTTGGCTGGCTGACCAACGATCTGGTCTCGCCGGCGCTGGTTGGCGGCCTGGTGCTGATCGTCATGCTGATCGGCTTCACGGTCATGCAAAACGCCTTCGCCGGAGGCGGTCTCGCCCAAGGCGCGATCTCCGATGTCGAACGCAAGGCGCTGGCGCTGACCGGAGCCGGCGAGATCGTGTTCGATTGGGACGTGCCCTCGGACCATATTTTCGTCAGCCCCGAGGCCGAGGCCCAGCTGGGGCTCGATCGCGGGGGGCTCGAGGGCGCCGCCGCCTCCTGGCTCGACCTGCTGCATCCTTTCGAACAGGACCGTTACCGCGCTTGTCTCGACGCGATCCTGGAGCAGCGGCGCGGCCGCATCGACCAGGAGTTCCGCCTGCGGGCCGCCGACGGCCATTATCTGGCTTTCCGGCTGCGCGCGCGCCCAGTGGTCGGACCTGACGGCGAGGTCATCCGCGTCGTCGGCACGCTGACCGACGTGACCGAGGAGCGCAACGCCCAGGAGCGGCTGCTGCACGACGCCGTCCACGACAACCTCACCGGCCTGCCCAATCGCGCCCTGTTTTTCGACCGTCTCGAAACCGCGCTTGAATTCGCGCGCATGGAAAAAGACGTGCGGCCGTCGGTCCTATGCATCGATATCGACCGTTTCAAACAGATCAACGAGCAGGTCGGCATCGCGACGGGCGACAGCATATTGCTGACCATCGCGCATCGCCTGACGCGGCTGTTGCAGCCGCAGGACACCTTGGCGCGCTTCGCCGGCGACGCGTTCGCGATCATTCTCGTTTCGGAAACCGGCTCCGACCCGGTGATCGCGATGGCGGACGCCGTGCGCCGCGCGCTGGCGACGCCAGTGCGATTCAGCGACCGCGAAATCGGCCTGTTCGCGTCGATTGGCGTGGCCCTATTCGACCCCGCGATGCATCCGGGCGCCGAGGATATGGTCGAGGACGCCGAGATCGCGATGCGCCACGCCAAGCGCTCGGGCGGCAATAGCATAGAAGTTTTTCGCGCGGCGTTGCGCGCGCAACGCTCCGACCGGCTGACGCTGGAGGCGGATTTACGCCGCGCGCTGGAACGGTCCGAGATCAGGACGTTCTTCCAGCCGATCGTCCGCCTGCAGGATCGCACCATCGCCGGCTTCGAGACGCTGTTGCGGTGGGACCACCCGAAGCTCGGGCGCCTCGACGCCAGCGAATTCATGCCCATCGCCGAGCAGACCGGGCTGGTCGTCGACTTCGGTCTGCTGGCGTTGGACCGCACGGCGCGCGAACTCGCCGCCTGGCAGCGGGCGCTCGCGGTCGATCCGCCGATTTTCGCCACGGTCAACATGTCGTCGCGACAGTTGCTGCGTCACGATCTGCTGCGCGACGTGAAAAGCGCGCTGATGCGCAACGACATCATCCCCAGAAGCCTCAAGCTGGAGATGACCGAAAGCCTCGTGATGGAGAATCCCGAATTCGCGGCGCAAATGCTGACGCGCGTCAAGGAACTTGGCGCGGGGTTGTCGCTCGGCGATTTCGGGAAGGGTTATTCGTCGCTGTCCTATCTCCAGCGCTTTCCGTTCGATACGATCAAGATCGATCGCACTTTCGTCCAGCAGACCGGCAAGGCGTCGCGGGCGGCGATCCTGCGGTCCATCGTCTCGTTGGCGCAGGAAATGGGCCTCGACGTGATCGCCGAGGGCGCCGAGACCGAGTCCGACGCGATCGAGCTCTATCAGCTCGGCTGCGGCTATGCGCAAGGCTATGCCTTCGGCCGCCCGATCAGCACGCAGGAAGCGCGCCGGCTCGTCGGCGCCGCGCCCGAGGCGGCTTAGCGGGACGCGACTCGCGATGAAGAAACCTCCGGCGGCCGCGACATTATCCCCTCTCGAAGCCCGCGCCGAACACGACCGGCTCGATGAAGAAATCGCCGGGCACGATCGCCGCTACCACCAGGACGACGCGCCGACGATTTCCGACGCCGAATACGACGCGCTGCGCCGGCGTTACGAGGCGCTGGAAGCCGAGTTTCCCGAACTCGCGACGCATGAGTCGCTCACCCGCAAGGTTGGCGCGGCTCCCGCGGAAAAATTCGCCAAGGTGAAGCACGCCGTCCCGATGCTCTCGCTCGGCAACGTCTTCTCGGAGGAGGAGGTTCACGAATTCGTCGCGCGCGTGCGGCGCTTTCTCGGCCTTGCCGATGACGCGCCGCTCGCCTTCACCGCGGAGCCGAAGATCGACGGTCTCTCCTGTTCGCTTCGTTACGAAAGGGGCCAACTCGTCAACGCGGCGACGCGCGGCGACGGTTTCGAAGGCGAGGACGTGACCGCCAACATCCGCACCATCGGCGAAATTCCGCATCGACTAAAGGGTGACACGCCCGACGTGCTGGAAGTTCGCGGCGAAGTCTACATGACCCACGCCGATTTTGCCGCGCTCAACCAGCGCCAGGCGCTCGCGAAAAAACCGCCTTTCGCCAATCCGCGCAACGCCGCCGCCGGCTCGCTGCGGCAACTCGACGCGAGCATAACGGCCGAGCGGCCGCTGCGCTTTTTCGCCTACGCCTGGGGCGAGACGAGCGAACTTCCGGCCAAAACGCAAATGGGCGTCGTCGGCGCCTTCGCGCGCCTTGGCCTACCGATCAATCCGCTAACGCGCGTGTGCGTGGGCGCCGATGAAATGCTGGCGCATTATCGCGCCATCGAGGCCCAACGCGCGACGCTTGGCTACGACATCGACGGCGTGGTCTATAAGGTCGACGATATTGTTTTGCAGACGCGGCTCGGCTTTGTCTCGCGCGCGCCGCGCTGGGCCGTCGCGCATAAATTTCCCGCCGAGCGCGCGACTACGATCGTGCGCGACATCGAGATTCAGGTCGGCCGCACCGGCGTGCTGACTCCCGTGGCGCGGCTGGAGCCCGTCACGGTCGGCGGCGTCGTCGTCTCCAACGCGACGCTGCACAACGAGGACGAAATCGCCCGCAAGGACGTTCGCATCGGCGACACGGTGGTCGTGCAACGCGCGGGCGACGTCATTCCACAGATCGTCGAGGTCGTCGCGGACAAGCCGCGCGGCGCGAAGCCATACGAATTTCCCCATGTTTGCCCACGTTGCGGTTCGGCGGCATTGCGCGAGATCGACGAAAAAACCGGCGAGGCCGACGTCGCGCGCCGCTGCACCGGCTCGCTGATTTGCCCAGCGCAAGCGGTCGAGCGCCTGAAGCACTTCGCCTCGCGCAATGCGATGGACATTGAAGGGCTCGGCGACAAGCAGATCGAATATTTTTACGAGCGGGGGCTGATCAAGACCGCCAGCGATATTTTCACGCTGGAGGCGCGCGACGCTTTGAGCCTGACGAAGCTCAGGAATCGCGAGGGCTTTGGCGAGACTTCGGTGAGGAATCTTTTTGGCGCGATCGCCGCGCGTAGACGCGTGGAGATCAATCGCTTCATTTACGCGCTCGGCGTTCGCCATGTCGGCGAGACCAACGCGCGCCGCCTCGCGCGGCATTTCGCGGATTTCGAGCAGCTCCGCGCCGCCGCCCGCGCGGCCGAGCCCGGGAGCGAAGCCTATGCGGCTTTCGACGCCATCGATGGGCTTGGCCCCGTCGTGGTCGAGGCGCTGCACGATTTCTTCGCCGAGCCGCACAACGAGCGCGAGATCGACGCGCTGCTCCGCCACGTCACGCTGGAGCCGATGCCGGCGATTGAATCCTCGTCCTCCGTCGCCGGCAAGACCGTCGTTTTCACCGGCGCGCTGGAGCGGCTGACGCGCGACGAGGCCAAGGCGCAGGCCGAGCGCTTCGGCGCGAAGATCGCCGGCTCGGTGTCGAAGAAGACCGATCTCGTGGTCGCCGGACCGGGCGCGGGGTCGAAGCTGACCAAGGCGCGCGAACTCGGGATCGAGGTGATTTCCGAGGACGAATGGTTTGCGCGCACCGGACAGGCGTAAAACTCACACCGCCTTCGCGCCCGGCGTGTCGCCCTTCTGATAGGCCGTGCCGAACACATAATCCCACCAGATCGCGTGCACGCCAAAACCCTTGGTCGCGTCGCGGAAGTGATGCAGCATGTGCAGGCGGCGCACGAGATGACCGAGTTTCGATTTCGGCTGGCCGTGATGCGTCCAAAAATGCACGCAATCGTAGATCACATAGCCGCTAATGAACCCCGCCAGCACCGGCCAGCCAAACACGCCGCCGAACAACGGCCGGATGACCGCGAAGGCCAGCAGCATGATCGGCGCCGACAGCAGCGGCGGCATGACCAGCCGCAGCGGATCGCTGGGGTAAATGTGATGCACGCCGTGAATGAGAAACTGGAAGCGCGGCCCGAGCTCGAAGGGTAGCGGAAACACCGTGTGGAACAGATAGCGATGGCCGAAATATTCGGTCAGCGTCCAGGCGATGTAACCGACGATCAAGCCGAGGACGACGGACGCGACGCCCTGCAGCGTTAGCGAATAAATCGTCAGCCCGAGAATGATCGGCGTGTAGATGATCACCGGCGTCAGATGATGCACGCGCGAGAGCTTGTCGAGCAGATCGCTCTCGAACAGGCGCGGCGAGGCGCTGAGCTGCTCCGGCGTCTCGCCGCCAAGCTTATTGGTCTCGTAGGTCATGGCCTCACTCCGCCGGCTGCGCGGCGACGTCCGCCGCAAGCGCCGCATGTTCGACATTCTCCGAACGCGTTTTCAGGGAATATCGGGGATCGAAGATAAAGGTGAAGAGCAATGCCACCCAGGAGCGGTGGCATTGCAGCGTGTCATAGTATTCCGGCGCCATCGCCCGCAGCCGCGGCAGACGCGTCCACGGGATTTCGTGAAAGTCGTGATGCTCGTTGTGATAGCCGATGTTTAGCGCGAGCGTGTTGAGCGGGCCGTAATAGTCGAAGGTTCCCTGATCCGGGCTGAAGGCGAAATGCTCCTGCAACCAGCGCGCGCTCAGGGGATGCAGCCCGCCGACCGAAAACCAGAACGACAGGAACAGATAGAGCAAGGCGTTGAACCCGAAGGCCCACCACACGAAAATGTCGAAGGCGACGATCACGGCGATGTTGATATAGGTCCATTTGCCCATGATCGGCACCGTGCCCTTCAGCCGCGACAACCGCGCGAGCTGAATGGCCGGGAAGAAAAACAGCCACAGCGCCTTGCGCCAGCTGCTGTTGCCAACGAACTCCACCTCCCAATGGCTCGGCACGTCGGCGTCGTAGTCATAGGCGGAGAGGTGCGAGTGATGCTTGATATGGTAGCAGCGAAAGCCCATCGCGGTCGGAAAGCCGTTGGGGAGATCGGCGAGGATCGCCGTCCATTTGTTGGCGAGATGGCTCTCGAACACGCAATTGTGAATCGCGTCGTGGATGATGACGAAATTGGCGTGATTGGCGAAGGCGCCGACGCAGATGGCGAACAGCAGCGTCAGGCCCCAATGCGACGGGCCAAGCCAGCCGAGAAACGCCGCGACGACCATCTGGCCAAGAAAAATCGCGGCGGTGATCTTGAACGTCGTCTCGTCACGGCCGAACAATTCCCGCGCTTGCGGATATTTTTCCAGGATCGCCCGGCGCCTTTCGATATGCGAGCGATCCGCGCCATTCGCCGTGACTGAGATGGTCATGGATTTCGTTCCTTCTGTCCCGCGCCCAAGCCTAGAGGCGCTTGTCGTAAATGCGGTGAATCTTTTCGAGCTTGCCGCCGAACATTTCGATGGGGCGGCGCATGGCGATGTTGTCTTCGAGCACCCAGCCGGCTTCAAGATGTTCGAGATTCGTCTCCTGGCCGCGCCGGCGCAGCTCCTCGATGATCGCCATCAGAACGGCGCCGCCGGTCGCGCTGTTCTGCAACTCCTTGCGCGTGCCGAGCAGCAACAGTTTTCCGCCCTTGTACTTGTGCTTGCGAAAGCGCGGAATGAGCCGCGCGAGGCCGAGCGGCAAAAGGCGCCCGTCGAGATCGCCGATAATTTCGAACAGGTTCGGCAGCGCGACCGCGAAGGACACCGGCCTCCCGTCGAGTTCGACGACCATCGTATATTCGGGCGGCGTGGCGAAACTGAGAGCGTCGGCGATCGAGTTGAATTCGTCGAGCGTGAAGGGCACGAAGCCCCAATTGTCGCGCCAGCCGTCGTTAAAGAGGTCCGACATCAACTGCGTCTCGCCTTTTTTCATGCGGGAATAGTCGATCTGGCGGATTTTCAGTCGGTCTTTCCACTCGCGCCGGTTCGAGATGCGGGCTGGCTGGTTGAACTCGTCGGGCGTGAGATCGAATCGATAGGAAACAAGATCGCGCGCCTTCTGATATCCCAGCGCTTCGACATGGCGGGAGAGATAGGGCGGATGCCAGGGCGTCAGGAACACCGGCGTCGACTCGAAAGCATGGATGAGCATGCCGCATTCGCCGTTGATCGTCGGCGAGAACGGGCCGCTGACGCGATCGGCGCCGCGCTGCTTCAGCCAGCCTTCCGTGGCGAGCGTCAACGCGCGCACGACCTCGATATCGTCCACCGCGTCGAGCGAGCCGAATTGAAAGCGCGAGGCGCCGACCGGTGTGAATTGGGGCTTATAGACCTGCGCCATGATTCGCCCGACCCATTTCCCGTTCTCGCGGGCGAGAAACTCTTGCGCCTCGACCAGCTTGAAATGCGGGTTGAGCATATGGCCGTGCAGCGTCCAGCGCTCGACATCGAGCGGCGGCGCGAAACCGGACATTCCCGCATAGAGCAAACGCGGGAGTTTGTTGTAAGTCAAAAACCCGAAAAGGCCTTTGGCCGGGACCACGTCGATTTGCGCCATGTCGAAACCTAACCCTGTTCGATTGCCGATAAACGCGTCATAACGACGCGGGCGAGACCCCACTTATAGTTGTACTGCTTCAAAAAACGAGAGCGACGACACGGGATTAGATGCAACGGCGAGAGCCCATCCGTCGCGCCTTCGCGTGACACCTTCTCCCACAAGTGGGCGAAGGAGCGGCCGTCGATTGATTCAACTTCAACTACATAAATCGCTATGCGAATCCTTCGCCCACTTGTGGGAGAAGGTGGCCCTTGCGAAGCAAGGGTCGGATGAGGGCTTTCGCCGCCCCAACCCGTCCCCGCCTCACGCCCCGGCCATCGCCGCCGCGACGATCCGGTGCGCCTCCTCCGAAACCGGCGGCATGTCGCGCAGACACGCGATCACGCCGGCGATTTCCTCGCGCGTGTGATTGGCGGAAATGAAGAAGCGCAGCCGCGGCTGATCCTTGGGCACGCCGATCTGGACGATCGGCGGCACGTAAAAGCCCTGCGTCAGCAAATGCTGCGACGCCCACATGGTTTCGACGCTGTCCTGAAACAGAATCGGCACGACGCCGCGGCCAATCGCCGGCCCCGTCGAAAGACCGGCCTGGTGCGCCGCGTCGCGGAAAAACTCGGCGTTTTGGGCGAGCTTGCCGATTCGCCAAGTCTCCTCCTGCATCAGCCGTAGCGCGGTTCTCGCCGCCGTCAGAATCACCGGCGACAGACCAACGCTATAGACGAAGCCCGGCAGCGTATAGCGGAACCAGTCGATCACCTGTTTCTTGCCGCAGACATAGCCGCCGCAGGAGGCCAGCGTCTTCGACATCGTGCCGACGACGAGATCGATTCGCGCGGGGTCGACGCCCTGATGTTCGGGTAGGCCGCGCCCGGTATCGCCGAGCACGCCGAGTGAATGGGCCTCGTCCAGCATCAGCCAGATCTGGTGCTTGTCCTTGATCTCCAACAAGCGCGGCAGATCGGCGGTGTCGCCGTCCATGCTGTAGACCCCCTCGACGACGATAAGGACATGGCGAAATTCCTCGCGCCGCTTATGCAGCAAATGTTCGAGATGGTCGTAGTCGTTGTGGCGGAATTTGATCACTTCGGCGTCCGAGCCGTCGGCGCCGGCGACGATGCTGTTATGCGCGAGTTCGTCGATGAAAATCGCGTCGCGCTTGCCCATCAGCCAGGCGATCGTCGTGACATTGGCGAGATAGCCCGAGACCAGCGTCAACGCGCTCTCGAAACCCAGAAACTTGGCGATCTCCGCCTCGAATGGCTTGTGCGTGCTTCGTTCGCCGCCAACCAACCGCGAGGCCAGCGCGCCGACCCCGAGATTGTCGAGTTCGCGTTTGGCTTCCTCGATGATGCGCGGGTGATTCGCGAGGCCGAGATAGTCGTAATTGGCGAAACTGACGAAATGCGTCCCCGATTTTTCGAGATCGGTCTTCAATTTGTCGATCTGCGCGAAGAAGGGATCTGAAAATTCGAGCAGCGCGTTACCGGCGAAACGGAATCGCCGCGCCGCATAGTCCGAGAGGCTTCTGTGCTTCGTCACTTAAATTTCCCGCAAGAGAGTCGCGGCGCGCGGGAAGCCGACAGCCCCGGGAAAGGGCGCCAGTCGCTCGGCGGCGCCCGAGGAACGTTCGCGTTCCTTAACATCTTTCTCCGCCCGCGCGCCAGTGCGCGGGAGACGCCCGACAATGCGCCGCCATGCGCGAAAATGCGCGCTCGAATCGTCATAAATTTGATCGGCGCCCTTGCGGCGTCGGCCCGTCTCGACTATACAGCGGCCCATCCCAGCGGCCCAGCGCCGCCGGCGAAGGTCGTGTTTGTCCCAAAAAACCGGCGAAAACAAAGTGGGGCCATAGCTCAGTTGGGAGAGCGCTTCAATGGCATTGAAGAGGTCGTCGGTTCGATTCCGTCTGGCTCCACCAATTTTTAAAAACAAATACGACGAGTTGGTCTGACCGTTCAGTGGCGACGGCGGTGGCGTTTTGATTTGGCGAAGCACGGCGTCGAAAACGACGGTCAGCCCCAAGCGCGGAAGATACTCCCGGAATTTTTTCGACGAACTCGACCGGCGGAGCGACTGAAATGGGACGCCCATTTCCAAAGTGCCGGAATCCCTCGACACTTCACCCATTCGAAGCTGATGGCTTGGGTCGCGTTCGACCGCGCCGCGAAGATGGCGGCGACGAACGGCGACGACGAAATCGCCCGGCGATGGCGCCGGACCGCCGACGACATCCACGCCCAGGTCCGCGCCAAAGGCTTTGACGAGGGCTTTGACGAGGGCTTGGGCAGCTTCGTTCAATTCTATGGCGCGCGGAAGCTCGACGCGAGCTTGCTGCAAATTCCGCTCGTCGGCTTCCTGCCGCCCACTCATCCCCAGGTTCGCGGCACGCT
>JBAUVQ010000062.1:0-10391 GCA_049583305.1 Methylocystis sp.
GCTGATGAGCCCGCGCGGCGCCCCCCTGACCCAGGCCCGCGCGCGCGAACTCGCGCGAGGTCCCGGCGCGCTGATCCTATGCGCGCGCTTCGAGGGCGTCGACGAGCGCGTGATCGCCGCGCGTGGCCTGGAGGAAGTCTCCATCGGCGATTACATCCTCTCGGGCGGCGAAATCGCCGCGCTCGCGCTGATGGACGCCTGCGTGCGCCTATTGCCGGGCGTAATGGGCGAGGAGGCGTCCGCCGCGGAAGAAAGTTTCGAGGGCGGTCTGCTGGAATATCCGCAATATACGCGCCCCCGCGATTTCGAGGGACGCGAGATTCCGCAAATTCTATTGTCGGGCGATCACGCCAAGATCGCGCGCTGGCGGCGAGAGGAGTCGCTGCGCCTCACCCGCGCGCGCCGGCCCGATTTGATCGCAAGGCTGGGTTCGGGTGATTAAGCCGTCGTTCGCTGCTCAACGCCATCCGAAACTGAAAGCGTCATAGAGCAGACAACCCAAAAGCGCCCCGCCGGAATCGAAAGCGATAACGCCGAAATTGGTGAATTCCGGAACATATTTATCCACCAGCAAAGGCACCACGAAGGCGCCGACGATCGCCGCGCCCGCGCAAAAAAAATCGAAATAGCCATAGCGCCATTTCGACCAGTATTTGGTGAAGAACAGCCCAGTCGCGATTGTGATGAGGACGTCGAACATCTTCGAACTCCCCCGGTGGAGCCGCCGCTGGATCGAGTTCGGTGTCGATCGCGGGCGCAATTGCGTGTCCGGGGAGCTTGTACGGTTCTTTCCTAATAAAGGCGTAACGTCAGCGCGTCGGCACCGGCGTGCCGCCGCGGTAATCGTAGAAACCGCGCTGCGTCTTGCGTCCGAGCCAGCCGGCCTCGACATATTTCACCAGCAGCGGGCAGGGGCGGTATTTGGAGTCGGCCAGCCCCTCGTGCAGCACCTGCATGACCGAAAGGCAGACGTCCAGCCCAATGAAGTCCGCGAGCTGGAGTGGTCCCATCGGGTGATTGGCGCCAAGCTTCATCGCCGTGTCGATGGCGTCCACCGAGCCGACGCCCTCGTAAAGCGTATAAATCGCCTCGTTAATCATTGGCAGCAGGATACGGTTGACGATAAAGGCGGGAAAATCCTCGGAAACGGTGATTGTCTTGCCGAGCTTGCTGATAAAGGCGCGCGCTTCCTCGAAAGTGCGATCGTCGGTCGCTATGCCCCTTATGAGCTCGACAAGCTGCATCTTCGGCACGGGATTCATGAAATGAATGCCGATGAAGCGCTCGGGCCGTCCCGAAATCGCGGCGAGGCGCGTGATCGAGATCGACGAGGTGTTGGTGCCGATAATCGCGTCGGGCTTGAGAACAAGCGCGATGTCCGACAGGATCCTGCGCTTGATTTCTTCGTTTTCGGAAGCCGCTTCGATGACCATGTCGGCATCGCGAAAATCCGGCAGGCTCGGGGCCGCCGACAGCCGCGCGATCGCCGCCGTGCGCGCCGCCTCGTCGATATGCCCGCGATCGACCGATTTTTGCAGTTGCGCCGCAATATCGGCGATCCCGGCCTCGATGCGCTCGGGGGTCACGTCGTTCAACGCGACATCCAGCCCTGCGACGGCGCAGACGTGGGCGATGCCCTTGCCCATCTGCCCCGCGCCGATAACACCGATCTTGCGAATTTCGAGACTCATGATTGGGGCGCCCCTAGCGAGATTTCGGACCGTGTTATGCACTGCAATATAGCGCGGGTTTCGCTTTTGTGAAAACCGCGATTTCAAAAAACGACGGTGAAATGAAGGGCATTCGCCGCGCGACGAAGCGAACCAAGAAAATTTCGCGCGGCGCGGGCGTTCCACGATCCGGTCGAGAACGCCCGCGCGGCGATTGATTCATCGTCCGATCTTCGCCAACTCCGCGTCGAGCTCAGGCAAAGCGTTGAAGAGATCGGCCACGAGACCAAAATCCGCGACCTGATAGATCGGGGCTTCCTCGTCCTTGTTGATCGCGACGATGATCTTGGAGTCCTTCATGCCCGCGAGATGCTGGATCGCGCCCGAAATACCCACCGCGACGTAAAGGTCGGGAGCGACCGCCTTCCCGGTCTGGCCGACTTGCAGGTCGTTGGCCGCGTAGCCGGCGTCCACCGCCGCGCGCGACGCCCCTATCGCCGCGTTGAGGCGATTGGCGACTGGCTCGATATATTTGCCGAAATTCTCGGCGCTGGCGAGGCCGCGGCCGCCGGAGACGATGATTTTGGCCGCCGTGAGCTCCGGGCGCTCGGATTTCGCCAGCGCCTCGCTCTTGAAGCTCGACAGGCCCTGTGCGTCGACCGCGCCGGCGACGGCCTCGATCGGCGCCGAGCCGCCCTCGCCGGTCGCCGCGAAGGCGGTGGTCCGGACCGTGATGACTTTCTTGGCGTCCTTCGAGCGCACGGTCTGAATGGCGTTGCCGGCATAGATCGGGCGCTCGAAAGTGTCGGGCGCGACGACCTTGATGATGTCGGACATCTGCGCCACGTCCAGCAGCGCCGACACGCGCGGCAGGACGTTCTTGGTCGCGCTGGTCGAGGGCGCGAGGATTGTGTCATAGGGGCCCGCGAGGCCCAGAATGAGCGCCGCGACTGGTTCCGCGAGCGCATGATCATAGGCCGCGGCGTCGGCGAGCAGCACTTTTTCGACGCCGGAGAGTTTCGCCGCCTGTTCGGCCGCGCCGCGCAGGCCCGAGCCCGCGACGAGAATATGAACCGCGCCGCCGATTTCCTTGGCGGCCGTGAGCGCCTTGGCGGTGGCGGGCGCGAGGGCGCCGCCGGCGGTTTCCGCGAGGAGGAGTATCGCCATGATCAAATAACTCCAGCTTCTCTAAGTTTCGCGACCAGCTCCGACACGGAGCCGACTTTCACGCCGGCCTTGCGCTTCGGCGGCTCGGCGGTCTTGAGCACTTCAAGGCGGGGCGTGATGTCGACGCCGTAATCGGCCGGCGTCTTCACGGCGACCTCTTTCTTCTTCGCCTTGATGATATTGGGCAGGCTGGCGTAGCGCGGCTCGTTGAGCCGTAGATCGGTGGTGACGATCGCCGGCAGCTTCAATGTCACGGTCTGGAGGCCGCCGTCGATTTCGCGCGTCACGTCGACGCTATCGCCGGAAATCTCGACTTTCGACGCGAATGTCCCCTGTCCCCAGCCGAGCAACGCCGCGAGGCTCTGGCCGGTCTGGTTGCTGTCGTCATCAATGGCTTGTTTACCGAGAACGACCAGGCCGGGCTTTTCCTCGGCGACGATCTTGGCGAGTATCTTGGCGACCGCGAGCGGCTCCACGGTCTCATCCGTCTTGACCAGAATGCCGCGGTCGGCGCCCATGGCGAGACCGGTGCGCAAGGTTTCGTCGGCCTTGGCCGGTCCAATGGACACGACGACCACCTCGGTCGCCTTGCCGGCCTCCTTGAGACGAAGCGCCTCTTCAACCGCGATTTCGTCGAAGGGATTCATCGACATTTTTACATTGGCGAGATCGACGCCGGAGCCGTCGGCCTTGACCCTGATTTTGACGTTGTAGTCGACCACCCGTTTCACGGGCACGAGAATTTTCATCGAACAACTCCTGAACGAGCGTCACCTTGCATCGCGTTAAACCACGAAAGCCTTGCGTCTTCACGCCATCCGGTTGGATCGGCGAAGACGCTGGATTTCTCGGCGGCTATGCGTCTCCTTGCGGCGAAGCGGGGCGGCTTCGCTGGAAAACATTCCGGAGCGCGTTGTGGTAACGGGCGCCTAGGTCCAAGTCAAACCCTTGGCCCGCCTTGGCGGCGGCTTCCGCGCCGTCAGTTCCGCGGCGGCTGATTTTCGGCGTGCTCTGGCCGAGGGGGGTCGCGCGGCGGGCTATCGAAGAGCCGCGCGCGGCGTCGCTTGAACACAGGCGTCAACACAAGGCCCGCCAATATGCCGCCGACATGCGCGAACCAAGCGACATGGCCGTGTTCCCCGTTGATCGCGGCGATGAACTGTAGCGCGATCCATGTGCCAACAAACATCCACGCCGCCGCGCGGATCGGCAGCACGCCCAGAACCAAACCGAAAATGGTCGAGCGCGGATAAAGCAGCAGAAAGGCCGCGCATACGCCGGAAATCGCGCCGGAGGCTCCAACCAGCGGTGAGATCGTATGCGGCGAGGCATAGGCGAACACCACTCCGGACGCGACGCCGCAGCAAAGATAAAACAGCAGATAATAAAGAGGCCCCATCGCGTCTTCGACATTGTCGCCGAAAACGTAGAGGAACAACATGTTGCCGATGATATGAAGGTAGCCGGAATGGAAAAACAGCGATGTCAGCAGCGTGAGCGGCGCTGGAGGTCCGACGATCCATTTGGCCAGCTGCGCTTCTCCAAATAATACGCGGGGTATGACGGCGAAGCCGCGCATGATCGTCAAGGGATCGCCGAAAATCTCGCTCCGCACGACCGCGAACACGACCACATTCACGACGATCAGCGTCCAGTTCACCCATGGGCGGCGTATGAATCGCATCGGCGTGTCGTCGTGGATCGGTATGACCATCTCTTTGTTTCCCGGGGGCGTGCGCGCGGTCTAATCCGGAGCCGCCCTATCGGTTCGCGCGAAATTCGATCACGCGGCCCCAAATCAGATAACGCGTCAGGCAGTCGAACTCGCCGTCCGTTAAAAAAATAGGCCCGGGGCGCCTAGCGGCGATCCCGGGCCAAAAACTCGCGCGTGCGCGCGCCGCCTCAGTGAGCCAGGGCCTTGACGATCGACTCGACGGTCTTCTTGGCGTCGCCGAACAACATCATGGTGTTGGGGCGGAAGAACAGTTCGTTCTCGACGCCGGCGTAACCCGAGCCCATGCCGCGCTTGAGGAAAAGCACGGTTTTCGCCTTCTCCACATCAAGGATCGGCATGCCGTAGATCGCCGAGGTCTTGTCGGTTTTCGCGGCCGGGTTGGTCACGTCGTTGGCGCCGATGACGAAAGCCACGTCGGCCTGAGCGAACTCCGAATTAATGTCCTCGAGTTCGAACACTTCGTCGTAGGGAACATTGGCTTCGGCGAGCAGCACGTTCATATGGCCGGGCATGCGACCCGCCACGGGGTGAATCGCGTAAGTGACCTCGACACCCTCTTTTTTGAGGATGTCCACCATTTCGCGCAACGTGTGCTGAGCTTGCGCGACCGCCATCCCGTACCCCGGCACGATGATGATCTTGCCGGCGTTCTTCATGATATAGGCGGCGTCGTCGGCCGAACCTTGCTTGACCGGCCGCGTTTCCTTCGCGCCCCCCACGGCCGCGACCTCGCCGCCAAATCCGCCGAGAATGACGGAAATGAACGAGCGGTTCATGGCCTTGCACATGATGTAGGAGAGGATCGCGCCCGACGAGCCCACCAGCGCGCCGGTGATAATCAACGCCAGATTGCCCAGCGTGAAGCCGATGCCCGCCGCCGCCCAACCGGAATAGGAATTGAGCATCGACACCACCACCGGCATATCGGCGCCCCCGATCGGGATGATGAGCGTCACGCCGAGCACCAGCGAAAGCACGATCAGCAGGAAGAGCCAAATTCCGCTTTCGGAGCCGACGAACAACACGATGCAAGCGAGCATCCCCACGGCGATCAGGATGTTGATCGTATGGCGTTCGGGCAGCAGGATCGGCTTTCCGGTCATGCGTTCGGAAAGCTTCAGGAACGCGATGATCGAGCCCGTGAAAGTGATGGCGCCGATCGCGGCGCCCAGCGACATTTCGAACAGGCTACCGCCTTCGATGTCGCCGCGCGAGCCAATGCCGAAAGCATGCGGCGCGAAGAACGCGCTTCCCGCGACAAGCACGGCGGCGAGGCCGACCAGCGCGTGAAAGCCGGCGACCAGCTCGGGCATCGACGTCATCGGAATGCGCCGCGCCACGGTCGCGCCGATTCCGCCGCCAATCCCGACGCCGACGACAATCATCAGGAAACTCCCGACGCTCGGCATATGTATCAGAAGAGTTGTCGCCACGGCGATGGCCATGCCGATCATGCCGTATTGGTTGCCCTGACGCGATGTCGCGGGCGACGAAAGGCCGCGCAACGCGAGAATGAATAGAACGCCCGACGCGAGATATAGGAGGGCTGTGAAATTGGCGCTCATTGCCGTTAGCCCTTCTTCTTATACATGGACAACATGCGTTCGGTGACGAGGAAGCCGCCAAAGATGTTCACGCTCGCGAGAATGAGCGCGACAAAACCGAACCATCGCGCCCATCCGGCGCCGGTGTCGGCGGCCGACGAGGCTTCGACGCCAACGGACAGCAGCGCCCCGACCACGATCACGGAGGAAATCGCGTTGGTGACCGACATGAGCGGCGTATGCAGCGCGGGGGTGACCGACCAGACAACGTAATAGCCGACGAACACCGCCAGCGCGAAGATCGCCAGACGGAACACAACCGGGTCGATCGCGCCGCCGCCAAGACCGTGCGCCGTCGCGGCCGCCGCCGTCTGCGCCAGTTGTTCGGAATAGGCTTGCGCCTGATCCGCCATGTGCCGCGCGGCTTCCGCCGCGGCTTGCGCCTTTTCCAGCAATTGCTGCGTTGAGTCGTTGGCCATCGCTTAGCGCCCTTCTCTGGTGGATGTTCTTGCCGGCTCAGGCTTTGGATTGAAAGCGCGGGTCGATCACGGCGCCGTCGCGGGTCAGGCAAGTGGCCTTCACCAGCTCGTCATCCCAATTGATCGCCAACTGCTTGGTTTCCTTGGAGATCATCGTTTCGACGAAGGCGAGCAGGTTTTTGGCGTAAAGGCTCGATGAGGTCGACGCCAGACGCCCCGCGAGATTCAACGCGCCGACGATTTTCACGCCGTCGACGACGACCGTCTCGCCGGGCTTGGTCAATTCGCAATTGCCGCCGCGTTCGGCCGCGAGGTCGACGATGACCGAACCCGCGCGCATCGAACGAACCTGCGCCGCCGAAACGAGCTTGGGCGCCGGGCGCCCGGGGATCAGGGCCGTCGTGATGACGATGTCCTGCTTGGCGATATGCGCGCCGATCAGCTCCGCCTGCGCGGCTTGATATTCGGCGGACATTTCCTTGGCGTAGCCGCCGGAGGTTTCCGCCTGTTTGAATTCGTCGTTTTCGACCGCGATGAATTTCGCGCCGAGCGACTCGACTTGCTCCTTGGTGGCCGGGCGCACGTCCGTCGCCGTGACAATCGCGCCGAGCCGTCGCGCCGTGGCGATCGCCTGCAACCCCGCCACGCCGACGCCCATCACGAAAATGCGCGCCGCCGGCACGGTGCCAGCGGGCGTCATCATCATCGGCAGCACCCGGCCATATTCGGCGGCGGCGTCGATGACCGCCCGATAGCCGGCGATATTGGCTTGCGAGGACAGAACGTCCATCGACTGCGCGCGAGTGATGCGCGGCATCAACTCCATCGCGAAAGCCGTCGCCCCCGCGCCGGCGAGTTCCGCGAGCGCCGGCTCGTGGCCGTAAGGATCGAGAATGGCGATCACCGCGACGCCCGGCTTCGCGCCTTTAATCTCGGCGCCGGAGGGGCGGCGCACGCGCAGGATCACGTCGGCGGCGGTGGCCGCCTCGGCCGCGGAGGCGCCTATTTTGGCTCCGGCCGCCGCGTAATCGGCGTCGGAAAAGCCGGGGACCGCGCCGGCTCCCGCTTGCACGGCGACTTCCGCGCCGAGTCCGATGAATTTCTTGACGGTTTCCGGCGTCGCGGCGACGCGCGGTTCGGATTTGTCGGTCTCGGCGAGGACAGCGATGCGCATTAATGACTCCAATAGCGCCAAGGCGCACGCCTCGTCCCGGTCGCCCGGGACGGCTCGGCCTCGGGATGATCGCGTTTAGCGCGCCAGGAAGAAGTACAGGAGCAGGAGCGTCACGACCGTCGCGACGGTCGAGAAAGTCACCAGATTCAGGAATGCCTTGTAGGTTTTCAAATGTTCGCCGAAATCTCCGTCGGCGTTTTGGTAGCCATGATCCAACTGTCCCGACATCGTGTAGTCCCCCGAAACTGTTGGACGCCTCAAGCTTGGGCGTCTGTCGAGGGAGATGGTAAACGAGCTTGGCCGATCCCGCAACAATTTCCAAGGCGCGCGGGGCCGCCGCGCGCGATTTGTTATGCCGCGATGCAACGCGCGTTTTTCCCGCGAGCGTCGCTGCAAATTAAAAGGCCCCGGAATTACCGGGGCCTTCTGTTTTCGTCGCGAAGCGGAACGCGGATTTAGAAATCCATGTTGCCGAGTCCGTCAGCTACGAATTCAAATCGCCGTGCTCGTGGCTCCAAAGGATTCGAAACGCCGTCATATGCGCCCTCGTTGGGCAGCGCTCGTCAATCTCCTTCAGGACCGCGAGGGCGCGCTCGGGCATGATCTTGACGAGGTAGCCGGCGGCGAACACTCGGATGCCCCAGTCGGGATCGTCGAGCAAGGGAACGAGCGCCAGGCGCCCCTTCGATCCCAGGAGGTCGAGGCCCTTAATTGCGCGCTTGGCACTATCAATGCCGGCGCACTGCATTGCGTCGTCCTCGTCCTCATAGCCATAGTGAGCGACTATTGCCGCCCGAGTAAACTGGCGCATCAGGTAGGCAATTAGAGGATCTTCTCTTTCACCAGACATGTTTTGCTCCTCTATTCAATGATACCAATTTTCGTCATAACTCCTAATCCCTCTTGTAACTGCTCTTCAAAAGACCTCCCTTTGAGCCTTTGACGCATAGTAGTCTTTGTAACAGAATCACGCAGTCCAAATTCAGAATTTATTTCTTCATGAATCAATCTTGGTATCCTGACAATATTCGTTGTCGAGTTTAATTCTATAGAAGAAAAATCCGTGCTTTTCCCCTGTTCGACAATATGATGATAATCATAGCCGTCGCCAGCCGGGCCATGGAATTTTGCAACCCCTACATTTTTGAAAGCGTCGAAGGAAGAAAAGGATTTATCCTCCATGCCGACGCGCAGATCGTCCAGCTTGTAGGGAGCGTTCTTAATGAAATCGAGCGCGGCGTCGGCCTCTCGTTTCAATTCCACGCTATCGGCCGCCATCGCCGCGATATCGCCCGCCGCCGCGACGTCGGCGGCGACGTTCACCATGGGAATTGCGTTGGCGGCGACCTCGCCCGCGAGACGCATCACGCGTTGCGGCGTCAGAACTCTTCGCAAGGTCTCTCGGATCAGTCGTCGTCGGATTAGTTGTGGCAACTCCGCTTCCGTTTTTTTCTTGCGCGTCTCTTTGACCGTTTCGCTCGGCTCGTCCTTCGGGCGGAATTGACCACCGCGGCCGCCCGGTGTTCCGGCCGGCCAGCCAGGGTGGTCCGGATCGTCGGCTGCCGCCTTGGCCAGTTCAGTCGCGGCCGCGGCTCGCGACGCCTCGTCCTCGCTAAGTGTTGGCAGGCGCATCTGCGTCGTGGCGATCATCGCGCGGGCGAGATCGCCTTCGTTTATCGCGCGGGCGACGGCGCCCAGCCCCGGCATGAGGCCGGCGCAATCGATCGGACGCGCAAAGGTCCGTGTCAGAAGCCTGTTCAATTCCGCGGTCGGCCGCGGCTCGAACCCCGCGCCCGTCTTGACCAGTAATCGTATCGGACCCATTGCGGGCCCATCAGCATCGCAGCTAACGCCGCGCGGATCTCCCGGCGGTTCGAGTTTATATTCGCGTATCGCCTGAAATCGGCCTTTGGTCATGACAATTCCTCGGATAACTTTCGCCCGAGGCATAGAACATAAGCAGAACACGTGTCAATGAGCCACTCCACGAAAAAGGCCCCGGGAAACCCGGGGCCTTCTGTTTTCTTCGCGAAGCGGAACGCGGATTTAAAAATCCATGCCGCCCATGCCGCCGTGGCCGCCCGGCATCTGCGGCGCGTCCTTCTTGGGAGCCTCGGTGATCGTCGCCTCGGTGGTGACGATCAGGCCGGCGATCGACGCCGCGTCCTGAAGCGCGGTGCGCACGACCTTGGTCGGGTCGATGATGCCGAGCTTCACGAGGTCGCCATAGACGCCGTTCTGGGCGTCGAAGCCGTAGCCGTATTCCTTGGATTCCATCAGTTTGCCAACCACGACGGCGCCGTCGCCGCCGGCGTTGTTGACGATCTGGCGGGCCGGAGTCTGGATCGCCTTGCGCACGATGTCGACGCCAGTCTTCTGGTCGGTGTTGGCTGTCTGAATGGCGTCCAGCGAAGCGATGGCGCGCAGCAGCGCGACGCCGCCACCCGGCGAAACGCCTTCCTCGACCGCCGCGCGAGTGGCGTTGAGGGCGTCGTCGACGCGGTCCTTCTTTTCCTTGACCTCGACCTCGGTCGCGCCGCCGACGCGGATCACCGCGACGCCGCCCGCGAGCTTGGCGAGACGCTCCTGCAGCTTCTCGCGGTCATAGTCCGAGGTGGTGTC
>JBAUVQ010000063.1:0-1585 GCA_049583305.1 Methylocystis sp.
CCAGTCGCGGCGGCGATATCGGCCGAGGCGCCTGTGCGGCCGGGCGCGTTCGGGGCGCCGTCGAACAGTCCCATCGACGCTTCGGCGATAACGATGTCGGCGTCGCGGCCGGCGCGCGCGGCGAGACCCGCGATCAGGCCTTCGTCCATCGTCCAGCTATCGAGATTGAGGCTTTCCCGGCCCGTGGCCGCCTTATGAAACGCGGGGTCTATATAGTCCGGCCCGCATTTGGCGGAGCCGACGCGCATCCCGCGCCGCGCCAGGGCGCGCATCAGGCCGAGCGCCAGCGTTGTCTTGCCGGAGCCGGAGCGCACGGCGGCGATCAAAAGGCCGGGGGCGGTCACGCCGGCTCTCCGCCGCCGCGTGGACGAAAGCGCCGGTCGTAATCCGCGTCGTAGAGCGCGCTTTCGCGAAAATCCCGCGCGCCGAGCGCCGGTCCGACGAGAATCAGCGCCGTCCGCTCCATCGGCGCCTCGCCCGCGAGTTGTCCGATGGTGGCGAGCGTGCCGCGGACGATGCGCTCGTCGGGCCAGGACGCCCGATAGACCAGCGCGATCGGGCATTCGTCGCCATAAAAGGGCGTCAGTTCGTCAACGACGCGCGCAAGGGCGTGGATGGAGAGATGTATCGCCATGGTGGCGCGCGTGGCGGCGAAAGCGCTTAAACTTTCGCTCGAAGGCATCGCCGAAGCGCGCCCGCTGGTGCGCGTCAGCACCAGCGATTGCGCGACCTCCGGCAAGGTCAGTTCGCGCCCGAGCGCCGCCGCCGCGGCGGCGAAGGAGGGCACGCCCGGCGTCAAGGTGAACGGAATTTTCAGCCGCTCCAGCCTGCGCGTCTGTTCGCCGACCGCGCTCCAGATCGAAAGATCGCCCGAATGCAGCCGCGCGACGTCGAGGCCGGCGTCCTCGGCCGCTTGCATCTCCGCGATGATCGCGTCGAGCGACAGCGGCGCGGTGTCGACGATTCGCGCGCCCGGCGGGCAATGTCGCAGCACGCCGACCGGCACCAGCGACCCCGCGTAAAGACAGACCGGGCATCGCGCGATCAGATCGCGTCCGCGCAGCGTCAGGAGATCGGCGGCGCCGGGGCCGGCCCCGATGAAATGCACGGTCATGGGCTTTCGCCTCCCTTTATCGCGCGGGCGATGGCGCAGGCGAGGCGCGTCGTCGCGACGCGCGGCGCGAGCAAGATGCTCCCCGAGCCAGCCCCGGCGAGCGCCGCCGCCTCGGCCACGCTGCCAACGCCAAACATTTTTTCGACGCGAGCGGAGCGGGTTCGAACATCATCGCCTCGCGCGCGCAATTTTTCGAGCGGCAGAAGAACCACGGTCATGTCCAGCAGTCTCGCGGCGCCCTGAAGGCCGGGCTCGTCGCCGCGCGCCTCTATCGTCGCGAGCGTCGCGGATTGGAGATCGACGCCGTGTCGCGCGGCGACCTCCCGCACCAAACCCGCCAGTTCCCGCGCGTCGATGTCCTTGCGCGCGCCTATGCCGATGGCGAAACGCGCGCTCATGGCTTCGCCGCGCGCCATTGCAACACCGGCAGCGCCGGGTCCAGCGCATGAAAACGTCCCACGGGTCTGGCCT
>JBAUVQ010000064.1:0-6084 GCA_049583305.1 Methylocystis sp.
GCGCGGCGGCGGGCGGCGGCGCGGCGACGGGAGCCTGGGGCTTCGTCTCGACCTTTCCGCGCACGTGCCGCTTCACCGTCTCGACCACGACCGTTTTCGTGCGGCCGTGGGAGAAGCTCTGGCGCACCATGCCCGCCTCGGTCGGTCGCTGCTTCAAATGCAGCGTCTTCGACGGAGCCACGGTCAAGGTTTTATCGCCGCTGTTCTCGGTTTCGCTCATTCACTTTCCGATCTCGGGTCCGCATGACCCATTGGCGTCAAATTTTCTAACGCATCCACGTTTTCACCCGGCGCCGCTTGGTCCGCCGCTCGCCCGCGCGTGGCGAAATCCGCGAGGCTTCCACCCCGGTAAACGGCCAAACGCGTACAGCGCGACAGGAAGGCCGCCGAGGGACCGCCCGTCGCAAGCGCTGCATGTATCACATTTGTGCGGCCCAACGCCAAATCCAATTGGCTCGACGTAAAAATTGTGACGATTTTGGGGGCGACGCCGGTCGCGGCTTCTCCCCGGCGGGCGGATTGCGCGAGTTTGCGCCGCCCGTCCTCGCCGCCATCGATGGCCTCGACGAGAATCGCGATCCCGCCTTTTTCCAGGGCGTCCGCGACCTTGCCGAAGCCCGTCACCACCAGCCCGGCCTTGTTGGCGAGCGCCAGCATCTGCAGGCAATCGGCTTCGAGCAACGCATCGACGTCCCGCGCGAGCGTCGGGGCGGCCTGGGACTTCGCCTTGAGCGTGCGCGAAAACGCCTGCTTGCGCGCCGCCTCGGCGACATGCTCCGCCCGGGCCGTCACCCAGACGCCGCGTCCGGGCAAGCGTGATCTGATGTCCGGCGTCACCGCTCCGTCCGGCGCGCGCACGAAACGGATCATCCCCTCCGGCGCGTCTTGCCGGCGGGTGACGATGCAGGTGCGTTCGATGGGCTGCGTTTCTCGCACGGACCAGGGTTCTCCTTATTGCGGCGCGTGTTCAGCTTCGTCGGCGACTTCAGGTTCGGGCTCGGGCGCGGGGGCCTCGATCCAGCCGACGCGCACGCGCGCCGTCATGATCATCGCCTCGGCCTGCTCGCGCGACAGATCGAGCCCGGTGAGGAAGCCGTCGTATTTTGTCGTCTCGCCCTCTTTTTTCTCGCTCCAGCCGACGAGATCGTCGGGCACGCAGCCCGCGAAATCCTCCATCGACTTCACATCGTTCTCGCCGAGCCGGACAAGCATCTCGGACGTGATTCCGTCGATTTCCCTAAGCTCGTCGGCGACGCCGAGTTCCTTGCGCCGCGCCTCGTTCTCCAATTCAACGCGTTCGAGATAGCTCTTCGCGCGATTCTGGATTTCGGTCGCCGTGTCTTCATCGAATCCCTCGATCGACGCCAGTTCGGCGAGATCGACAAAGGCCAGGTCCTCGACCGAGCGGAACCCCTCCGAGGCGAGCAGGCGCCCGACCACCTCGTCGACGTCGATCGCGTTCATGAACACGCCCGTGCGCGCGTCGAATTCTTTCTGGCGGCGCTCCGATTCCTCGGCCTCGGTCAAAATATCGATGTCCCAGCCGGTGAGCTGCGAGGCGAGCCGGACATTCTGGCCGCGGCGACCGATGGCCAGCGACAATTGATCGTCCGGCACGACCACTTCGATGCGGTTGGAGTCTTCGTCCAGCACCACCTTGACTACTTCGGCCGGTTGCAACGCGTTGACGATGAAAGTGGCGGCGTCCGCCGACCACGGAATGATGTCGATGCGCTCGCCTTGCAGTTCGCCGACCACCGCCTGAACGCGCGAGCCGCGCATGCCGACGCAGGCGCCGACCGGATCGATCGACGAGTCGCGCGACACGACCGCGATCTTGGCGCGGGAGCCCGGATCGCGCGCGACCGATTTAACCTCGATCACGCCGTCGTAGATTTCCGGCACTTCCTGTTTGAACAGCTTCGACATGAATTGCGGATGCGTGCGCGAGAGAAAAATCTGCGGCCCGCGCTGCTCCCGGCGCACGTCGTAGACATAGGCGCGCAGCCGGTCGCCCGGACGGAACGTCTCGCGCGGAATCATTTCGTCGCGGCGGACAATGCCCTCGCCGCGTCCAAGGTCAATGATGACATTGCCATATTCGACGCGCTTGACGACGCCGTTGACGATTTCGCCGATGCGGTCCTTGAATTCCTCATATTGCCGGTCGCGCTCAGCCTCGCGAACCTTCTGCACGATGATCTGCTTGGCCGACTGCGCGGCGATGCGGCCGAAGTCGAACGGCGGAAGCGTTTCGGAAATCCAGTCGCCGACCTGCGCGGCGGGATTGCGCTTGCGCGCGTCGGCGATGGAGATTTGCGTCGCGTCGTTCTCCACGGCTTCGACGACCAGCATCAGGCGCGAGAAGCGCACTTCGCCGGTGCGCGGATTGATCTCCGCGCGTACCTCGGTCTCCTGGCCGTAGCGCGAGCGAGCCGCCTTCTGCAGCGCGTCCTCCATCGAGGCGATGACGATCGATCGATCAATCGACTTTTCGCGCGCGACGGCGTCGGCGATCTGCAAAATCTCGAGTCTGTTGGCGCTGACGGCCATTGCTTCGTCTCCTTAACGCGAACTAGTTTTCTCGCCCGAGGCCTCAACCCCGCGAAGAACCCGATTCGCTTCCCTTCTTTTTAAAATGGGTCTGCACGCCAGCCGGAACCAGCGGCTTGGGTTTTTGTTTGGCTTTCGCCGCGAAGCGGCCAGGCCCTCGGCGCGGGGGCTCGTCATCCGAAGCTTCGGCGCTTTGTTCCGCGCCTTCGCCTTCGTCCGCTTCCGCTGCCATCTTGGCCGCGCGCAGCGAGGCGCGGATCAGCGCCTCGGTCAGCATCAGCTTGCCTTCATCGAGATCGCGCAGCGACAGGCGCACGGTCTTTTCCTCGTCGGCGCGGGCGTCATTGCGCTCGAGCGTCAAAATGGCGTCGCGTCCCTCGCCCTCGACCGCGATGATCTCGCCGCGAAAACGCTTGCGGCCGTCCGAATGCGGCTGCGCCAGTTCGATCTTGGCCTCGTGGCCGATCGCGCGTCGCCAGTCGGACACCCGCACCAGCGGGCGGTCGATTCCGGGCGAGGAAAGTTCGAGCCGATATTCTCCGGAGATGGGGTCGGCGACGTCGAGCTCCGGCGAAAGCGCCTGGCTCGCGGCTTCGCAGTCGGCGACGGTCATGGTTCCGTCGGGCCGCTCGGCCATGATCTGCAAGGTCTGGCCGTTTTGCGCCAGCAGCCGAACGCGCACCAGCCGCAGCCCGAGCTGCTCCAGCACGGGAATTGCAATCGCGGCGACGCGCGCGGCGACGCCGGTCTCGGAAACGAGGCGCGGCTCGTCGAGGGCGGCGGAAACGGGGTCGGCGCTTTGCGTCAAGCCTTGCCTCTCCTTCGGCCTATTGCTCGGCTCCATACGAAAAAGAGCGGGTCCGGGCTGGACCCACTCCCAATCGGCGATCATCCGAGAATGACCGTTATGAGATGGAATTGAAGTCTCTATACACCGGCCGCCGCCTGTCGCGCAAGCGCGTAAGAAGGACGCCCGATTCGAAAAAGCGTTTCTCCGTCCTCGGGAAAACGCTCTTCGCCTTCGCGGATTTTAGATCACCAGAACCGGCGTCCCGATCTTCACGCGGTTGTATAGGTCGATCGCATCGATGTCGCGCATGCGGATGCAGCCCGAGGACACGCCCTGGCCGATCTTTTCCGGCTCGTTGGTGCCGTGGATGCGATACATCGAATCCTTGCCGTTCTGCCACAGGTAGAGCGCGCGCGAGCCGAGCGGATTGTCCGGGCCTCCGGGCAGGCCGCCGGCGTCGGCGGTCGGCTGCAGATGCGGCCAGCGTTGCAGCATGTCCTTGGGCGGCATCCAGCGCGGCCATTCCTGCATCGCGCCGACATTGGCGCGACCGCTCCAACCCATCGCGTCCTGTCCGGTGGCGACGCCATAGCGAATGGCCTTGCCGCCCGGCTGGATGTAGTAAAGGAAGTGGTTGTGTGAATCGACGATGATCGATCCCACGGGCTCGCTGGTCTTGTATTCGACCTCATAGCGCTCGAAGTCGTTCGGAATCTCGGCCTTGGGGGCCAAGGCCAAAAACTCCGCGTCGCGGCCGCTGACCTTCGGATCGGGCAGGCGAACCCCGTTGCAGCCCGCCAAGCAGGCAGTCGCCAGCGCCGCGGCGACAAATGATCTCACCCGCATTAAAACGCTCCTCTTCGCAGCAAAAGATTATTAGACTTCTGTTATCATAGTTTCGCCGGGTTCGGGGCGTCGGCAGGCGAATTTTGCTCCCATGTGTCTTTGGCGCCACAGTCCCGAGCCTTATATTCGGCGATACGCGGCTCGAAACTCGTCGTGGCATGGGACATTGCCGTTTCGGCGACGATCGGCGTCATGTCGCGCGAAGCCGCGCGCGTCCATCCTCAACCCGGTGCTGAAACTTTGCGCACGTTGATCGTCTCGCATCCGACTTCGCTCGAACATGACATGGGCTCGGGGCATCCCGAGAGCCCGGACCGACTACGCGCGATCGAAACGGCGCTGGCCGCGGAAAAATTCAAGCGCCTGGACCGGCTGGTCGCGCCCTGTCCCGCCCGCGAAGCCTTATGCCGCGCGCATCCCGAAAGCTATCTGCGGGCGTTGGAAGCCGCCTCTCCGAAGACCGGATTCGCCCCGCTCGATTCCGACACCGCGATGAATCCCAGCACGCTGGAGGCGGCGCGCTTCGCCGCCGGCGCGGCCATCGCCGCCGTCGACGCCGTCATATCCGGCGCCGCTGACACCGCTTTCGTCGCGGCGCGGCCTCCCGGCCATCACGCCGGCGTGGCGACGCCGATGGGCTTCTGCTTTTTCAACAATATCGCGATCGCCGCGCGCCACGCCCAGGCGACGCAGGGCGCCGAGCGCGTGGCCGTCGTCGATTTCGACGTGCATCACGGCAATGGCACGCAGGAGATTTTCTGGGCCGACAAGAGCGTGCTCTATTGCTCCACCCATCAAGCGCCTTTCTATCCCGGCACGGGCGGGCGCAATGAAACCGGCGAGTTCAATACAATCGTCAACGCGCCGTTGTTCGCGGGGGCGACGGGGGACGCCTTTCGCGAGGCGTTCGAAGACATTATCTTGCCGCGCGTAAACGCGTTCGCGCCCGACATAATTCTAATTTCGGCGGGTTTCGACGCGCATCAGCGCGACCCGTTGGGCGGGCTGATGCTGCGCGAAGAGGATTTTTCGGAGGTGACCAAGCGGCTGCTCGATATCGCCGATCGCCGTTGTCGCGGGCGGGTCGCGTCGTTTCTTGAAGGCGGCTATGACCTCGAGGCGCTGGCCGCCTCGGTCGCGGCTCACGTCGAGGCGCTGATGGGCGCCTGATCGATTGAACAAGAAAAATCCGCGAACCTGTTCCGTTCGCGGATCGAAAAGCGGCGCCGCGATGGGCGAAGACTTTAGCCCTGGCGAGCCTTGAAGCGCTTCTGCACCTTGTTGATGATGTAGACGCGGCCCTTGCGGCGCACCAGCTGGTTGGCGCGGTGACGGCCGCGCAGGGACTTCAGGGAGTTGCGGACTTTCATAGCGGTTCCTCGGCAAACAAAGATCGGCCGGGATGAACGCCCAGCGGCTCGTGTGCGCGGTCTATGCCCCAAAACGCGGCGCCGATCAAGGCAAAAGGTGGGGCGAGGGTGGGGCTGAGGGTTGGGGTTTGACTTTTGACCCCAAAGCCGGCACCTCGACCCTCACTGACCAAGCCGCGAAATCAGCGAAAAGTTTCGCACCGGAGTTTTGAACGAAAAATGTTCATATTTTTCAAGCTCTTGAGTTTGGAACGAAATCGTTGATTAGTGCACACGAAGTTACTCGCCTTGCCGTTTAAGCATCAACAGGATCACGTGGGTGAGATTGCCTTTCACCTTAGAGTGCCGGTAAGGATCGGCCTCCGGCGTATATTCCTTCAGGGCCTCATCATAAGCCACCCACGCCTCTTCAAGCGCCGCCGTCCCGCTCTCGTGTTCGCCAAGCTTTAAAAGGGCGTTGCCGAGATTGTTCTGCGTCATAGCCCAGTCGAGCGGAACACGATCGCGAGTATAGGTCTCAAGCGC
>JBAUVQ010000065.1:0-3001 GCA_049583305.1 Methylocystis sp.
CGCCCTCCGAGCGGAACAGCAACTCTCGGTAATCACGGCGCGTTTCTTCGGTCGACGCGACTCCCGTCGCGGCGAAGCGTTTGGCGATGGTTCCGCCGCTCTCGTCCGCGGCGAGAATCCCTTTCCCGGGGGCCACCATCGCCTCCGCGGTCCGAACAAGCTGGTCCTTGTTCATTGCCTTACTCCTCAACAGCCCCGCGTCAGGTCGGGGAACCCGAGCCACACAAACTTGTCACTCCGCCGCCTCGGCAAGTCGTACGTTTCCGGAACGTTGTTCGCATGGCTTCGTCACGTGAGCGATATTATGCGCCGTGTTCACGAGCGCAATATGGGAGAACGCCTGCGGGAAATTGCCAACCAAACGTTGAGCGCCCGCGTCATATTCCTCCGCGAGCAGCCCAACGTCGTTGCGCAAGGCGATCAGCCGGTGAAACAGCCGTCTCGCGTCCGCGAGACGCCCGATCAGTACATAGGCGTCGGCAAGCCAGAAGCTGCAGGGAAGAAAGGCGCCTTCACCGGGCGCCAGCCCGTCCTTAGTTTCGGCCGTGTCATATCGGAGCACGAATCCTCCGCGCAGCAGCTTGCGCTCGATGGCCTCGATAGTGCTTCGGATACGCGGATCGCGGGGCGGCAAAAAGCCAACCTGCGGAATCAGCAGCGCGCTCGCATCCAGCAGATCGCTGTCGTATACTTGCACGAACGAGCCAACATCCGCGTTGAACGCCCGCCGGCATACCTCTTCATGGATGTCCGCGCGAATCCGGCGCCATCGGTCGACCGGGCCCACGAGCCCGAACGCGTCCACGGCCTTGATCCCGCGGTCGAACGCCACCCACGCCATCACCTTCGAATGGGTGAAATGATGGCGTCCGCTCCGCACCTCCCAAATGCCCTCGTCGGGGGCGCGCCACTCCGCTTCCAGATGTTCGAGCAGCGCGAGCTGAAACTCCCACGCGGCGAGATCCTGGAGTCCACCCGCCCGGGCATGATGGGCCGCGTCCATCACCTCGCCGAAAACATCGAGTTGGAGCTGGTCGACGGCGGCGTTGCCGATCCGCACCGGTTTCGAGTTCTCATACCCACCGAGCCAAGGCGCCTCGCGCTCGGGCAGCCATCGTTCGCCCGCGGCCCCGTACATAATTTGAAGATCCGCCGGGCTTCCAGCGGCGGCTCGGAGCAGCCAATCGCGAAACGCCCTCGCCTCTTCGTAATATCCCGTGTTCATCAGCGCGAGGAGCGTCAGCGTGGCGTCGCGCAGCCAGCAGTAGCGATAGTCCCAATTGCGCGCGCCCCCCAGTTGCTCGGGCAGCGAGGTGGTTGGCGCGGCGATGATGCCCCCCGTCGGCGCATAGGTCAGAGCCTTCAGCGTGATCAGCGACCGCGTGACAATCCCTATGTGCTGTTCGGGGCCACGGCAGGAGTTCGCCCACGACCGCCAGAATTCTTCGGTGGATCGCAGTGCATCGTCGGCGTCTATTGGATCTGGAGGAGGCAGGTGGGAGGGGACATAGGTGAGAACGAATGGCGTCCGCTGCCCGGCCGACACGGTGAAGTCGCCGACCGTCGTCAACCCCTCGCCCCGAAGCTCGACTGGAGTGCGGAGGATCAGCGAGTCCGGGCCCGCGATCGCGAGGAGATCCCCGGTTTCGCTGCGTGTCACCCACGGCGCCCAAGCGCCGTACCCGAACCGGACGATTAACTCCGAGCGCATCGGGACAACGCCGCGGCGACCGACGACAAGACGCACGAGATGGGACCAGGACCGCTCTCCACGCAGGGGCATGAAGTCGATCACGACGACGGCGCCGCCATCGGCGGTGGTGAACTCGGTTTCGAGGATCAGCGTGCCGTGCCGGTAGCGGCGCCTGGACCGCACGCTCGCCTCCGCGGCGGCTGGCGCGATCCGCCAACGGCCATTGCCCGCGTCGCCCAATAGCGCCGCGAAACACGCCGCCGAATCGAAGCGGGGCCAACAGAGCCAGTCGATCGAGCCGTCCTTGGAGACGAGCGCGGCGGTTTGGCAATCGCCGATGAGCGCGTAATCCTCGATGCGACTAGACATGAATATTCAACCTTCGAAATTTGTGCCGCGCCTCGCACGGGCGACCCCCTCCCACCGCCATTCGATGCGAAGTTCGCGCGGCCGCGGCATCGAGCGCCAAGGACGTCGTCGCAACAGAATTGGTGATTGCCCTCGATTCAGCCATGAACGCCCTCGGCGCGCCCATGAGGCGGGCGCCGCTCTCTTTCTCGCGCGGCCTTCTCGGCGCGCCCGCTGAAATGCCTTCGAGCCAGAACGCCGCCGACGCTCTCGCCGAGAGGCGACTGGCGGCCTACAGAGCGCGAAACTGGCGTGAAACAAGCGCCCCCAATCGCTTTATTTCCAAAAATGGCCGCGCTTCACGCTCATGGTTGACGGGACGGGCCTTTGCAATATTTACGCTCGGAGTGACAATTACCTCGAAGCGACGCCATGAAAGCTACCCAGGTTCTGAGCGATCTCGGCCAAAGCCTCTGGCTTGACAACCTCACGCGCAACATGTTGAGGACGGGCCTTCTCCGGCGCTACATTGACGAGTTGTCGGTCACCGGCCTGACCTCCAACCCGACGATTTTCGATCACGCGATCAGGAACGGCAATGATTTCGATGACGAGATCAAAACCAAGCTCGCGGAGGGCAAGTCTGGCGAGAAATTATTTTTTGAATTGGCGCTGGAGGATATTAGGCAGGCCGCGGACCTGTTTCGGCCTGTCCATGACCGAACAAACGGCGTCGACGGCTGGGTTTCGCTGGAAGTCTCGCCTCTGCTCGCGCGCGACGCCAAGGCGACGATCGCCCAGGCCAAGGAGTTGCATGCGTCGGCCGGGCGACGCAATCTCCTGATCAAGATTCCCGGCACCAAAGAGGGGTTGCCGGCGATCGAAGATGCAATCTTCGCCGGCGTGCCGGTCAATGTCACTTTGTTGTTCTCCGACGATCAATATCTCGCGGCCGCCGAT
>JBAUVQ010000066.1:0-4414 GCA_049583305.1 Methylocystis sp.
GCCTGCAAACGGTCGTGATCCTGAGCTGGCTCGCCATCGCCGACCGCGCCGGCCTCGCGGCGATCGCGGGGGAATGGCGCTCGTCGCTGTCGGCGGGATTTCTCGGCGCCTTCGCGACGCAGTTCTGGTTTCTGGCCTTCGCGCTGGAGAGCGCCGCGCGGGTGCGCACGCTCGGCCTCGCCGAGGTCATTTTCGCGCAGCTCATCACACATCGCTTCTTCGCGCAGAAGACCAGCGCGCGCGAGGCCTTGGGGATTCTGCTCATTCTGGCGGGCGTGGCGCTCTCGCTCAATCGCGGATGAGGCTTGCGCTGGCGGCGCGATAGGCGGTACACGGCGGGCACTTGGCCCGTCGCATCGCGTGGAGCGGAAATTGAGCGAAACCATCGCCCCGGTCAGGCTGCTTCTCGTCGTGGCGGCGGCGCTGGTCGACGCCGACGGGCGCGTGCTCATCGCCCAGCGTCCGGAGGGCAAGCAGCTCGCGGGCCTGTGGGAGTTTCCCGGCGGCAAGGTCGACCCCGGCGAGCGGCCCGAGCAGGCCCTGGCGCGCGAACTCTCGGAGGAGTTGGGGATCGACGCCTGCGTCTCCTGCATGCAACCGCTGGCCTTCGCCAGTCACGCCTATGACGATTTTCATCTGCTGATGCCGCTGTTCGTCTGCCGTCGCTGGGACGGGCTCGTCTCGCCCAGGGAAGGGCAGGCGCTGCGATGGGCGCGCCCGCGCGATCTGCGCAAATTCCCGATGCCGCCCGCCGATGCGCCGCTGATCGACCCGCTGATCGCCGCGCTGGGCTAGGTTTATCCCCGCCTCCGTCATTTTTCTGCGATAATCGCCGGCGGCGGGGGCTGGTTTTTGGAGACACTGCATATGGAACAGACAGATACTCCCGTCGCGGCGACGCGTCGGCGCCCGTTCGACGAGCGCTTCGACGCGGGCAAGCAATTGCGCTCCGTCGTCTCGCGCGAGAGTCTTGGCGAGTTTTCGGCCGGGGATCGCGATCCCGGGGCCATTTTCGACGAGACCAACAAGGGCCGGCTGCCCGCGCTGATCCCAATCCGCCGCCAGCGCATGTCGCAGTCGCCCTTCGCCTTTTTGCGCGGCGCGGCGGCGCTGATGGCGGTCGACCTCGCGGCCCACCCGAGCCCCGGCATAACGGTGCAGGCCTGCGGCGACTGCCATTTGATGAATTTCGGCGCCTTTCTGTCGCCGGAAGGCAATGCGTTGTTCGACATCAATGATTTCGACGAGACGCTGCCCGGCGTCGACTTCACCGCCGATGTGAAGCGGCTGGCCGCGAGTTTCGCGGTCGCGGCGCTCGCCGCCGGCGACAGCGACAAGAGCGCGCGGCGCATCGCCAAGGGCGTCGCGCTGGCCTATCGCGACCGCATGGCGAAGCTCGCCCGGCTGTCTCCGCTGGAGGCCTGGCATTCCCGCATAGATCTGACGGAAGAAGCCGAGGGGCTGTTCAGCGACGACATCGCGAAAAAGCTGCGGCTCGCCGCCGCGCAAAAACACGCCGACCGCCGGGAGGACGCCAACTTCCCGCACATCGCGCGCGACCCCGCGACCGGCGACTGGCGGATCGAGGACAATCCGCCGCTGATCTATCACGTGCCGGTCCAGGAAGACCCTTCCATTCACGTCGACATCCCCGCCGTGTTCGCCGGCGTGACCAACACGCTGGCGCCGGAAGTCGCGACCCTGCTCGCGCGCTACAAGCTGGTGGATTCGGCGTTCAAGGTGGTGGGCGTCGGCAGCGTCGGCACCTATTGCGCCATCGGCCTGTTCGTGACGCGGGACGGCGATCCGCTGTTCCTGCAAGTCAAGGAGGCGCTGACCTCGGCGCTGGAGCGTCTGCCCTGCGCGCCATGGACGGGCCAGCAGGGCGCGCGCGTCGTCGCCGGGCAGCGCATCATGCAGGCGGCGACCGATCTCTTTCTCGGCTGGACGACCGAGCCGACCTCGGGCCGGCAGTTTTACGTCCGCCACTTGAAGAACCGCCGTCTCGGCTCGATCAGCGAATTGCTGGAGACGAAAGCCCTGCCGCAATACGCGACGCTGTGCGGGCGCACGCTGGCGCGCGCCCACGCCCGCTCCGCCGACGCCGCCGTGCTGTGGGGCTACATGGGCAGGAACGAGGCCTTCGCCGACGCGATCGCTTCCTTCGCGATGCTCTACGCGGCGCAAAACAAAAAGGATTTCGACGGCTTCGTGGCGGTCGGCGACGCGGCCAAACCCGCCAAAGCCAAGGCCGCGCGAGCCTAGCTCGAACCTGGCGCCCGCCGCCCGGCGGTTCGCGAAAACGAGCCTCCGGGCGCGCATTCGAGCGTCCTCCGCGTGGGTTATCCCCAGCCTCGGCCATCATCTTGACACCGGCCGGCGTCATGCATCGACTGTTAATGATGCGCGCGGCCCGTGATTCTCGCGGAGGGGACTTTTCGATGCAGCAGCCGGGGAAATGGTGGATCGGGTTGCCGATCCTCGCGGGGCTCGTTTATTTCGCCGCCACTTCGCTCACGCGACGGGTCGAACTCGACCTGACGGGTCGCGCGGCGCAACTCCTCGCCCAGGAGAAGGGCGCGATCGATGGCGCCGCCGTCGTCGCGGCCGGGCGCGAGGTGACGATTTCCGGCGTCGTGCTGTCGCCGCCCGCGCGTGATCGGGCCGTGCAAGCGATCCGCGGCATCGAGGGCGCGCGCGCCGCGCTCGACCGAACCAAGCCGGCCGAAGCCGCGCATCCCTTCGTGCTCAAAATGGAGCGCAGGGGTTCGCGCGTGACCCTCGACGGAAATATTCCCCCCGGCGAACGCGACGCGCTGCGCAAGGAATTGATCGTTCGCGGCCTCGAAATCGTCGACAACACCCGCTTCGCGACCGGCGCGCCGACGGTTTTCGTTCCGCTGGCGGCCTTCGCCGCGCGGCGCCTCGGGGAGATGGAGCCCGGCGTCGCGACGCTGACCGACGACGCGCTGTCGCTGATGGGCGACGCGGCGCCGGACGCCGATCTGGCCAAACTGCTCGCGGCGGCGAAAGCCCCGCCCGAGGGCGCGCGGATCGACAAGCTGGAAATCTATCCGCCGCGCGTGTCGCCCTATGTCTGGAGCGCGACGCGCAAGGGCGAGATGATCGCGCTGGAGGGCTTTGTTCCGAGCATGGAGGCGCGGGCGCATGTGCTGGAGAAGGCCGCCGCCATCGCCGCCGGCGCGGCGGTGAGCGACGCGATGCGTATCGGCTCCGGCGCGCCTCCCGGCGATTTTCTCGGCGCCGTCGATGTCGCGCTGGCCGAACTCGGCAAGCTCTCGAGCGGCAAGGTCGCGCTCGGCGACGCGGGCCTCGGCATAGAGGGCGCCGGCAAGGCGAATGTGTCCGCCGCGGCGGTCGAGGCCGACGCCAAGGCGCATCTGCCGCAAGGATTTGCGCTCGCCAAGATCGAGATCGCGGACGGCGCGGCTTCGCCTTACCCATTCTCCGCGACGCTGAAGGACGGCGCGCTGACGCTCGCGGGCTATGTCCCGGACGCGGCGACGCTGGCCGAAATTCGCGCGCTCGCCAAAAAAGGCGCGCCCGGCGCAATTACCGACAGGCTTAAAATCGCCGGCGGCGCGCCCAAGAATTTCGCGCAGGCGGTCGCCGCCGCCTTGCCCGCGCTGGAACGCCTGGCCGATGGCGCTTTGACCTTCGCGGACGGAGCTGTCTCGCTCACGGGCGACGCGCCCTTCGCCGGCGCCGCGTCCGACATTGGCAAGCGTCTGCCCGGCGCCTTGCCGCAGGGCTTCACCGCCTCGACCCGGCTCTTCGCCTTGGGCGTTGGCGCGCCGTTGGGCCCGGACGAGTCGCGAAAGGCCATCGACCAGGCGCTCGCTAAAACGCCGCTGCTCTTCGACGGGCCGGACGCCACGCTCTCCGACTCCGCGACGCCCGCGCTCGACGCGCTCGCGACGGCGATGTCGCGCGCTCCCGGCGCGCGGTTCGATATCATCGGCCATGTCGGGGGGCCGGGCATCGAGGAAGTCAGTCGCGGCCTCGCCAAGCAAAGGGCGCAAGCGGTGATCGACCGCCTCGCCGCGCTTGGCGTCGATCCGGCCAATCTGTCGCCGGTCGGCGTCGCGGCCGAAGCGCCCAATCGCGCGGCCATCGAAGTCACGCCGAAATGAAGCCCGTCGCCAATCGAGCCCGTTCGAAACGCTCGCGAGATGGAGAAGGCCCATGGTTTATCTGCTGACTCTCGGCTGGGAATGGTTCGCCGCCGCCGCCGCGCTGGGACTGCTGGTCGGCTTCGTCGCGGCGACGCGCCGACGGGAAGGGCCGTTCTCGGGCTGGTGGGTGATCGTCGCGGCCCTCGCCTTGCTGGCCGGCGCCGTCGCCGCCGCGCAGTTCGGACTCGTCACCGGCCGCGCGGGGCTGCAGCTCGAAA
>JBAUVQ010000067.1:0-18766 GCA_049583305.1 Methylocystis sp.
CTGGCTCCCGCACAAAACGGCGCAGAGCGCTATCGCCAATATCTCATGGAAATCGTGAAGCGCGGCATTGCCCGTGCGCGGATCGTCCAGCCCATCCCAGCAGGCGACAAAATTCTCCAATACGACCCCCCCAGGCGCGATTCCTTCGCAACCCGGTAGAATCCATTTCACTCAAAACGCAAAACGCCCCAAATCCGACAGGCCGATTTCAAATGCGATTCCCCTGGGCTTTCGGTATACACACGCTGCGGAGTCGACGCCGGCCTGGTTCAAATCCGCGATAGCTACTTTGGCGCTTTCGCGCCGAAAGGCGCGGGCCATCTCCTTGCCTATGCCGCTGGCGGCGCCAGTGACGACGGCGACGCGGTTGTAACCGGCATAACGCATCTCCTTTCAGCGCAGATAGTCGTAAACGACCTTGCCGAGGCCGAGCGTGAGATTGGCGATGATATGAACGCCCGACAGAACCTCGAGCACGGGCAACTCGGCCAGGGGCGCCAGCGCGTGAGAGTGGAGGTCAAGCGCGGCCGGCCCGGTCCAAGCGCCTTTGATCGTGATGTCCTCGAGGTAGTACTCCACGAGCTCGCAGACGCGCGGCGTACCGTCGACATGGGGAATGATCTTGAGCAGGAAGTTCGGCGCGGCGAGCGCCGCCTTCACCGCCGCCGGATCCACTGCCTTATGCTTGTAACCCATCGATCCCGTGGCGACGCGCACCGGGCCGTAATCGAGCGTGCCGACCAGCGTGTCGATCTCGACGTGGAGCGTGGGATCCGCGAGCTTCTTCGGGAAACCCCAGAGCTCGCGGCCACCGGCGATAGGCGGATCGTCGTTGAGGAACATGCAGTGCGTATAGCCGCCCTTGCGTTCGCGGAACGTGACCGGGATGACTTGGCCGGTCTCGGTGTAGTCGCCAAAGCCGGTCGAGTCCGGCATGCGGATGAACTCGTATTTGACGATGCCGCCGTCGGGCACGAGCGGCTCCGGCACCAGCGCGCGCAACTTCTCCGGGTCGGTGCGGTAGGTGATGATGAGATACTCGCGATTGACGAAGCGATAGGGCCCCGGCGGATAGGCCGGACTGGTCAGGGGCATCGCAAACGCTCGCTCGCGGACATCACTTTCTCTCATAGCTTAAGCTCCTCACACCGAAGTGTTAAAAGGGGCGACGCGTCTCACGGCCTCCGGCTCAATCGCCGTCATCGGCAAAGTCGAAGGTGGTGAACTCCTCGCCGTTGCCGGCGCGCTCGAGCGCCTCGGGATGGCGCAGCGCGCGCACGGCGTCGTAGTAGCCGGAACGCCAATGCTCCGCCATGGACAACCGGGAAAACTCATAGTCTTTGGAGTCGCCTTCATAGCCCTTAGGGCGATAGATGAGGTGCACGAGGTTGTAGGCATGGCGTTGTGCGATCGAGGCCAGGAACTTGGCTTCCTCGCTTCGCTTGAACTCCTCCGGCAGCTGTTCCAGCAGCGTGGCGACGCTCATCCGTGACGCGCGTGTTCGTCACAAGCCATTGCAACGGCGTGTTCGAGACGAGGCCGCCGTCCCAATAATGTTCGCCCTCGATCTCGATCGCGGGGAAGCCGGGCGGCAGCGCGCCGCTCGCCATCACATGCTCGGCTCCAATCACCCGTGTCCCGGTGTCGAAATAGACGAGGTTGCCGCTGCGCACATTGACGGCGCCGAGGCTGAGACGCACATCCTTCTTGTCGGCGTTCATGCGGTCGAAGTCGACGAAGCGCTCGAGCGTGGCTTTGAGCGGCCGCGTGTCAAAGTAGCTCGTCGCCTCGATGGCGCCGCGCGGGTAAAACCATGGATTGGGGATGCGCGGTCTGAAGAAACCCTGCGTCCCGGCGCACGCAACCATGGCGGCGCTCACCTGATTGGCCTGCGCGCGCGGCCCCCCCTCGTCCAAAGAGGCCGAAGCCGCCGGAGTCGAAGCCCATGGCAGAGGTGGTGATTTCCTCCCAGAACCCGCGCAGCTTGTCGACGCGCCGCTCGGGCGCGTTGCCGGCGATGATCGCGGCGTTGATGGCGCCGATCGAGACGCCGACGATCGAGTCGGGATGAAGCCCGTTCTCGGCCAGCGCCTCATAAACGCCCGCCTGATAGGCGCCGAGCGCGCCGCCCCCCTGCAGCAGCAGCGCGACGCGATCGAACGGGAGCCGTGCGCGCAGGTTCCGGCCTTTGCTCGCCGCGCGCGGTTCGGGGACGAGCGGTCCTTCCGCGAGCGTCGCCTCTGGAGCCACCCGATCGCGCAGCGCTATCGTCGGCATACTGTCCGAGATCATGCTCTTGGCCATGGTTGACGAAACCCGATGCGACATCGCGCGTTGCGCCAAGTCTGGTGCGCTATAGGCCCGCGCCGCCGGTGATGACGATCACCACGATTTACCCTCCCTTGTCGACGACGGTGAGCTTTAAATAGATCGAATGAGGAAAATATCAGGGCCTCGACGCGCGTTCATGATGCATACGCGTGGGCGCGACGCTCAACGCATTGATTTGGCGACGCAAAATTTCGATCATATCTCAGGGCGTGGCGCAGCTTCCGGCAAGGCCATCTTTGGATTCCGGCGGCGGCCGGTTTGGTCAGGCGCGAACTTGCAACATGCGCTGCGCGCCTTGGAGCGGCGATTGCATCTGCTGCTTTTTGATCAAGCGCCGGGCTACAAGGGAATCGACGGCGGATTCGGCGAGTGACGAGGCGATCCGACGGCCCGATCGGTAGCGCGCGCCGTAATCGACAATGGCGCTGCGTTTGGAATGGACGTAGGTGAGCAAAGGCTGCACGAGATCGAGGAGACGCTTGGTTGATGCCACTTAGTGGGTTGTCTCACTCCCGTCAGCCGACAGAATAAATTTGCGCAACAGGTGTTGCCGCCGGCGCTCACTTGCCTAGTTTGGGGTTTGAGCAAAATTTGAAGGGGATCACGGTTCATTACTCGACTTGCAAGGAGGGGGGGATGACGCAGCCGCGATCGCCAACCGTCTTTCGTCTTGGGGCGAGCGGGAGGACGTTTCTTTTCGCGCTCGCGGTTCCCCCGCTGTCCGGAGGGGTGCTAGATCCGCAGGGGCCTGTCGCTGTCGGCAACGCTCAAATTTTACTCAACGCGGTGGCGATCATGATGATGATCGTCGTCCCGACGCTGTTGGCCACGCTCGTTTTCGCTTGGTGGTTTCGCGCCTCGAACAAGAAGGCGACCTATCTACCGAACTGGGCTTATTCCGGGCGCCTCGAGCTCATCATCTGGGGCATTCCGCTCTTGGTGATCTTATTTTTGGGCGGCGTGACCTGGATCGGCTCGCACGACCTGGATCCCGCGCGTCCGCTCGCCGGAGAAACGAAACCAGTCGAAATCCAAGTCGTGTCGCTCGATTGGAAATGGCTGTTCGTCTATCCGGAGCAAGGCGTCGCGAGCGTGAACGAGATCGCCGTGCCGACCGATCGCCCCGCGCATTTCTCGCTGACCTCGGCCACCGTCATGAACAGCTTCTTTGTGCCGCAGCTCGGCAGCATGATCGCCACGATGAACGGCATGGTGACGCAGCTCAATCTCAAGGCGGATCGGCCGGGCGACTATTACGGTCTGTCCGCGCAATTCAGCGGCGCCGGCTTTTCCGACATGCATTTCGTGCTGCGCGCACTCCCCGCGGAATCCTTCGCGAAATGGCTAGCGCAGGCGCGAAAATCGGCGTCGACTTTGGACGAGGACGCCTATTTCGCGCTCGCGCGCGAAAGCACGACTTCGGCGCCCGTGACCTATGGCTCCGTAGACCGGGAACTCTTCGACAAAATCGCGGCGCGTCGCCTCCTTAGCGAACCCGGCGAGATCGATCGCGCGCACGCTCAATCGCGATCGAAGGAGTGACCATGTTCGGCAAGCTCACTATAGACGCTATTCCCTGGGATCAGCCCATTCCGCTGATCGCCGGCGCTGCGGTCGGTCTCGCGCTGATCGCTCTCTTCGCCTGGGTGGTCGTCAAGGGTCATCTGCCTTATCTCTGGCGCGAATGGATCACGAGCGTCGACCATAAGCGCATCGGCGTCATGTATGTCTTGCTCGGGCTGGTCATGCTGCTGCGCGGTTTCATCGACGCGGTGATGATGCGGACGCAGCAGGCCGTCGCTTATCAGGCGCCGGGCTATCTTCCTCCGCATCACTACAACCAGATCTTTTCCGCCCACGGCACGATCATGATCTTCTTCGCGGCGATGCCGATCGTCATCGGCCTCATGAATTTCGCCGTGCCGCTGCAGCTCGGCGTGCGCGACGTGGCCTTTCCGACCCTGAACTCGACCGGCTTCTGGCTCACCGCGACCGGCGCGCTGCTCGTCAACGTCTCGCTCGTCGTCGGCGAATTCGCGCAGACAGGGTGGCTGCCCTATCCGCCGCTCTCCGAGCTTCCCTATTCTCCAGGAGTCGGCGTCGACTATTATCTTTGGGCGCTGCTGATATCCGGCGTCGGCACGCTCATGACCGGGGTCAATTTCGTGACGACAATTCTCAAGGTGCGCGCGCCGGGCATGAGCTATATGCGCATGTCGATGTTCTGCTGGACCGCGCTGGCCTCGAACCTGCTGATCGTGGCGGCCTTTCCGATCCTGACCGCGACGCTCATCATGCTCGCGCTCGACCGTTATCTCGGTTTCCATTTCTTCACCAACACCGGCGGCGGTAACATGGCGATGTTCGTCAATCTGATCTGGGCCTGGGGGCACCCCGAAACTTACATTCTCGTGCTGCCGGCTTTCGGCATCTTCTCCGAGGTGTTCTCGACCTTCTCCGGCAAGCCTCTGTTCGGCTATCGCTCCATGGTCATAGCGACCTTGGGCATTTGTCTGATCTCCTATTGCGTGTGGCTGCACCACTTCTTCACGATGGGCGCGGGCGGCGACGTGAACGCGTTTTTCGGCATCTCGTCGAGCGTCATCGCCGTCGTCACGGGCGTCAAGATCTTCAACTGGTTGTTCACGATGTATGGCGGCCGCGTTCGGTTCCAAACACCGATGCTGTGGTCGCTCGCTTTTGTGGTCACCTTCGTCCTCGGCGGCATGACCGGCGTGCTGCTTGCCGTGCCGCCGGCGGATTTTTCGCTCCACGAGAGCCTGTTCCTCGTCGCGCATTTCCACAATGTGATCATCGGCGGCGTGCTGTTCGCGTGCTTCGCGGGAGTCATTTATTGGTTCCCGAAGGCCTTTGGTTTCCGGCTGCACGAGGGCTGGGGCAAGGCTGCGTTCTGGTGCACGGTCACCGGATTTTACGTGACTTTTTTTCCGCTCTATGTCGCCGGGCTGCTCGGCATGACGCGACGCCTGCAGCATTATGAAGTCGCGGAGTGGCGGCCCTGGATCCTGGCGGCGGTCGTCGGGGTCGCGTTCTCCGCGGTCGGGATGCTTTGCCAGATCATCCAGCTCGTCGTCAGCATTCGTGACCGCGCCGAGCTTCGGGACGAGACCGGCGATCCGTGGAACGGGCGTTCGCTCGAATGGGCGACGGCCTCGCCGCCGCCAGAGTTCAATTTCGCCTTTCTGCCCGACGTCAGGGGCCAGGAGCCCTATTGGGCGATCAAGCAGCGCGCGATCGAGACGCAGCACCTCGCCGCGGTCGGCGAGTATCAGCCGATCGAAATGCCGAGAAACAGCGCGACCGGCTTCATGACCGCCTTCTTCGCGACCATCACGGGTTTCGCGCTCATCTGGCACATTTGGTGGATGGTGTGCGCGGGTCTCTTCGCCGCCTATGTCGGATTTGTCTGGTTCGCCTGGCGCGACAAGGAAGAGTACACGGTCCCGGCGAGCGAGGTCAAAAGACTGGACGGCGAAAGACGACGCGCGAGAGAGGAATGGCTGGCGCGCGATAGCAATCTTAGCGAGGCGATATGACGGCGACGGAGACGATCACTCTACCCGGCGCGATATCGGATGTGGCTTCCGAAGCGCGCGGCCATGGCGAGGGCGGGCCGGCCTCGAAGCTCGTGATCGTCGGCTACGGCTTCTGGATTTTTCTGCTTAGCGACATCGTCATGTTCTCCGCCTTCTTCGCGGCGCATGCGGTGCTGCAGACGGCGACGGACGACGGCCCTTCTGGCGGCGATCTCTTCCATTTGCAAGCCGTCGCCATCGAGACGGCCTGCCTGCTTCTGTCGAGCTTCACCTGCGGGCTTGCGGCGGTCGGCGCCGAGGCGCGCCGCATGATTTGGACGCAGGCGACGCTGTTCGTGACGGGGTTGCTGGGACTGGCCTTTCTCGTGTTGGAGGCGCGCGAATTCACGGCGATGATTGCAGCCGGCGCCGGACCACAGCGCAGTGCGTTTCTCTCGTCCTTTTTCGCGCTCGTCGGCTGCCACGGCGTGCATGTGAGCGTGGGGCTCTTGTGGCTCGGCACGATGATGGCGCAACTCCTTATCAAGGGATTTCGCGCCGACATCGAGCGTCGGCTGCTGTGCTTCAATTTGTTCTGGCACATGCTCGATATCGTCTGGGTGGCGATTTTCACGCTGGTTTATCTCGTTGGAGGCGCGCGATGAGCGTTCATAGCGAAGACCATACGGCTCTCGACGTCGCCCCCGGCGCGATGGACGCCGAGCGCGAAAGCGTCTGGGAAAGCGTGCAATCCTATCTGATCGGTCTCGCTCTATCGGTGCTGCTGACGGCCGCGGCGTTTTACTTCGCCCAATCACAGCTGTTATGGGGGCCAAGCATTCCGGTTGCGCTGGCCGTTTTCGCCGTCGCGCAGATTGGCGTGCATCTTGTGTTCTTCCTGCATTTGACGACCGCGCCCGACAACGTGAACAACACCCTGGCGCTGGCATTCGGCACGCTGATCGTGGCGCTTGTGATCGGCGGCACGCTTTGGATCATGTATCATATGAATATGAACATGCCGCCGATGGCGCATACGCAGCCGATCGCTGCGGCGGCCAGCCGTCAGACCGCGACAGGCGTAATCGAAGCCGCGGGCGCCGAGCCTGTCGCGGCGAAGGTCGGCGGCGTCGTCCGATCGGTCGACTGCGAGGTGGGCGCTCGGGTCCGGCGGGGTCAGCTTTGCGCAACGATCGACGCGCGACTCTTGGAGCGCGACGTCGCGCGGGGCGAGAGCGGTTTGCGCGCGGCGCAGGCGCGCTTGAAGCAAGATCAGGCCGCGCTTGCCGCGGCGCAGACGCGGCTGCGGCGTGGCCCAGGCGCGAGTGGGCGCGTGGAGGCCTTGCGGCAGGCGCTTGACCGCGATGAGCGCGGCGTCGCCACCGCTCAACAGGCGCTGGACACGGCGAAAGCGCGGTTCGCCGATGCGAGCGTCACCGCGCCGATGGACGGCGTCGTGCTTTCGCGCAACGTCGAGCCAGGCCAAGCGGTCGCCCCGAATTCGAAGCAGCCGCTCTTTCTCTTCGCGCCCGATGCGACGACAATAGAGTTCAGAGCCTCCCTGCCAGGCGCTCTAGCAGGTGCGCTCGAACCCGGGGAGAAAGTGGTCTTCACCGTCGACCAGTTTCCGGGAGAGAGTTTCGAGGGCGAAATCCTTCGCGTCACGCCCATCCAAGGCGCGGCGGCCCCCGAGGTCGTCGTGGTGGCTCCCAACCCGCGCACGGCGCTGAAACCGGGCATGAAAGCGACGATCAGGATACCCGCCAAGTGAAAACTGAGTGTCGCGGAGAGGAATGGTTTGGCCGGCGCCCGACAGGAAAGGAAAGCGTCATGATCCGATGGGTGAAGCTTTGGACCGGCGACGTCTGAACCCGCGTACGTGTTGCGCCGCGCTAACCGTCGCGGCCTTTCACTACGCCGAGGTCAAGGCGACGTCGGCGGCGGTGAAGCGCTTGGCTTGCGGGGGTTGCGGCATGGCCGCCGCTCGACCGCCCCGCCGCCGGAGATTTTCGGGCTCATTCGTCCGGTCGAGCCGCAGCCGGACCAAGGCCGGCGAGCGCAAGAAGCGCGATGGGAACCGCGCGCCGCCAGGAGAGCGCCGATGAGTCTGCTCGAAACCCGCCGTCATCAGCTGTTTCCCGTGCTCGACGCAGGGCAGATCGAGATGGCCAAGCGCTTCGCCAGCGGCCCTGCGAGGGATTTCGCACCCGGTGAAATTCTGTTCGACGTGGGTGAGCGCCATGCCCCGGCTTGGCTCGTTCTCAAAGGCTCGATCGATGTCGTGCGCCGCGACGGTCTCGATCGCAAGGCTGCGATCACGAGCCTTTGCGCCGGACAATTCTCGGGCGAGGTGAGCCAGTTGGCCGGGCGGGAATCGCTCGCGTCCGGACGCGCGGGCGCGGATGGCTGCGTCGCGCTGCCGTTCGACGCCGCCCATGTTCGCGCTCTGATGATCGGCTCCGCCGAGGTGGGCGAAATCATGATGCGCGCGTTCATCTTGCGGAGGGTCGGTCTCATTGAGGCGGGAGGGGGCGGGTCTGTTCTCGTCGGCGATCCGGCTTCGCCCGACCTCGTCCGGCTGCAAGGCTTCCTTGGCCGCAACGGCTATCCCCATACGGTCCTCGACGCCATTCACGACGCGGACGGCCGCGCCGTGGTTGAGCGCTTTGGCGTACTCCCGAACGAGCTGCCCTTGATGATCTGTCCAAACGGCGCGTTGTTGAAGCGGCCGACGGACGCCGAAGCCGGAGCCTGCCTCGGCATCACGCCCGAACTCGATCCGGAAAGAGTCTACGACGTGGCTGTGGTGGGCGCGGGACCAGCGGGACTGGCAGCCGCCGTCTATGCGGCGTCCGAGGGTCTGTCTGTGCTTGTGCTCGACCAGCGCGCCTTCGGAGGACAGGCGGGCGCGTCCGCGCGGATCGAGAACTATCTCGGTTTCCCGACTGGCATCTCGGGGATGGCCCTGGCCGGGCGGGCCTTCAATCAGGCGCTGAAGTTCGGCGCCGAGATCGCCATTCCGATCGAGGCCGCGCGGCTGGACCGCGGCGAGCCTGGGCAGAAGCCTGCGGCTTTTCCGCGCCTGGAGTTCACCAATGGCGGGGCCGTGCGCGCCCGGACGGTCGTGATCGCTTCCGGCGCCCGTTACCGGCGGCCGCCGCTCCCAAACCTCTCCACTTTCGAGGGAAGGGGCGTTTCCTATTGGGCTTCGCCCATAGAGGCGAAGCTTTGCGAAGGCGAGGAGGTGGCGCTCGTGGGCGGGGGCAATTCGGCGGGTCAGGCCGTGGTCTTTCTCGCGTCCAAGGTGAAGCGCCTGCATCTCGTGGTGCGGGGTCCGGGATTGGAAGCGTCGATGTCGCGGTATCTCGTCGACCGTATCGCCGCGTTGCCCAATGTGGAGCTGCACGCGGGAACCGAGGTGGTCGCGTTGGAAGGAGACGATGTCGCCGGCCTCACGGCGGCAGTGTTTCGCGAGCGCGCGACGGGGGCCACTCACAGGTGCCCCTTGCGTCACATTTTCCTATTCATTGGCGCGGATCCCAACGCCGCGTGGCTCGATGGCTGCGTTGCGGTGGACGAGAAAGGGTTCGTGATCACTGGTTCCGACTGGGGTCGTGGCGCCGGAGAAAATTCCCGCCCTGCTCTGCCGCTCGAGACGAGCTTCCCCGGGGTTTTCGCCATCGGTGACGTGCGGTCCGGTTCGACCAAACGCGTCGCGGCGGCGGTAGGGGAGGGAGCCGCCGTTGTGGCGCAAATTCACACCCTGCTCGCATCCGGATAGGCGCGCGTTCTCGGGATAAAACTGGCGCCAACCAAAATCGCAACCGAGAGGCGCCAGTTTGCAAGCTGGGCGCCGATCACTGTTACATGCGGCTTGGCTCTAGAGCTTGAAGTTTGCGATGCCCTCTTAGCCGACCTTACCCAAGAACTTCAAAGCGGTTTTTCAAAACTCACGCTCACCCGCTCGGCGACAACAGATCACTCCGCGATCTCCCAGCCTCCGCCGAGCGCGCGGTAAAGACGCACGAGATCAGCCGCAACGTCTACGTCGCTCTGCACCAGCTCGTTCTCGCTTCGCAGCAGCTGCGTGAGCGCCGCGTTCACGTTCAAAAAGTCCACGAGCCCTTCTCGATAGCGCTGTTTCGCCGCGTCAAGCGCGATCTTGTCCTGCGCGGCGGCGCGCGTCGCGGCGGTGCGGCGTTTCTGCGCCTGCGCATAGGCGGTCAGCGCGTCGTCGACCTCCTGCCAGGCGCGCAGGAGCGCCTTCTGAAAATCGATCGCGGCTTCGCGATGCCGCGATTCCTGCAACGCGAGATTGCCGCGCAGCCGTCCGCCCTCGAAAATCGGGATCGTGATCGTGGGCCCAAGAGTCCATTGCGTCGAAGACGCGCGAAACAGCTTTTTCAGCGTCAGGCTCTGCACGTTGATGTCGCCGATTAGATTCACGTCGGGATAAAATTCAGCCTCCGCCTCGCCGATTTCCGCCAGGGCGGCATGCAGACGCGCCTGCGCTTCGCGGATGTCGGGGCGACGCTGAAGCAGCGTCGCCGGCAGGCCGACGCCAACGAGGCGTGGGGTCGTTGGGGGCGGCTTCGGTGGCCGTAATTCTTGCTCCAGGGCGCGCGGCTCGAGGCCCAGCAGCAGGCCGATGGCGTTGATGAGCTCCGCCTCGCGCGCGCGCAGCGGCGGCAGCGTTTCGGCGATGCTCTCCTTTTGACCGCGCGCCTGGGCGAGATCAAGCGTCGTCGCGACGCCATTGGCGAAGCGGCTTTCTACGAGCCTGATGTCGTCTTCGGCGATGTGCAGGTTGCGCTCGGCGATCGCGAGCTGCGTCTGTATCCCCCGTAGCGCGACGTAGCTCTGCGCGAGCTCGGCCAGCGCAACGAGCGCGACGCCGCGCCGGTTCTCGATCGCGGCGAGCGTGGCCGCGTCCTGCGCCTCGACGGCGCGCCTCACCTTGCCGAAGAGATCGAGCTCCCAGGACGCGTTCAGCCCCTGCTGCAGGAAGGAGAAGGTCAACGGAGCGCCGGACGGGGCGGCGAGCGAAGCCGTTCCGTCTTTGCTGATGTGCTGCCAATAATCCATCGACTGCGCTTCAACGTGCGGCAGGCCTTGCGAGGCGACGATGGCGCGCTCGGCGCCCGCCTGCGCGACGCGCTCCGCCGCCGTCTTGAGATCGAGATTTTGCGCGGCGAGCCGCGCCGCGAGCGACGCGAGCTCTGGATCGCGAAAGCAGCGCCACCATTGCGGATCAGGCTCGGCGTCGGTCGTGTGGCTGCGCACGTTCCGCGGCTCCGGTCCGAACGAATCGGGCGCGACGACGGGTGGCGGGACGAAGTCGGGGCCGACCGTGCAGGCGGTCAGGGCGAGCGCGCCGATCGCGCAAAGGGCGGCGGCCCGCATCTCCTACCGCTCCGTGACGCGCGAGGACGAGCGACGCTGCTTGTCCACGACGTCCTCCAGCCCGGTGTGGATCGTTGTTTCGACAGAGAATCCGACACGTAGGAGCTTTGAGAGCGGCTGATTCGGATCGACTGTGATCTTGACCGGCAGCCGCTGCACGATCTTCGTGAAGTTGCCGGTCGCATTGTTCGGCTGAATCGGCGCGAATGAGACGCCAGAGGCAGGCGCGATGCTGTCCACTACGCCGTTGAGGTCGATGCCGTAAGCGTCGAGGTGGATTGTGACCTGCTGCCCCGCGCGCACGTGCAGAAGGTCGACCTCGCGATAATTCGCGACGATATAGGCCTGATCCAGCGGTACGACCGCCATCAGTGTCGCGCCCGGCGCGATGACGTTGCCGACCTGCACTGCCCGTTGCCCGACCATGCCGTCAACCGGCGCCGCGATGCGCGTATAGCTCAAATTGAGCTTCGCTTGCGCGAGTTGCGCTTCGTCGGCCATGATGGCGGCCTTGGCCGTCTGCTGCTGCGCCTTGATCACGTCGATCTGCTTTTTCGCGGCGTCGAGCGCCGCCATTGCGCTTTGCAGCTGCGCGCGCGACTGCTGTAAATCGGTGTCCGCCTGCTGCTGCTGCTGAAGGGTGCCCGCGCCCGTCAGCGCGAGATTGCCGAAACGGCGCGCGTCACGTTCAGCGAAGGCGAGCCGAGCCCTCGCCGCGGCGACATTGCCCTCCTGTTCCTCGATGACCGGCGGCTGGCGCGCCAGGGTCGCGGACGCGTCGGCGTATTGCGCTCTGTCGCGCTCGACCGCGGCCCGCGCCGTCGCGACCGCATTATCGTAATCGCGCGGGTCGAGGATCACGAGCATTTGGCCGGACTTGACCTGCTGGTTGTCGTCCACCTCGACGCTGACGACTTGGCCGGAGACGCGGGGCGCGATGAGCGCGAAATGCGCCGTGACATAGGCATCGTCGGTCCAGACGTCTGGGCGCGGGCGGAAAATGATCCAAAGCACAACGAGCGCGCAAACCGCCGCGACGGCGGTGGCGACGAAGACTGGCCACAGGGGTCGCGGCGCCAGGGCGCGCTCTCTTTGCTCCTTTTGTTGGGTGGTTTCCTGCTTTGCGAAAGGCTTGGCCAACAAGGCGACCGTCGCGCCGATCGCCGCGGCTAAGGCGACCCGTGCGTCCCTGAGGGCCCCTTTTTGCGACGCCTCCTGTTTCGGAGGGGCCTCGCCGCCAGGGCTCTGCTCGTCTGGGTTTGGCGCCTGTTTCTCGTCTTCCGCCACTTGGACTAGCCTCGCGTGAGCACGATGCGCGGCGGCGGCGTGTGCACCGGCAGCAGCACAACGACGACCATGAGCAGCGCCGCCAATGCGCCGAGAATCAAATACGTGTCAGCTATGGTGAGGACCGTGACCTGTTGTTCCACGGCGAGGCTCAAGGCGCCCGCGGGATTCGTTGGCGTCGGCGGCACGCCGAAGCTCGCGGTGTTCAGCGCGAGCTCGAAACGGTTTTGGCCGATCTGGTCAACGATGCGATCGGAATGCAGAGCTCCGCGCCAGCGGGCGATGAGCTGCAGCAACCAAACGGCGACGGCTTCGGAAAGCGCGCGCGGCGTGTTGATGAGCGCGGAGACGAAGGGGGCCTCTTCCGGGCCTTTCACGGCGTTGGTGGTGAGCTCCAGGAGGCTCATCGTGACCATCGGCTGACCCAGCACCTGGAACGCCTGCCAGAAAAAGAACTGATCCCGATTCCATGTGTAATCGACAAAGGACGAGCCGACGCAGGAAACGATCATCAACCCGAGGCCGATCAAGCTGACGAGCCGCGGATCGACGTCGAAGTCGAGCACATAGGCGACCGCCGGCAGCAAGAGGAGCTGCGGCAGCGCGACTTCCAGCGTGACGAGCTGGGCCTGCAGCGGTCGATACCCCTGGGTCGTCTGCAAATATTCCAGAGGCACGGTCGCGCCGGACTGAGCAATGATGAGAAATGTGAAAAGCGCGATGCAGCCATAGGCGATGTTGCGTCTGCCGAGCAGTTGTAGCTTGATGAGCGGCAGAGGATGCCGCCATTCATTAAGCAGGAATAGCGGAATGGCGACCGCGCTGACGAGGGCGAGAACGCAGATGAACTTGGAGTTGAACCAGTCGAACCGATCGCCTTGATAGAGCATGGTGCTGAAGGCGCCGAAGCCGACGATGAGCAGCAGGAGGCCCCGCCAGTCCATAATGTGAAAGCGCTCGTAACGGGGCTCGTCCTGGCTCTCGCCATACCAGACGAGCGCGCCGGCGAGAACCATGGCCGGTATCGCTTCAAAGAAGATGAAACGCCAATCGACGATATCGGTCCACAAAGCGGCGAGGCTCGCGCCCAATCCGCTGGTGAAGCCGGCGGTCAGAGCGTAAATAGCTAGGCCGTAGATACGCAGATTCGGAATGGAGAAGACGCGCAACGCCGTGGTCATGAGCAGAGGAATGAGGAGGCCGCCGGCAAAGCCTTGCATAAGGCGCAACGCATAGATCGCCTCGATGTTGGGGCTGAAGGGAATGAGCGCGCTCGAGACCCCGCACAGCGCGATGGAGAACAGCGTCCAGCGTCGCAGGGTAAAAGTCACGAGCATCCAGGGCGAAACCGCCATGCCGACGATCTCGGCGGAGACGTAAAGACTTTGAATCCATGTTCCCGGATCGCGGCTGATCGAAAAGCCCCCGCGCACGTCAACGAGGGCGATCGCCGTGACCTGGTCGTTGAACTCCGAGGCCATGGTGGCGAGCAGAACCCCGACGACGCCGAAAAATAGCTTCTTGTCCATTTCCCACGCCCCCGCTTCATCGGCATAGCGTCGAGCTTTCGCCGTGCGCTTGTACCAGCCAGGCCAGTGGCGTCAACCCGGGAAGAGATCGTATTCTTTTGTGGCGCGAATGACGACCGCCGCATGTAGCGGACAGCGAGAGGCGCCATTCGAACGGTTGGCCAAGCCCGCGCCCTAGGCGGCGATACCTTGATTATCCGCCATACGCGCCCGCTCATGAGCGCGAGCGCTTCAACTAACGCCTCGCACAATTACCGCGGCTCGCGACCAAGGCTGATTCGCGGGAGAATCGCGAATCGCTCTCAATTGTTGGCGAGGCCCAGGACCGAAACCTTGGCTGTCGTTATTTCGGTCGGCCACAGGACTTCCGTTAGACCGGTCGCGGCGGCGACGCGCTGACCCTGCGGCGTCGCGAAAGTGATGACGCCGCCGCCAACGGCGCCGCCGATCTTTTCGCCCCAAAGTTTGCGGCCCGTGTCCACATCGAGGGCATAGAAATTGCCGCCCATGTCGCCAAAGAAGACCAATTCGCCCGCTGTCGGCGTAACGCCGCTCTGCACGGGATAGTTGGTCTTGGCGCGCCAGCGCCATTGACCGCTGTCCGCGTCGACCGCGTAGAGCCAGCCCGCCCATTGGAACGCGGGATCGGCTTGGCCCCACATATTGAAGGGATTGAAAGAATCCTCCCCGGCCCAGGGCGTGAAATTCGCCGCGCCCTCGACCTTCCTCGCGGATTCGACCCTGACAGTCGTGCACCATTGCACCTCGCCGACCAGGACGAGATTATTCCGTGGGTCGTAGGCCGGTCCGTTCCATTCGGCGCCGCCGATCGATCCGGGACAAAAATGCACGCTCTTCTCCGCGGAGAAGGGGACGTCGGCGTTCTCGACCGCGGTCACGGGGACTCGGTAGAGCCGCTCCTTTGTGTCGAGGTCGAAGCCGTAAAGATGACCGTCCTTGGGCGCGACGAGCATTATGCGCTTACCCGACGCGGTCGAAACGAGCGCGGGCGCGCTGGAGACGTCCCAGTCGTGCCAGTCCTTGGGCGCGAGCTTGAAATGCGTGCGATAGGCGCCGGTCTTCGCGTCGAGCACGACCACCGAATCCGTGTAGAGATTGCCGCCGCCCCGCAGCGTCGCGGCGAAATCGGGCGCCGGATTGCCGCCCGGAATATAGAGCAGCCCGGTCTTGGGATCGAGTGTGTAGGAAGTCCAGGTCGCGCCGCCCGAGATCGGCGAACCGCCAGCCACATCCCAAGTAGAGGTGTCGAGCGGCGTGGCGCCCTCGGGGCCGCGTGTCGGATCCCCAGGCTGCTTGGGAACGAGATAGAACTCCCAAACGATTCGCCCGCTTGCCGCGTCGAGCGCATACATGCGTCCCTTCACGCCTTTGAAATCGCCGCCGGCGTTGCCGATGAACACGAGACCGCTCCATGCGATCGGGGCCGCGGGCGCGCTCTCGCTCTTCTTGGGGTCGGCGATCGCGGTTTCCCACAGACGTTCGCCGCTTTTGAAGTCATAGGCGAGCACGCGCCCGTCCTGCGTGCCGCGGAACACACGGCCGTCGAGATAGGCGACGCCGCGGTTAACGCCCTGCGGCGTCGCTGGCGTATACGTCTCATGCTTGCGCCAATTCTCGCGGCAAGTGATCGGGTCGATGGAGAACGTGTCGAATTCGGTCGCGAAGAGGAGCGCTCCGTCCACCATCAGAAGGCCCGAGTTGAAGCCGGTGTATTGGCCCGTGTCATAGGTGCAGAGCACTTTGAGCCGGCCCGCGTTCTCGCGATTGATCTCGTTTAAGGAGGAGAAGCGGTTGGAGGTGAGAGTCTTGTTGTAGCTTGTCCAACGGCCGTCATCCGGCGCCGGAGGGCTGGCGGTGGCTGCCGCTTTCCCGCCGTCAAAGCCTTGCGCGGTCTCGACTGTCAGCTCGCCCTTGGGCGCGTTGAAATAGCGCACATAATTGATTCCCATGGCCACGATCGGAACGGCGACGTTCCAATTCGCAAAAATCACCCCCGCGACCGCCGCGCCGACGACGCCCGTGACGCCAAGCGCAATTTTCGTCGCTTTCTTCATGGAGAACCTCCTCTCGCCAAATCGGATCTCTCAGCGCCGGGCGTCACCCGTCCTTGGTTAAATCCAGCGTCACCACCTCTCCCGATGCGCGCGTGCGGTTGAGCCAATTTGGATGGCTCAGCGTCTTCCGCACGTCGAGCTTACCGTCTTCCCAATTGCGCTCCATCGTGAAGCGAGAGAACTCGTAATCCTTCGAGGCGCCTTCGCCCTCTGCGCGGCGGTGGATCAAATGCACAATCGTCGTCGAGTTTTCGTGGGCGGATTCGTTCAGGAAGCGCCAGTCGGGATCCTCGCGCAGTTCCCTTGGCGCTTTGAGGCCGAGGCGGGCGATCGCGCGGCTTAGGTTGTGCAGCCGGCACATCAAGTCGGTGTTCATACGCGTGCGCGAGGAATAGCGAATGTCCTTTTCGCGCTGGCTGATCTCGAGCAGCGTCCGCGGCAGCTCGCCGCGCGCACTGAAGAGATCCAGCTGGAACACCAGCATGTCCCGCGGCGGCCGCTCGAAATCGAGCACATATTGCAGCGGCGTGTTCGAGACGACGCCGCCGTCCCAATAATAGTCGCCCTCGATCGCGATCATCGGAAAGCCCGGCGGCAGCGCGCCGCTCGCCATGACGTGCTCGGGCCCGATCCGTTCGTGCTTGGTGTCGAAATAGCGAAAGTTGCCGGTCTTCACATTGACCGCGCCGATGCTGTAGCGCATCGCGCCGGAGTTGAGGCGATCGAAATCGACGAGCGACAGCAGCGTCTCGCGCAACGGCGCCGTGTCGTAAACGCTCAGCATCTCGGGCGCGTAGGGGAAGCCGGGGAGCGCAGGCGGCATGCGCGGGCGAAAGAACCCCGGCGCGCCAAAAGCCGCGGAGATTGCCGCGCTCGTCTCGTCGAACATCGTGAGGACCCCCTGCCCGCCATCGAACGGCGCCGTCGTGATGGCGCTGGAGGTTTGGCGCCAGAACTTCGCGAGTTGCTCCGCGCGGCGCTCCGGCGGATTGCCGCAGATGATCGCGCCGTTGATCGCGCCGATCGAGATGCCGGCCACCCAGTCGACCTGCTGGCCGGCGGCGAGCAACGCCTCATAGGCGCCCGCCTGATAGGAGCCGAGCGCGCCGCCGCCCTGCAGCACGAGTGCGGAAATCTCGCCGCCGCTCCCCTTCATTTCGCCCCCCGCCGCACCAAACACCCGGCATAAAGCTAAAGTTTCAGTCAGCGGCCCCGTCTTCAGGGTCTCGCTAATGACGCCAGGAGACCGCCGGAGGCCGGCGCCGGCCCGGTGAAACGGCGTCGCGGCCTTCGCGCGAAGCACCCGCCGCCTCAAAGCCAACCACCAACGAATTGGAGCTAGTGGCGCGACAGTCAACACCTCTGCTCAGAAGTTCGCCGTCGCGAGGCGCGCCTCGGGTCTTGATGCGCATGTATTCGGGCAGCCGCTTCGGAAAGCCGTCAATGCCGCTGACTTGTGGGCCAATTTGTGAGCCACCCAAGCAGGGTGATTTCCAACTAGCTGAATTTAATAGAATTCCGCTTGTTAATTGATGCGCAAGAGAGATTCGGACCCCCGACCCCATCATTACGAATCAGTAGCTCGTCTCCCGCTCAAATTCTTCGAGCATCCGCGCGTCCCCCTCTGTCCGACATCTGGCGCGGTGAGCGGGTGAAATTCAGACGAAATTCGAGAAATTTTGGCGCGCGATTGTGAGACTGGTGGAGCACAATCGTGAGATTGACCGGGTCGGAATTAATGAGACCGAGTTTCGGGTTTGTTGGATTTTTGCGACTGGAACGGCTCCCACGGCGACGGGATACATGGTCACCGCCGAATTTTCGGGGGTGTCATCAATATTGCGCGCGAATCGTCGCGTGGCTGGCGATCGACGCCGGGTCGCCAGCCTTCGTCCACAAGCCGAAATTACGCGCCGGGATCGGCTCTTGTGAATTTCTCCGCGACATTCCTGCTGGCGCCGCCGATCCCGTGGTAGTCCAAACCGAGCAATGTCCACGGAAGCGAGACTCGCAAGAAATGCCCCCCGCACTCGCCCCAGCGCTGACGCCACACGGCTCGCTTTGGCTCGATCAGGCCGAGGACGAGTTCTTGCTGGACGCGGGGCTCGCCGAACGGCTCGAAAACAGTTTCGCGCGGGGCGCCGGCCACGGCCTATTGCGCCTTGGTACGGCAGAGGCGGGAAGCGGCCTTCCGCCCTCCTTGGCGTGGTGGCGAGATTTCGCCATGCGCTTCATCGCCGATTTGTGCGCTCTAGGAGAAGCGGCGCAAGGAAAGGAGCGGCGCGCCCTCCCCGCGCCAGTCGCGGACGAACTCGCGTCCCTGATCGACGAAGCGCCACCAATGCAAGGCGCCGAATATCTTCGCCCTGACGTCTTGACCGGACTTTGGCGGGACATGGCGAGGGCGTTAGAGATCGAACTCATCGAGAGCGGGCTTACGCTCCCGGATTTCCTAAGAGAGCGTGATCGCCGCTGGCGCTTCGTCGGACGCGTGCATTTCAATCTGGCGGAAAATCGCCGCGACGCGGAGTTCCCCTTCGCCTTCATGGCGACCTACGCCTCCAGCCTGTCGGCGGCCGGCGCATTGCGGCACTTGCCGCTCGGC
>JBAUVQ010000068.1:0-13830 GCA_049583305.1 Methylocystis sp.
GTCGTGCTTTCGGAAGGCAAAACCGGCGCCCACTTTTGCCGAAAGCACTCCATGCGTCATTTGGCCGAAAGCTTGCTTGGAAGGCTCCAGCCGCGGGAGAAGCGTTCTTGACCCTATCGCCCTATGATAACGATCTCGATCGTAATCCCGCCAATTTTCAGCCGCTCACGCCGATCAGTTTCCTGGCGCGCGCGGCGGCGGTTTTTCCGACCAGAATCGCCATCGTGCATGGCGACTTGCGACGGGATTACCGGGAGTTTTACGCGCGCAGCCGGCGCCTCGCCAGCGCGCTAGCCGCCCGCGGGGTCAGGCGCGGCGACACCGTATCGACGATGCTGGCCAACACGCCGGCGATGCTGGAGTGTCATTACGGCGCGCCCATGACCGGCGCCGTGCTTAACACGCTGAACACCCGACTCGACGCCGCCGTTCTGGCTTTCACGCTCGATCACGCTGAAACCAAGGTCTTGATCGTCGACCGCGAATATTCTGGCCTCATGAATGCGGCGCTGGCTCTGGCCGACGTGAAGCCGCTCGTGATCGGTTACGACGATCCCGTCTACGACGGCCCCGGCGAGCCGCTGGGGGAGGTCGATTACGAGGACTTCCTCGCTTCCGGGGACCCGGAATACGCCTACGCGCCGCCGCCGGACGAGTGGGACGCGATCTCGCTCAACTACACCTCTGGCACCACCGGCGACCCCAAGGGCGTCGTCTATCACCACCGCGGCGCCTATCTTTTGGCGCTCGGCAATGTTCTCACCGGCGATATGGGGCGCCACCCCGTCTATCTCTGGACATTGCCGATGTTCCATTGCAACGGCTGGTGTTTCCCCTGGGCGATCTCGGTCGCGGCGGGAACGCATGTCTGCCTGCGCCAAGTGCGCGCCGGCCATATTTACGAGCTGATGGCCGAGCATGGCGTCACCCATTTGTGCGGCGCGCCGATCGTGATGTCGACCTTGCTGAGCGCTTCGCCCGAGGAAAAACGTCCGCTGAAAACCGTGGCCCGCTTCTTCACCGCCGCCGCGCCGCCGCCGCAGGCCGTGCTGGCCGCGATGAAGGAGGCCGGTTTCGAGGTGACGCATCTATACGGGCTCACCGAAACCTACGGCCCCGCCGCGGTCAACGAATGGCGCGACGAATGGGACGCGCTCGACGGCGCCGCCCAGGCCGAGAAAAAGGCGCGCCAGGGCGTGCGCTACTGCGTGCTCGACGATCTCGACGTGATCGATCCCGAGACGATGCGGCCGGTTCCGCGCGATGGCGAAACGATGGGCGAGGCGATGTTCCGCGGCAACCTCGTGATGAAGGGATATTTGAAGAACAAGCGCGCCACGGACGCCGCTTTCGAGGGCGGATGGTTCCATTCCGGCGATCTCGGCGTCATGCACGCCGATGGATATGTTCAGCTCAAGGACCGATCCAAGGACATCATCATCTCCGGCGGCGAGAACATCTCGTCGATCGAGGTCGAGGACGCGCTGTTCAAGCATCCCAAGGTGCGGGCGGCGGCCGTCGTGGCCAAGCCCGACGACAGATGGGGCGAGACGCCCTGCGCCTTTGTCGAGCTAAGGGAAGGGGCCACCGCCACGGCGGAGGAGTTGATTGCCTGGAGCCGCGACAATTTGGCGCATTTCAAATGTCCGCGCCATGTGGTGTTTACTGAATTGCCCAAGACATCCACGGGTAAGATAAAGAAGTTCGTCCTGCGGGAGCTGGCGCGAAAGCTTTGAGGGAATGGCCATATTCCCCTAGCTTTTCCTCCCCCTGTCGCTAGCCCTGGGGACGGATTTTGAGCGGAGACGCATTAAGCGATCTCTCTCCGGGTCGTTTCGCGGGCCGCGCGGTGGTTGGGCAAATGTAGAGTTTGGACAAACAAAAACGCCAACGGTTGCTGTAACAACCGCTGGCGTAGAATCTTTCGGCGATTAGCGGCCGAGCCGCGTCGCGCCGGAATAGGAGCGATTAGAAGAACAGGCCGAGGCAGCCGCCAGCCAGAGCGCCGACAACGCCGGCCGAGGCGATATTGGCGATGCCGCCGAGAGCCCAGGAAGCGATGCCGCCGAGAACCAGGGCGCCGACGCCAGCGAAGATGTAGGTGTTCGTGGTGATTTCGAGTTCCTTGGAAGCCATGATTTCTCTCCTCTTTTATTTATTGAGTTAGAGCCCCGCGTCTTATCGTTCAGTGATTGTGACGCATTCTGCTCCTCGCCCCTGGGGGCCACGTCTTATGGACAGGTAGGAAGTTAGCACAATTGCGGCTCCTGTCCAGTTGTTTGTGCGACCATTTGTCGCGGCCCGCGCGGACGGCCGCGCGGTCGGAATCTCCAATGATTTCCGGGCGGAATTCCACTCGAGGCTCGGCGCGCGGTTAAGGGCGTGGAAATTTTTTTCGCGCGCTCGGGCGTCGCGGCCCGTCCTCGCTCCGTCTTTTTTGGTCGATTCTCGCGGTCCGTGTCGCGCCGCTCGCGTTTGGGCGCTATAGCCATGCTCATGACCGAGCCCAAGACCGCCCCCAAGACCGACCAGCCTCCTTCCGATTCGCGCGCCGGCGTTGGCGCCACCCTGGCGCCGCTACGCGCGCTTCTTCCATACGCCCTGCGCCAATACCCGACGATCGCGTTGGCCTTTCTCGCGCTGCTGGCCGCCGCGGGCGCCACGCTGACCTTGCCGGTCGCGGTTCGGGAAATGATCGACCACGGCTTTTCGAAAGACAGCGCCGGCGGCGTCGACGCGGGCTTTGGCGCGCTGATCGCCGTCGTGGCGACGCTCGCGATCGCCTCGGGCTCGCGGTACTATTTGGTGACGATGCTGGGCGAGCGGGTCGTCGCCGATCTGCGGGCCGATCTGTTTCGTCATCTCGCGTCGCTCGACGCGCGCTTCTTCGACAGCGCCAAGACCGGCGAATTGCTCTCCCGCCTGACCTCCGACACGACGCAGCTCAAAGCGGCCTTCGGAGCCTCGGCCTCGGTCGCCCTGCGCAATCTGTTTCTGTTCATCGGCGCGATCGTCATGATGCTCGTATCGAGCCCGAAATTGTCGGGCGTGGCCCTGGCGGCGATCCCGGTGATTGTCGCGCCGCTGATCATGTCGGGGCGGGCGGTGCGCGGGCGCTCTCGCATCGCGCAGGACGCGCTGGCCCACGCCTCGGCCTTCGCCGGCGAGAACCTCTCCGCGATTCGCACGATGCAGGCCTGCGGCGCGCAGCCCTCGGTGACCGCGCGCTTCAAGGCGGCGGCCGACGGCGTTTACGACGCCTCGCGCGAGGCGACGCGACTACGCGCCTTCCTCACCGCCGGCGCGATTTTTCTGATCTTCTCCAGCGTCGTCGCGGTGCTGTGGCTTGGCGCGCGGGATGTGCTGGCGGGCCGCATGTCCTCGGGCCTGTTGTCTCAATTCGTGCTTTACGCGGTGCTGGGCGCGAGTTCGCTGGGCGAGCTGTCGCAGGTGTGGAGCGAGGCGGCGGCGGCGGCGGGCGCGGCGGGGCGCATCGGCGAGATTCTCGCGATCAAGCCGGCCATCGCCGCGCCGGCCAAGCCGAAAACGCTCAAGGATCCGGTGCGCGGCCGCATCGCCTTCGACAAAGTATGCTTCGGTTACGCGGGTCCGGAGGGCGCGCGGGCGATTGATGGCGTCGATCTCGTCGTCGAGCCCGGCGAGCGGGTCGCGCTGGTCGGCCCCTCGGGCGCCGGAAAATCGACGATGTTTCAGCTCCTGCTGCGCTTCTACGACGTGGACTCGGGCGTCGTGTCGATCGACGGCGTGGATGTGCGGGAGCTCGATCCGGCCGCGCTGCGCCGCGCGATCGCGCTCGCTCCGCAAGATCCGGTGATTTTTGGCGCGAGCATCGCCGAAAATATCGCCTATGGACGCGAGAACACGCCGCGCCGCGAAATCGAGGCCGCCGCGCGGCGCGCGCAGGCGCATGAATTCATCGCCGTCTTGCCGCAAGGCTACGAGACACAGCTCGGCGAGCGTGGGGTGACGCTCTCCGGCGGCCAGCGCCAGCGCCTCGCGATCGCCCGGGCGATTCTCGCCGACGCCCCGGTTCTGCTGCTCGACGAAGCTACGTCGGCGCTCGACGCCCAGAACGAGGCGCTGGTGCAGGCGGCGCTGGAGGACGTGATGGCCGGCCGAACCAGCCTCGTGATCGCGCACAGGCTCGCGACCGTGCTGGAAGCCGACCGGATCATCGTGCTGGAGGCCGGCCGGATCGTCGAGCAGGGAACTCACGCGAGCCTGATCGCCGCGGGCGGTCTATACGCCAAGCTCGCGCGATTGCAGTTCGGCGAGTAGCCGCTGGAAAACCTTCGGGGCGCGCCGCGGGCCAGCGGGCGCCAATTTGACGAGGCGCGGCGGCTCGGCGGTCGCCGGGGCGCCAAGTTGGAAAAGCCCGGAAAGCTTAACGCTTTTCCGGGCTTGCGTGGCGAGCGGACGCGCCGCGCTTATTGGCTCAGGTGCAGGGGCTGGGCGGTCGCCGAGGTGGCGATGCTCGAGAAATCCGCGTTGAGCTGCGAGGCGTCGGTCGCCTCAAAGAAGCCAGCTGTCGTCGTGGCGCATGCTTTGAGGATCGTCTTCGAATGGTCCGCCAGCGTCTGCGAGATATTCGCCGAGAACAGCACGGTGTAGACCGTGATGCCCGCCGCCTTGGCGTTCGTGCAAGCCGCCAGCAGGCGGTTGTCGAAGTAGCTGGTCAAATCCGTCGGCGGGGTGGTCGGACTGGTCACGGGACCGTATTGCGTCATCCCGTTGACGGTGGCGAGTCTGAAGCCGCCAAGATAGCCATAGGCGGAATAGTCGGAAATATTGGCGCTCGACGTGCCGGAGCTGTTCGAATTACCATTGTCCGCCAGGCCGTTCACGCCGTCGGTCATCAGCACGATCACCTTGGTTCCCCCGCTGCCATAGGCGGCGGGCGGCGTCGTGAGATTCCAGAAGTTCGTGGTCGGCGACAGCGTTCGCCAAGCCCACATGAAGCCCTCGGAGATGATCGTCCCGCCGTTATACCAATAGGTCATGGCATTAATGGCGGCGTCGACGGTGGTCTTATCATTGGTTAGCGGCGTCAGGGCTTCGGGGCAGCCGGCGTTCGGCCCCGCCGTGGTTTGGCCGGATTCGCTGATCGCCGCGGCCTTGGTGGTCGCGTCGTATTTGAGGATATATTGTCCCGCGCTCCAAGTGCCGTTCAGCGTCCATCCCCAGCTCGCGGGAAGCGTCGCCGTCGTGCTGCCAGAGGCGTAAGTGGCGTCGTTGATGAAGTTGTTGTGGAAGCCGCCCGAGCCGCTCACATACTGTCCGGGCGCCTGATAACCCCAACTCACCATGTTGTAGTCGGGCTCGTCTGGCCAGAAATAGGGCACGAACAGCGACAGCGAATCGGTTGAACTCGGCGCGGTGTCGGTCACGTCGTAATCCGTCTTCGCCGCGTAACTGCCTCCCCAGTTACTGTTCAGCCAGGTCTGTTCCGCCAGGGTGGGCCGCGCCTCGACGCAACCTTTCCAGGCGACGGATTTGCCGTTTGGATCGAGTATGCGCTGGAACAGGTCGTACTGGCTGACCGTGCCGGGATTGGCCAGCCAGTCGCAGCGACCGTCTTCATAGCCGGCGCTCTTGCTGCCTTTGTCCGTCGTCAACGAATAGCCGAAACCCGCGGGAAGCTGGTAGGTGTTCTTCGTGCCGTTGGTCTTGAGCTTGCTTGAGGTGAGCGTCGTCGTCGTGATCGGCGGGATCGTGTTTGGCGTGACGCCGAGTTCAATCGACCCGGCGAAGGCGGCCGACACGCCGAACAGCTCCCGCGCCATGTGCCGGATCGGATTCAGAATGTCGAGAATGTCGCGCGCGTCGCCGGCGTCGCCGCTCGAACTGCCGCCCGGCCCGCTGGACGTGCCGCCGCCGCCGCCGGTGCCCCATTCCTGCACGCAACCGGAGTTGTAGGCGATCCAGACCCAATCGAACCAGACGCCATTATAGATGGACTTCGCCGTCGTATCGATCATCGACAAAGGCAGAGTTCCCGGATTGACCGCCGCGACATAGGGCACGACGCTGACGCGCACCGAGCCGGTGTTTCCGGCCGCGGCCAGGGCCGTGTCGGCGAGAGTCTGCGCCGCCGTGCGCAGCGCCTGAATGTTGGGCTCCATCGACCCGGTGTTGTCGAGCGCCAGCGCGATCTCCAGGGGATGCGAGGCGCCGACGCCGATGACCGACGCCACCGAGGTGGCGCCGAGCGGGATCGTATCGACGCTCGCGAGTTGCATCACCACCGTGTTCACGTTGGCGTTGATCTGGACCGTATAGGTTCCCGCGCCTTCCGATTCGGTGACGACAATGTTGCTCAGGGCGCCGACTGGATTGAGTGGGCAGGAGGTCGTCCCACATGCGCCGGTCGACACGGTGGTCCCGAGATTGATCGCGGCGCTCCCCGCGGCCAGCAGCACATGTTGGGCTTGGGTCTGCGTCGGATTTGAGCCGGCGGCCAGCGCGGCCGAATCCGACGCGTTCTGGAGCGAGGATTTGGCCGCGGTCGCGCGCGAATAATCGACGGCGGCGCCGAGAGTGAGAAGGATTGGAATCAGCGCCAGCGCGAAGATGATCGCGACGGCTCCGGATCTCTCTTCGCGCGCGCCGCGCAACAGGGACAATGCACCCTTGCCGGCACGTTTGGGGGGAGGCGCGTTTTTCATCGGCTTGACCTCGATCGATACAGTTTTCCGGAGAAAGATTCCGGTTCAGGCTCAACTTGAAACACACGGATTGTTAGAGGAGCGCTACGTCGATCGCGCGAAAACGGTTAACGTCCGCAAGGGATTAGGGCGGACGCCGCGCTGGCGGGCGTCGCCGGTTGGCGGATTAGGGTTGGCCGCGATAAGCGGTACTGTTAGAAGCTTGCGCCAACCCAAAGGGATAAGCCGTCTCGTCCGGCTCGCCGAAGCCGCGCCTCGGCGCCGCGGAGCCCGCTTTTTCAGATCGCCTCGCGCGTAAAGGAGATTGGACTCATGGTTTCCAAATTCGCGCCGGCGGTCGGCGCCTCCAGCGGTATCGGCGAGGCGCTAACTTTCGACGACGTATTGCTGCGTCCAGGCCATTCCGAGGTGGCGCCGTCGATGGTCGACGTGTCGACGCGACTGACCCGCGACATCGAATTGCATCTGCCGATCATTTCGGCGGCGATGGACACCGTGACCGAGGCGCGCCTCGCCATCGCCATGGCACAGGCCGGTGGCATTGGCGTCATTCACCAGAATCTCTCGCCGGCCGATCAGGCTCTGGAGGTGCGCAAGGTCAAGCGCTACGAAAGCGGCATGGTCGTCGATCCGATCACCATCCACCCCGACGAAACGCTCGCCGACGCGCTGGCGCTGATGGCGCGCAACGGCATCTCCGGCATTCCCGTCGTCGAGCGCGGGCAGGGCGGCAAGAGCGGCCGTCTTGTCGGCATATTGACCAACCGCGACGTGCGCTTCGCCCAGGACCAGCGCCAGCCCATCGCCGAGCTGATGACCAAGACGCTCATCACCGTGCGCGAGGGCGTCGGCCAGGACGAGGCCCAGCGCCTGCTGCACCAGCACCGCATCGAAAAGCTGCTGGTGGTCGACGAGGATTATAGCTGCGTCGGGCTCGTCACGGTGAAGGACATAGAGAAGGCGACCCAGCATCCACACGCCTGCAAGGACGCGGAGGGACGCCTGCGCGTCGCCGCCGCCTCGACGATCGGAGACCACGGCTTCGAACGCGCGCAGCATCTCATCGAGGCGGGCGTCGACTGCCTCGTCATCGACACCGCGCACGGTCATTCGCAGGCGGTGCTCGATCAGGTCGCGCGCATCAAGAAGTCGAACTACAAAATCTCGATCATCGCGGGCAATATCGCCACCGCCGACGGCGCCAAGGCGCTGATCGACGCGGGCGCCGACGCGATCAAGGTCGGCATCGGCCCGGGCTCGATCTGTACGACGCGCATTGTCGCGGGTGTCGGCGTGCCGCAACTCACCGCGATTCTCGAAGCCTCCGAGGCGGCGCGCAAGGCGGGCGTCCCGGTCATCGCCGACGGCGGCGTGAAATATTCGGGCGATCTCGCCAAGGCCATCGCTGCGGGCGCCGACGTGGTGATGGTCGGATCGCTGTTGGCGGGCTCGGAGGAATCGCCGGGCGAAGTGTTCCTGTATCAGGGCCGCTCGTTCAAGGCCTATCGCGGCATGGGTTCGGTCGGCGCGATGGCGGCGGGCTCGGCGACGCGCTATTTCCAGGGCGACGTGAAGGACCAGCTCAAACTCGTGCCCGAGGGCGTCGAGGGCCAAGTGCCCTATCGCGGACCGGTCGCGCCGATCCTCTATCAACTCGCGGGCGGGCTGCGTTCGGCGATGGGCTATGTCGGCGCGCCGACCATTCCCGAGTTTCAGGAAAAGGCCACCTTCGTGCGCATCACCAACGCGGGCCTGCGCGAGAGCCACGTCCACGACGTGACGATCACGCGCGAAAGCCCGAACTATCCGACGGCGGGGTAGGCCTCCGCTCGGAGCGTCCCGGACGGACTTATCCGGACTTCCCTGTCGACGGGGACGGCGGGTTTGGCGTCGGCGTCGGCGTTGGTGTTGGTGTTGGCGCTGGCGTCGGAGATGAAATCGGCGTCAGGGAGTGGTATCCAATGACCCAATCTTCCAGCAGGTCGGCCTGGGAGATATAGCCGTTTTCTCCCAGACCTAGAAAAGCGTTATACGAGTCGGCGAGATTGCTGGGTGAGCCGGCCGGCAGCGTGCCCGACTGACTGGGAGAGGAGTACGACGCCCAGTCGGCGATGTCGCCGCCATAAGCCACGGCGTTGTTGTAGGCACCGGACACACTCGCTCCGCCATTGGCGGAGAAATAGCCACCCGCCCCTGAAAGAACGAGTGAACCAGTGTTATTCGCCGTATTGTAGCTCGCGTAATTGAACAGATCCAACAAGGTATAAGTCGGCTTGCCGTTCACGATCTCGCCTTCCATTCCGATCCGGCCCATGACTTCACTGAGCTCATGCTGGGCGACGGCTTGAAGATCATATTGGTTTGACAAAGTTTCGCTGTTCGATCCGTTGGCGTTGGCATACAGGTTCCAGGAAACCCCCGTGTCGGTCAAGTTGCTGAAACCGATATAGCCGTCGACGGAGGTCGCGCCCCCGCTCGTGCCGCCAATCAAGCCGAGCGTTTTGGCTTGCGCGCTCGTGATGAAGAACTGGGCTGTCGTCGGTTCGTTCGAAGCCGAGAACGACAAATTGTAGCCATTATGCGCCAGCGCGCTGGTGACGGCCGAGTAATTCGTCAAATAGCCAAGGCTTTCGCTCTCGCCAAGCGCGGTCGCCGCCAAGGGCGTCGTTCCGGCGATTTCGCCATAACCCACGTCAATGTAGAGCACGGTCGCGGCGCCCGTCGCGCTGGTGAAATTCGACACGTAATACTGCGCGGCGTCGGTGATCGCTGTCGTAAATCCAGTCGGAGCGCTGGCGACCGAGGAATCCCAGATCAGATCGATCTCCAGATTACTGCCCGCCGCCGAGACTAGGGTCGCCGTCGGTGTCGAAGGCGTCGATGGGGATGAAGGCGAAGACGGTGACGAGCCGCCTGTGTCTTTGCCGCCCCCGCCCGCAGAGCCGCCGCCCGGAGCGAAAGAGGGCCCGCTCTCGACCGGAGACACTTCGCCCGCGTCGTTGATGATATATTCCGGGCCGAGCGACGTACTGTTCGGATCGTGCAAGTGAGACGTTGATTCTAGTGGGAATAACATTTCCATGCCCCTGTTTTCAGGATAATCCATTCATCGGGAACGGCGCGACCATACGCTTCCCACGAACATCCCACAAATAGCTTACTCTCCGCCTACCAGCTTTGGGCTCAGGCCAAGGCCGCGCCCGCCGAGGTGAACTTGTAGCCGAGAGCGGCGTCGACCAGCAGGTCGTCCGTCGAGACAAGGCCGTTGTCGCCCCGAGCCAAAAAGGCGTCGTAGGAGTCGGAGACGTTGCTGGCCGCGCCGGCCGGCAGCGTGCCGGACTGGGCCGCCGACGAGTACGAAGACCAGTCGGCGATGTCGCCGCCATAGGTCGAGGCGGCGTTAAAGACGCCCATCTTCGTCGCGCCGCCGTTGGCGGAGAAATACCCTCCCTGCCCGGAAAGCTCGAGAACGCCAGTGTGCGTCGTCGAATTATAGCTGGCGTAGTTGAAGAGATCCAAAATCGTATAAGTCGGCTTGCCGTTCACATTCGCGCCTTCCATGCCGATGCGGCCCATGACCTCGCTAAGCTCGTGCTGGGCGACCGCCTGAAGATCATACTGAGTCGCCCCGGTTCCGCTGTTCGTTCCATTGGGGTTGGCTTGGAAATTCCAGGAATCGCCGGTGCCGGTCAGCGTGCTGAAGCCGATATAGCCGTCGACCGAGTTCACGCCGCCGCTGGTTCCGGTGACGCCGTTGATGATGCCGAGCGTCTTCGCCTGCGCGCTGGTGACGAAGAACTGGCTTGTCGTCGGCTCGTTCGAAGCCGAAAAGCTGTATCCGTCCTTCACGAGCGCGCCGGTGACCGCCGCGTAATTCGTCAGATATCCGTTGCTTTCGCTCTCGCCGAGGGCGTTCGCCGCCATCGACGAGCCCGCGACTTCGCCATAGCCGACATCGATGTAGAGCACGGTCTTGCCGCCGGTCGAACTGGTAAAATTCGTGACGTAAAACTGAGCCGCGTCGACGATCGCCGTCGTGAATCCACTTGGCGCGCCGCCCACCGAGGAATCCCAGATGAGATCGATCTGGAGATTGCTGCCCGCCGATGTGACCAAGGTCGGCGCTGGCGCCCGCGTCGATGAAGACGACGAACCCGTGACGTGGCTCGAAGAACTCGCCCCATTGATGGGCGACACCAGGCCCGCGTCGTTGATTGTATATTCCTGGCCGAGAGGGGAAGCGTTCGGATCCTGAAAATGCGACGACGACTCTAGCGGAAACAGCATTTCCAAGCTCCCCTGTGCGATTACAAGCATATTTCCGCTGAGAGCGTGAATATGCTTGACCGGACATTATGAGCGAAGAGCTTGCGCTCGGCTTATCGAACTTCCTAAAATTGTACCAGAGCGCGCCGTCTGAAGTTTAACCCGGCGGTTTGTAGGACAGTATGTCGATTTTCTGAATTAACGGAAGTTCGGGCGCCTTCGCCGCCAGCGCGTTTGCGACCGCGCTGGCGATATGCGCCTCGCGACCGCTTTCATTGGCGATCGCGTCGAAAATGCCGAAGATCGACGGTCCTGTCCGCGGAGCGAACCGCGCCGTCGCCGCGGACTCCGATTCGACCGGCGGCGACGGCTAAGCGCCCGTGCAAGAACCTTTCTTCGTCAGAAAGGTTCTCTTGCTGCCCATATCGATATATTTAATCGCGATATTGCCGGTGTCGCGGTCGATGTTCCAGTCCCACTGGACATGGTTCGCCGGCCAGGTCTGCCGGAAGGCGACGTGGCTGTTGCTGACCGAGAGCGAACCCTTGTTCATGGACTGGGCGGCGATCAGGCTATCCATCGACGCGCCGTAAAAAACATTGCCGTCGCTCACCTTGACGAACAGACTTTGCGGCGGCGCGTCGGTCGAGGACACGACGCAGGCCAGCACTAGCTGTTCGGCCTTCGCCTGATCATGAAGCCCACACAAGGCAAGGGTGATCGCTAGAGGCGTGGTTGGTTTCATCGAATCTCCCTCGGCGCGAATTTGGCGTTTTAATTTGGCGTTTTTCTGTTCGGGCCGCCCCGACCTTCTCCGTCCGTCGGGGCGTCCTCGCGCTCATGATAGGAGGATTCTAATTGGACATGAAAGGCCGGCATTGCGATTGAACGGGAACGCGCACCTGAAAAACTTCGACGGGACGATAATAATAACAATCGACGTACCAAGGATCGTAATCGGATTCCGAATAAGCGAATACGGCTATTTCATCGGCGTATAGACGCGCGTTGAACGCGAATGTCAGCGTTATCAAAAGATAAACCGCGGTGCTCTTGACGGTGTCCATTTTGGTTCTCGAAAGTTCGCTGGACAAGATCGGCCGATTGCGAGCTGTCCCTAACTGTCGTGCGTTCGTCGCGAATATCGGTTTAACTGGCGTCTAAGGCAAGGTAAACTCGGCGCTTTATTTAACCATCGCCATTAAACGCGCGAATAATTCTAAATGTTTTTAACTCATCGCGGAAACGGATATTAAAAAGTCGCGCGAAGCCGCCGCGCTGGTCAGTGCATCGCGCCGCGGCTCGGCTGCTCGCGGACGGTGACGGCAAGCGGGCTCGCCTGATGATGCAGCAGCAACCATCGGCCTTCGACGCGGCGAAACCAGTTGGTCGCGGCTAGCGCGGCCGCGCCGACCGTCTCGATGCAAAGAACGCGGCCCTCGTTTTCGCCGAGCAGGACCGTTTCCTGAGCGCGCGTCACGGGTTGTTGGAGCGGGTTGAGGAAGATGTCGGCGTAGGAGGAAAGCACGGCGCGGCGGCCAATCAGTGGCGGCCAGCCCGGATGAACGCAGGAGACGCCCTCGCGCGCCCAAAGCGCCGCCATCGCCTCATTGTCCCGGGCCAGAAAGGCTTCATAATAGGCCGAATTGGCCGCGAGCAATGCAACTTCGTCGGTCATTTGCCGTAACTTGCTGGATTTTCCGCGCGAAGGCAATGTCGACGCAAGTTTCGCGCGCTTGGCCGCGCGCTATGTTAGAATGCCCAATCGCTTCGCCGGCCTTGAACCGGCGGCTCGAATGGGGAGACAAGATGTTTATCCAGACCGAACCAACGCCCAATCCCGCCACGCTCAAATTCCTGCCCGGCCAGACGGTCCTGGCGAGCGGGGCGCTCGAATACCGGTCGAAGGAGAGCGCGGCCAAGGCGCCGCTCGCCGAGGCGCTATTGTCGATCGAAGGCGTCGAATCCGTCATGTTTGGGCATGATTTCGTCTCCGTCACCAAAAACGGAGCCGAATGGGCGCATATCAAGCCGGCGGTGCTCGGCGTCATCATGGAGCATTTCTCGTCCCGCGCGCCGCTGCTGATCGGCGATGGCGAGACGCATGGCGGCGCGGCCGAGTTTTTCGATCCGGCGCAGGCCGAGACCGTCGCGATGATCAAGGAGCTGATCGAGACGCGCGTGCGCCCGGCGGTGGCGGGCGACGGCGGCGATATCGTGTTCCGGGGCTTAAGGGACGGCGTCGTCTATCTGGCGATGAAAGGAGCCTGCTCGGGCTGCCCCTCGTCCACGGCGACGCTAAAAAGCGGCATCGAGAATCTGCTGCGCCATTTCGTGCCGGAGATTCGCGGCGTCGAACAGGTTTAGGGTCTCGCATTGCTCCGCGCGGGAAAACCGTCATAATCGGACGCCATGAGAATCCTCGCCATCGACTCCGCGCTGCCCGCTTGTTCCGTCTGCGTGCTCGACTCTGGCGAGCCCGAGCCCGCGGCGCTTGAAACAGCGCCCATGGAGCGGGGCCACGGAGAGGCGCTGCCGCCAATGATCGCCCGGGTCGTCGGCGGGGTCGAGGGCGGTTTCGCATCCATCGACCGCGTGGCGGTCACGGTGGGGCCCGGCTCCTTCACCGGCATTCGCATCGGACTCGCCGCGGCGCAAGGAATCGCCATAGCCCGCAAGATCGAGCTCGTGGGCGTCTCGACGCTGTCGGCGCTGGCCGCGCCGCATATCGTGGAGCCGTTCGAGGGCGTCGTGGCCTCGGTGATCGACGCCCGCAACGGCCAGGTTTACATCGCCGCTTACGGGCCTGACGGGCGCACGGTGCTGCCGCCGCGCCGCATGGGCGCGCACGAGGCGCTACGCGCGCTCGGCGACGGAC
>JBAUVQ010000069.1:0-4166 GCA_049583305.1 Methylocystis sp.
TCCGCCGTCGCCTGAACATTGGCCCATTCGGCTTTCAAGGGCTCCAGAACGGTCGCGACGACAAGCCGCTCCACATAGGCGCGCGGCGTGTAATGCGCCCCGAGCTTGCGCCGCTCGGCGGGGTTTAGCGCTTGCTCAAGCAGCGTTCCGAAGATGGCGGGCTCCACCTGTTTCCAATCGGCCTTCGCCGCCTCGAAGAGCTCGCCAATTTCTTCGCGCGGAAGGGGAAAAACCGTGCGATTCTTGAACAGATAGCCGTTGAATTTCCGCACGTCGCGCTCAAGCGCGAAGGAAAAGCCGCCCGTGTCCATCGCCTCCCACAATTGCCCAACGAGGCGCGGAAACAGCGACGGTTCGTCGACGCATTTTTTGAGCACGTCGCGAAAACCGCCCTTCGGCAAAAGCTCCACGTCCTCGGCGAACATCGTGAACAGGCAACGCATCAAAAACAGCGCGACGGCTTCCGGGTCGTAAAGCTTTTTGCCGTCCTTGCCCTTGGCGTCCTCAAGGTGCTTGGAGATTTTCGCGAGACGCTCGGCGATTTCGCGCGTCGCCTTGGCCGCGATTTTCGTGGGGTCCAGCTTGTGCGGATCGAGCCATATCAGGCGAAGCCGCTCGCGAATGTCGTCGCTTCGCAGGTCTTCGAGGTAAATTCGAAAGCCCTGGCGGTCGGGAAATTGCGCATAGTTTTTGCCCTGTCCCGAAAAGTCCGCGTAAATCTCGAAGCAGTGGCCAACGTCGCAGACAATGAGAAAGGGAGGCCAGCCCTCCGACAAGGGCAGGGCCTTGGCGTAGTCTTCCGCCTGCCGGCGGGCGTTCATCATCAGCGCGTCCCATGCGCGCGAGGCGTTGCGCTTTCCGCGCGGCGCGGGCGCCGGCTCTTCCGCCAACAGCAAGTCGCCTTGCTCGGGTATCGCCTTCGCGCCGCCCGGTCGCCGGCTTTGCTTGGCCTCCAGAACGAAAGAGCCGCGCTTGTAGAGGTCGATTCGCCCGCGCGCGGTGGAGCCGTCCGGCTCGCGGAAGGTTACGGCGCGCTCGAAGGCGTAGGCGTTGGTCGCGGCGTCGTGCGAGGCTTGATCGGGACGCGGAACGTCCAGCACGTCGCAAAGCTCGGAAAGGAAAAGCGCATAATTGGCGCGTTCCTGCCCGCCATCGCCATCGCCCCAACGGGCGAGGAAGGCGTTTATGTCCGGGGCGGGTTTCGTGGGCATGGGCGGGCGGGGTTTGGGCTGAAATGACGAGAGGGAATCGGCGGCGAGGTTTTTGAACCTTGCGCCAGAATGGCAAGAAAAACGGGGCGGATGCAAACGGCCAAGCGAAACGAGCGGGGTTAATCACAACATACGCGGGGCGCGCGCCTTGGGCCTCACGCCCGCAACGGAATAACAACCCCGCCGCGCCGCATTTCCTCGCACCTCTCCGCCCACCACGCCATCATGCGGACGCGCTCTTCCCAAAAATCGGCGCGGGCGTAGGCGCGGCGCACGCTGTCGCTGTCGACATGCGCCAACTGGCGTTCGATGGCGTCCGCGTTGAAGAGGCCGGATTCGTTCAGCATCGAAGACGCCGCCGAGCGGAAGCCGTGGCCGGTCATTTCGTCTTGCGCGAAGCCGAGCCGGCGCAAGGCGGCGTTGACGGTGTTTTCCGACATGCAGCGCGTCGCCGAGCGGATCGACGGAAACAGGAACTTTCCGGCGCCCGTTAATCCTTGAAGCTCGCGCAAGATCGCCACGGCGCGCGGGGCGAGCGGGACTCGATGCGGGCGTTTCATCTTCATTTTTTCGGCCGGAATCGCCCAAACGGACGCATCAAGATCGAATTCCGCCCATTCCGCCGCGCGAAGCTCGCCAGGGCGAACGAAGGTTAGCGCCAGCAATTCGAGCGCGGCCCGCGTTTCTGGCGCTCCGTCATAGCCGGCGAGGGCGCGTAGCAGTCCGCCGAAGGCCTTGGGCTCGATGATCGCGGCGCGATGGTTGACGGTCGGCGCGGTCAATGCGCCCCGAAGCGCGCCGGTCGGATCGAATTCGGCGCGGCCCGTGGCGACGGCGAATCGGCAAACCTCGCCGATGGTCGCGCGGAGTCTATGCGCGGTTTCGTGCGCGCCACGGGACTCGACGCCGCGAAGCACGGCCAAGACTTCCGGCGCGGTAATTCCGGCTATTGGGCGCGGCCCGATGGCCGGGCGGGCCAAGCTCAAAAGCCATTCGAGCTTGCTCAATGTCCGGCCCGCTTTGCCTTCACGGCGCTTCTTGTCCAGAAGCTCGGCGGCGATAGCCTCGAATGTGTTGGCGGACGCGGACGCCTTCGCGGCCTTGGCGAGCTTTTTGGCGATGGCCGGGTCTTGTCCCTCGCCCAAGCGCCGCTTGGCCGCTTCCCGCGCCTCTCTGGCCTCGCGAAGGCCCGTCGTGGGGTAGACGCCTATCGCCAGCGACTTTTGCGCCCCCGCGAGCCTGTAGGCGAGCCGCCAGCGCTTCGCGCCATCGGGCGTGACCCATAGTTGCAGCCCGCCGCCGTCGGAAAGCTTGACGATTCGGGCGCCGGGCTTGGCCGCGCGGATTTCCACATCGGTTAGGGGCATGTTGGTATCTGCCTTGTTGGTATCGACGGCATACCAACAAATATACCAACGTTTTTTGCGGATACCAACGCACGCCGCCGGACACCCGTGGACGCCAATCCAAGGCTAACTTATTGTTTTTCAGCTATTTCTGGACGTTCTGGAACGCTGGTGAACAGCGATTTGGTGCCGGTTGCAGGAGTCGAACCCGCGACCTACTGATTACAAATCAGTTGCTCTACCTACTGAGCTAAACCGGCCCAAGCGTCGAACGCGCGCGCTCTCTATTCCTTGAATGGAGGCTTAGGTCAATGCCGTAATCCGCCCGCGCAATCCCGGAGTTCGGCGGGCTGATCTTTGCCGTCGAGGGGCGGGCCACGGGCGAATTGTTCCTGCAAGGGCGACGACAACGGAGGCGATTAACATCGGTTCGAATTTTAAGGTTCCCGTTTCACGGCCCCATTGCGATGTTTTTTCCTCGCGGATGCGCTATGAAGCGCATCGTCAACATTTTCCGCGAGCCTCGCAAATGCCGCTATACGCCGCCATCCGCACCATTCCCGATTACCCCAAGAAGGGGATTTTGTTTCGCGACATCACCACGCTGCTTGGCGACGCGCGGGCGTTCCGCCGCGCGGTCGACGAACTGGTGCAGCCCTGGTCCGGCGCGAAGATGGACAAGGTGGCGGGCATGGAGGCGCGCGGGTTCATTCTCGGCGGGGCCGTCGCGCATCAGCTGTCGGCGGGATTTATCCCCATCAGGAAAAAGGGCAAGCTCCCATACAAAACGGTGTCGGTCAGCTACCAGTTGGAATATGGCGTGGACGAAATGGAGATGCACGAAGACGCCGTGATGGCCGGAGAAAAGGTGATACTTGTCGACGACCTCGTAGCCACCGGCGGTACGGCGGCGGCGGCCGTCGGGCTCTTGCGCAAGATGGGCGCGGAAGTCGTCGCGGCCTGTTTCGTGATTGACCTGCCCGATTTGGGCGGAGCTAAAAAAATCGAGGCGCTCGGCGTGCCCGTTCGAAGCTTGGTTAATTTCGAGGGCCATTGATTTAATAAAGGATTAATCGCCTCCAGCCTTTCGAGGGCCATTGGACGGCCACTGTCAATCGCCGGCGGTTTGCCTTAAAGACGTCGTGCCGCTACGCTTAGTTGTTGGGGGTGTTGGGGCCGAACCGGATGACGCCGCGTCGAACACACATTACCTTTGCCGCGCTCGGAATAGCGACGCTGGTGGTCGGAGTCGCCGCCCTGCGCCTGCTCGCGGATCCGCGCGAACGCTCGGCGTTTGCTCCGGCTTCAAGCGAAATTCGGGTCGCCGAAGCGCCCGCCTCGCCTTCGGTCGCTCCCCGCGTCAATATCAGTCTGGCGGCGCCGTTTCCTCGCGGATTGCGTGGCCATATCGCGCCGGAACCCGAATCGTCCGCGCCTCGCGAATCCATGGCGTTGTATGAAAACCCGGCGTCCTTGCCGGTCCCGGACAACGATCGGACCAGGCCGACCGCCGAAGCGCCGCTTCCACCCAAACGCCCGGCCGTTCTCGCCGACCGGGAGTCGCCCGCGGCGGCCCCGCTCCCGCCCGCGCGGCCGGCCGGTCTCGCGG
>JBAUVQ010000070.1:0-13861 GCA_049583305.1 Methylocystis sp.
GCCGCGAGTGACCGCCGGCGGCTCGCCTCACCGAGGCGCGGAACTGGACCCGCCGCGCGCCGCGCGACCGTCGGCCTATCCGGAGCGCCGAGACCGTCGGCCTCGCGCGCAAGAGGACGATGGGCCGCCGGTGATTGGCATGGGCGATCACGTGCCGTCTTTCCTGTTGCGCCCGGTCGTCTTCAAATCCGCCAAGGTCGGCGAAGAGTAGCGGGAACGAACGCGAAGGCCATCTTATGCTAAAACCTCTAAGCTTCGTAGTATGAGAGACCGAAGACCGGGCTTTAGCTTCGCATTTGTTGCGACGCCTTTTGCGGGCGTATTTTGAAGATGGTAAATCGCTTAATTTTACTGCGGAACGAACATTCCTTCGCCACGGGGCGCGCGATCCCGAGTGAATATCCATCAATCCTTGGACTCGCGCGGCTGTTCACGGATAATCATTCGGAGCGGGGATCGCGGGGACTCGGATGAGTTCACGGTGATACGATGGGCCCGCGAAACGCTTTGACCCTTTTGAAAGATGTCCGCGTTTATGAATAGACGTCGATGTTCGATGAAAATGACCGAAGCCGTGAAAATTCCGTTCCCGCCGTCAGGAAGTTGACGACCCCGGAAGCTTGGAAACTTCGACCGCGCTGAGCGAAAACAGCTTTTTCGCGCTTCCTCGGCGAGGACTCCTTGTCATGGCTTTCGAGCGAGCGCAAATCCAAGCGGCTAGGTGAATCGTTTGATCGCTCGGTATAGGGAGAGTCTGGTGAACCGAACCGTTGCTCTGCTTACGCCCAGCCATCGCAAGGACATCGATCGCTTCGCGCTCCTTTGCGACAGCATCGATCGTCACGTTACGGGACACGGGACGCATTACGCCATCGTCAACGACGACGACGTGGCGCTATTCTCGCGCTTCAACGGCGAGAAGCGCGTCGTGCTTCCCTGCTCCCGCTTCCTGCCAAAGTGGTTAAGGCTTATTCCCCCATTTCTCTCGCGCAAGGGCCGGCGGATCTGGTGGTCGTTTCGCTCGGGTCCGGTTCACGGCTGGCACATCCAGCAGCTGCTCAAAATAGCCGCCGTGTCCGAACTTCCGGAGCAGCGTTACTGTATTGTCGACTCGGACAATGTGTTTTTCCGTCCATTCGACGTTCAAGCTTACGCGGGTGGCGAGCGCGCTCCCCTTTATGTCGAACTCGGCGCCATCGCCGCGGATGCGCCCTTGCACGCCGTTTGGACACGAAATTGCGACCGTTTGCTCGGTCAACCAGAGACCGCTTTTCCCGCCGACGATTATATCGGCAATGTAATCGTGTGGGACAAACATTCCGTCGAGGGCCTAACCCAAACAATCGCGTCGGCGACAAAAAGGGATTGGCGGGAAGCGCTCTGCAAAACGCGCGCGCTGTCGGAATATCTTCTCTACGGTCATTTTGTCCGAGGCTCGCGATCGCACTTCGAGACTCACGAGATCGTCACGGAGAGTCTCGCCAGCGCCCATTGGGATGACACTCCGCTTGACGCGACGGCGATTAACGCGATGCTCGAACGAGCGCCGCAAAACAAGGTCGCGTTGTGCATCGAGTCGTTCTCGAACACACCGGTTGGCGTGATCCGCGAAGCCGTCGGCCTCGGCGCAACAAGCCCCGGCGCGAGCGATCTCGCGAACCTGGCCGCTTGAGGCGAAAACATCCCGCTTCACCGCGAGGAAGGCTTGGTGGAGCACCGCTTGCCGCCGCGTGACAGACTCCGACCTCAATTAACGATTGAACGCCGCCGACGATTCAAGATCGGCGGCCCGTTCAAGGGCGCGCGCGGCGTCGACCCAGATCGCCTCGAACATTTCGATTGGACGCGATTCTTCTCGGGTGGCCGCCGCAACGAGCGCAGCGGCGTAAGCCGTCGCGTCAGCGTCAGCGGGAAGAAGATGCAAAATATTGTTCTCGATCGCGTATTTGAAAATCCGATGATGGTGGAACTCGTCCGCGCCCGCGGGCGCGTTCACCAACACGGGCTTTCCCGCTTGAAGGCAGGCCAAAACGCTCGATCGGCGTGAGCTGAGACCCTCCCTGAAGCGATACACAAAACAATCGAGTTCCTCGAACAGCGTGAAAATCTCATCGCTTCGCTCCACATATCCCGTCACGACGACATCGTCCCGCAATCCCAACAGATCGAGTTGACGATTGAAATCCCTCTCGACGGAATCCAGTCCCTTCACAAATTCGCCGATGAACACCACCAGGACATCTCGTCCCATCCGCTTCAATTCCGCGGCCACCAGCAACACGAAGTCGGACTGCTTTTTCGGGTAGATCGAGCCGAAATGACCGATGGCGATCCGGTTTTGCCGGCGTGCTCGAATTTGAGCACCGATCGCGCTGGGAACAAAGGAGCCCGTTCGCTCGATGTTCGTCGGTATCGGGATGATCGATGTAGGGATTCCGATGAATCGCGCGAACGAACTTTCGAGATATTGGTCGCGCACCATGGGCGACGACAGCATGACGTGTTTCGCGAAGAGCGCGTATGTCATCAAAACCAGCCGCCGACGCCAATCGAGATCATCCCATTCGTGCACGATGAGGATCGTCCTTATTCCTCTTAATCGCGTCACGATCAGCGCTAGAAGCGGGGTTAATAGCACTCGTTTCCATGCGACAATTGGAAAATTCATCACCAGCGCGTCGGCGTGGTCGAGCGCTTTTCCAATTGTGAAGATCTCCCCGATTTCGCCGCCTATGACGACGCTCCGCTCCTCGTGGCCAATCGCTCGCCACGTTTGACCCAGCCGACGAGCAAACATTTCGACACCGCATGGCGTTCTCGACGCCGAAACAAGAAACAAGGCGCGTTCGAGGGTCCGCGTCTCCGCGCGGGTCTCGCCATCGGGTCCGCGCGCCAATGCCGATCCATCGTCTCGCGCGACCGACGCGACCAAGGAACCCTCGCCGCGACTCTTCATCTTTTCCACTTCCGACATCGCGACCTCCCGCCACGCATTCAGCAAGCCGTCAAATCCGCGCGCTCGATTCAATGCGTTAATGTTGTTGGCTCTTCGAGCTCCCACGAAAACGCGCGTATGATAGATTTCCCACACTTCGCCAAGCATGGAGTTAACGGGACAAACGGTCACCGACGATCTCGCGACATCCGACTCCACCGGTATAAGGACGCGACTTCGTGATCGCGCCTCGACAATCCGAGGACGTTCGATCGAACCACGTTTTTCCAACCAAAGGCGCGGCGAGGCGCGTCGTCCCAAGCGGGAAAGCTTGGGAGCGGATCGACGAACCAAAATTGAGTGACGCATCGGGGATTTTCATGGCCGCGAAAATCGAAGCTTTGGGCGATACGGAGTTCGCCACGGTTGGCGGCGCGCGAGTCGCGCGGCTCGACTTGCGGCAAACGGCCGCGCTCATGATACGCATGTCCAAACAGCCGAACTCTCTTGGCCGTCCCTATTATCTCACCTCGGTAAATGGAGAAGTTCTTGCGCGCCGCGGCCTCGATCCCGCTTTCGCGCAACTGATTGATTCCGCCGACCTCATCAGCGCTGATGGCGAACCGCTCGTCGTGGCGTCGCGCTTTTTGTCCCGCAAGAGCCTGCCGGAGCGTGTCGCGACGACCGATCTGTATCCAGTCGTCGCGCGAATGGCCGAGGATCGAGGCGTGAGTTTTTATCTTTTCGGCGCGACCGAGGAGATCAATGCCGCGACCTACGCGGTTACGCGACGGATGTTCCCGAATCTCGACATCCGAGGCCGCGCGCATGGTTATCTTAAGGACGAGGCGCTCGAAGCGAAGCTTGACGAAATTAACGCGCTCGCTCCCGATATTTTGTGGCTCGCGCTTGGCGTTCCGCTGGAACAGCGGTTCGTCGCACAATACGCGGCGCGTTTACCCAACGTTAAGCTAATTAAAACTTCTGGCGGGCTTTTCGATTTCGTGGCGGGGGCTAGATCGCGCGCTCCCCGTTGGTTGCAAAAGTCAGGATTCGAATGGGCCTACCGCCTTTTCCTAGAGCCCAGAAGGCTCGCTTTCCGATACCTAACGACTAATCCAATCGCATTCATGATGTTGCTGACCCGGACGAAATAGCGACCGCGGGGATATTGCTCCACGCCCGCCCCCAAGGAGCGGCTTCGGCGAATATCCGAATTGAAGGCGCGACCATGCTTCCGTCATGGACCGCGGCGCCGATAGGGTTGGGGATCCAAACCAAAGGACGCCAGCCAGCGACCCACGGCCACGCCAATGGGATGCAAGGCGGCCACCGGATGTTTGGGCGCGGCCAGCATCTGCGCGGCGCGCTGTAGTGAAATCGGGGTAAGCGCTATGTTTTTGGCGGCAAGGCGCGCGTGGTCAAAAAAACCGTGAGCGGCCAGGCGATCGATGCGGTAGTTAATGACGCCCGTCGCTATGCTTCGTCTGAGAACCCAACCTAACGCCAGACGATTTGGAGTTACTTGTTCATGGATCGAAGCTTCGTGACACCAGTAGGACGCGAAGCCCGCTCGACGACAGCGCGTAAAAAATTCCGTGTCGCCTCCGCCAAGAAAATTGAACGCCGGATCGAATGTCGCGTCCGCCAACTCCTCGAAAACCCGTCTCGTGATCAGGCAATTTCCCGTGCCGAAAATCATCGGAACGGCGCCGCTTTTAGAATATGCGGGCCAGTAGACCGGATGATCTCGGAACGCCGGATTGACATCGGCGGGAAAGATCGGAAACACCGGGCCTCCGACTATGTCCACCTTCTCGCGACGCGCCGCCGAGATCATTTGCTCGAGCCATGTCGGCGCTGCGATCTCGTCGTCATCGATCATCAAGAAGTATTTCGCTTCCGGAAAGGTGACGCGCGCGCCACCAAAGGCGGCGTTAATGGCATGAACATTTCCCTGCCGATCTTCCGCCGCGACGAAGCCCTTGAGACGACCCTGTTCAAAGAACTCTCGAGCCACTTCTTGACCCTGTCTAGCGTCCGCGTCGTTATCGATCACCACGACCGCGAAAGATATATTCGTTCGCTGCGCCACGAGCGATTCCAGCGTCGCCCTCAACATATCGGGACGCCGGAACGTCGGGACGCAAACCACCGCGTCGGCATGCGTCAGCCCGGGTGAACATGAAGACATCGAAAGTTCCGTCGTTGATTGAGTTGAAGGGAGCGAAACCGCGCGCGCGCCAGATGTCCCGCCGATCAGGGCTACGATTTCGTTCGTCAACAGCTCGCGCGCTCGCATCGAGGAAAACGCATGATCCAGGGAGGGGATCGTTTCCAGCCGAACGCCCGGGAGGACGCGCACTCGCCGCGCGCCTGGACCAAAATTGATCGCCAACTCCTCCAGACCCGCGTCCGCCTCGCCATGCAGCACGACAACACGCGCGCCCCGGCGCGACAAGGCCTCGAAGTTGGCGTACGCTTCCCGCGCCGTCCGCGAGCCTGGATTTTGCGAGCCAAGCCCTGCCGTCAGCCCAGACCAGATCGCCGCGCCGTTGCGACGCAGAACGCCGGCGACGATCGCCGCGAGCTTGGAAATGGCGATGTCCTTCGTGAGCACGCGCGCCCAGGATCGCAGGCTCATCGCCTTGGCCAAATAGGTTGACGTCGAACCCAACGCTATTTTGAGGCGCGCCTCGATAACGGCGTCGTCTCGCAAATTGACGAAGACCTGAATGTTCGCCAGAACCACGCCGCTCACGCGTGAGTCTTTCGCGGCCGACAAGAGGGCCAAGGTCGCGCCGCTGCAAACGCCCACGAGGTGGAAATCCGTGAACCCTTGCTCCGACGCCCAGTCGAGCGCGCGAAAAACATCGGCGTGACGAGCCTCCCGGTACAGAACGGAGTACGCGCCTTGCTCCACCGGAGTGGAATCGCCGACGCCGAGACTGTCCATGCGTAGCGTGGCGATGCCCTTCTCCGCCAGGGAGCGAGCGCAGTCGACAAAGGAGCGGCCACTTCCGATATGATAGTTCGCGCCGGTATTGAGCAGAAGCGCCAAACTCTTTCGCGCTTCCCGTTTCGGCTCGCAGAGCACGCCAGCGAGTTCGCCATTTTCGCCGAACCTAACGCCGCGCTCCGCGAACGTCTCCCCTCGCAGGACGCCGATCGGCGGCTCCGGGATCCCACGCGGCCTAGCGCCCGCGCTCGCCCAATCGACAATTGCCCTAAAGTCGTTCGAGGGTAGGGGTTTTGGCGTCGGCGAGGGAGTCAGAGCGTCGTACGCCTCCAAGGTCATCGTGTCCACGGTCGCCCCCATCTGAAGGAGTCGGGCGGCATATTGCTCGACCCCCCGCGCGAAGGAGTCGGCCATGATGAGAATCCGAGGGGCGGGGCGGATGGACAGATCGGTCAACTCGATCTCGTTGATCGCCGCAAGCGTCGCGTCGTTGATCGCGAAGCCTTCCAAATCGATGCCAGTCGCGCTCGCGACTGTTTCGCGAGAGTTCGGTTCGTTGCTGGCGAGCATTCGAGACAACATGCGCAATTCGCGGAGATAAATCGAACCCTTCACGATCGGTGCGAGTTGAACCAGAAATTGCGCTCCGCCAGCTTCGGCGGCCAAGGTGGCGCCGAGGCGAAATCCGACAACAACGATTTCACTGACGCCGAGCGTCTCGCGCATCCAGTTTATCGATTCCTTAATCGACCGGCGCCAACTCTCGAACGGGCATGAGCCGTCGTGATCATCTAGAGAATCTCCCTCGCCGGGATAATCGAAGCGCAAGGTCGGCAAACCCGCGGCGGCAAGACGATCAGCTAGGACCCGCCACGACTGATGCGCGCAGAGCGCCTCATAGCCGATAGCCGCGCACATGACCACGCCACGATCGCCGTTCGCGTGGTGAAGCCATCCGAAGTTGCGGCCGATTGAAACGGGCGTCGGGGGAGCCAACTTGAATTCCTTACGCTTAGGATCGAAAGACAGTTGGACCCACCTTACGCCGCGAGAGTTTCTAAATACTCGCCGCGCGTTCGCGTGGTCCCGGAACCGGAGCTGTCCCAAATCGACCACCATCGGAACACTCGTCCATATCGAGGAAAGAAACGTGCCGGCGGATACAAGGGAACGCGGGCGCGCCCTCGCGCGCCGCTTGGCGCGAAAATGCCTGTCCGAGGTTCAAGACGGCATTGACTGTCGCAATTTGGCGCGGAGGCAATGGAGATGAATATGGTAGGGTCGACGCCAAACCCCATCTGCCTTGGGCTCGTCACAAGCGGAAGCGTCGGATGGAAAACGGTGCGAACACGGTGGGAAACCGATCTCGCCAGTTACGCGCCGACGCTTCACCACATCGAGCAGCATTGGCGATTGCTGAGTTCCCTCACCGAGCGTTTTGGTTCAAGGAGCGTTGGTCATGCGCTGGCGGGGCGCGCGGCCGCGCGAGCCGCGATCGATGTGGGCGCGCGGGTGATTTTACTCTCAACGCTGCAGAACGCCACCTTCGTGCCCCTGGAAAAGGGCGTGCAATACATTGTTTACGGTGATTGCACTTCGGCGCAGCTCGCGGCGAATTACGGAAGCAAGAAGCTAGGGCCTCCCGGCTCCTGGATTTGCGCCCGCCTACACCAACTCAAGGCGCATGGTTGCATCTTTCTGTGTATGTCGCGCTGGTATCGGGACGCGCTAAAGGACGAATTTGGGATTCCGGACGATCAGCTAGAACTTTTACCCTTCTATGTTGATACGGAAAAGTGGAAGCCGATCGTCGACAGGCGACCGAACGAGCGCAAGCAGGTTCTGTTCATTGGCGGCGACCTGATGCGCAAAGGCGCGGATATAGTTTACGAACTCGCGCGCATGGACAAATTCAAGGATGTGGATTTTCATATCGTTTCCCCCAATGCGACGGCGGAATGTGGCAACGTCCTTCCACACCGTGGTTTCGTGGCGGAGTCCTCCGAACTCATTAACCTAACCGCGCGATGCGACGTGTTCATCTTGCCAACGAGGGCCGACACCTCTTCGATCGCCGCGCTGGAGGCCGCGGCCTGCGGCTTGCCCGCGATCATAACCGGGCGTGGCGGCATCCCGGAAATCGTCGTCGACGGAGTCACCGGAACGGTTCTGTCCGAATCGAAGCTCGAAGATTTCGAGAAGGAGCTATCAACCTATCTCGAAAATTCCACCTTGATCGAGCAGCGGGGATATTGCGCGCGTCGACATGTCGAGCAAAACTATTCAAAGAAACGTCACATGGAGATTTTGAATGACGTCATCGTCCGCGCGGCGGCCGTCGCGCGGTCGGCGGCCGACGGAATCGATAATGCGCGGGAAATCGGCGGAGACACGCGTCGAGAAATGGAAGATTCCACCCGCCGCGGCGATGACAAAGCGTACGTCGCTCAATCGCTTTCTGCTTCTCGAGTCGGGTCGGAGCGTTCGTGATGCTCGTTAAACAAACCGCTCTCTATTTCGTGGCCAACATATTTTCCGCCGTGTTTGGTTTCTTAAATGTCGTTGTATTTACACGCATTTTCGAACCCCACGCCTATGGCGACTATTTGCTCGGCCTCGGCTTCGCGACGCTGTTCGCCACTCTTTTGTCGACCCCCATGAAGTTTTCGATTTTGCGCGAACAGGCGCGCGGCGACGGAACCGACGTCAGCCAGACAATTCTCGGGGCGCTGATGCTCTGTTGTCTCGCCGCGCCGCTCGGTTATTTCGCCGCGCGGCTCGCCAATCTTGAACCGACCATCGCGACGGTCTCGGTCCTCTTGAGCCTGGCGATCGTTCTTTTCGACACAAGCCAGGAAATGCTGCGCGCGCAACTGAACGCGATGACTTTCATGCGCGGAACGATGGCGCGCGCGATCCTTGTTTCCGTGCTGGGAGTTGGCGGCGCCGCGTTTGGTAGCGGCGGCGCTGTCTTGCTCGCGTCCGCGTCGATTGCGTATTTTCTTTCCACCCTGAGTTTCTGGCGTGGAGCCTGGGGAATTTCGAAGCCACGCTTCGATCCGGGCGAACTGCTCGCCGTGGTGAAAAATGGCGCTCCCCTAACCGTGTCGCTTTCGCTCCTCGCGCTCGCGGGCGTCACCGATCGCTTTTTGCTCGCCAATCTCTCGGGCAGCACGGCCGCCGGAGACTTCGGAGCGAGCTTCGATCTCGTGCGTCAGGCGCTGATCATTCCGGCGATCAGCGTCACGTCGGCGTTTGTGCCGATGACAGTTCAGATTCACGCGACGCGCGGCGAGGACGCCGCCCGGGCTCACTTGGAAAAATGCCTCGAAATCCTGCTCGCCATTTGCTTGCCGGCCTGCATCGGATTCGCGTTGGTCTCCACGCGGATCGCGGATCTGGCTCTTGGCCAGGACTTCCGACAGACCGCGCATCAAGCCATGCCCTATCTCGCCATCGGCGTCGCGTTCCAAATATTGAATCAACAATATATGCACACGAGCTTTCTTCTCTCGAAGCGCAACGCATTTTACCTGATCAACACAGGTTCGATTCTTCTGTTTAACTTGATTGTCTCGTGGTTACTCATCCCACGTCTCGGCGTCATGGGCGCGGTATGGGGACGCGTCGGCGCCGAACTTTTCGGATTCGGCGTCGCGGTCGTTCTCAGCCGCTTCGCGTTCGCCATGCCATTCCCAAAGGATCGAATTCTGAGAGTGGCGGTCGCGGTGGGGGCGATGGCGTTCGCCGTGCGCGCGGTCTCGACGGGCGCCGCGGAACAAGGGCCGGTTCTTCTATTAGCGTTAATTCCAGTTGGCGTGGGCGTTTACGCGGCGAGCGCTTGGTTGCTGGATATTGGAGGCATTCGCGCGGGCTTGCGAGGAGCGACGCTGGGGCGTTGGCGCGCTGGAGGAGTTTCGCCTTGAGTTTTCCGCCGCTCGCCAAGCCGGGCGTTCTTGGATCTTCCGTCCGCGGACGGCTCAAAATCGCGACGGCGGGCTCGAATGCGAAGGCGTCGCGATTGCACGCCTTTTGGACGATGAAGGAAGCTTGTTTCATCTTGAAACAGATATGTCGAGCGCGTCCCGCTCGGAATTGGAGTCGCCGGTGAAGTATCGCTCCGACATAGATGGATTACGCGCGCTCGCGGTGATCCCGGTGGTCGCCTTTCACGCCGGCCTTCCCGGTCTGGCCGGAGGCTTCGTCGGCGTGGATATTTTTTTCGTCATTTCCGGCTATCTTATTTGCGGAATGATCGCCGCCGATATCGAGCGCGACCGCTTTTCATTGCTTCGGTTTTACAAGCGCCGCGTGATGCGCATTTTCCCCGCGTTGTTCGCGATGTTTCTGGTCGCGAGCGCGCTGTCGTACCTCTATCTGCTTCCCGTGGAGCTGATGGATTATTCCAAAAGCCTGCTCTCGGCCGTTCTCTCCGTTTCCAATCTCTACTTTGCGCAAACAACGGGCTATTTCGACGCGCCGGCCGAGACGAAGCCCCTGCTTCACACTTGGTCGCTCGGCGTCGAAGAACAATTTTATGTGATTTGCCCCCTGCTGATGCTCGCGACATACCGATTCCTTAGGACTCGGGTGACAACGGCGCTCGCCGTTTGCGCCGCGTTGAGCTACGTCGGGCTATTGCTCATCCAGATGCGTAATCCAACTTTCGCCTTTTATCTGACTCCGTTCCGCGCGTGGGAACTCCTGCTTGGCGCGCTGCTTTCGATGAATTTTTTTCCGGCGCTGTCGGCGTCGCGATACAAGGATGTCGCGGGCGTCTTCGGTTTCACGATGGTCGTGGCGACCATGACCGGGCTTTCGTCGGCGACGCCCCTGCCAATCACAACCACTCTCGCCTGCATCGGCGCCGCCTTGATGATCGCATCCAGCGAAACCGGTTTGTCGATTGTTGGCCGCGCGCTGTCCACGAAGGGACTGGTGTTTGTCGGCAAAATTTCCTACTCGCTGTATCTCTGGCATTGGTTGTTCATCGTCTTTCAGAATTCCGATAATTTCCTGTTCGAGCGGTCCGACAACGTCGGAGCGAAAATCGCCCTAGTCGCGGCCTCCGTCCTGACGGCCTATCTTTCCTGGAGATTTATCGAATCTCCGTTTCGTCGAATGACGCCCGACATATCCTACGCCCGCGTCTTTGGGGGCGCGTTCGCCTCGATGGGCGCGATCATGTTGCTCGCCGGCGGCGCCTTGAGTCTCGATGGGGCGCCGTATCGCTTTCCTGGCCGTGTCGACGCGATCGCGTCCTATCTTGGCTACGATCCGGGCGATGCTTTTCGCGTCGGGCGCTGCTATCTGTCGACCAATCGCCAGACCTTTGACGCCACGAATTGTCTTGCCAAGGCCTCGGACCGCCCGAACTATCTTCTTGTCGGCGATAGTCATGCGGCCCACCTGTGGTTTGGCCTGCAACGCTCCATGCCGGACGTGAACGTGATGCAGGCGAGCGCCACCATGTGTCGCCCGGTCATGCGCGAAAGCTCTTCGCTGGACACGCGCGCGTGCGGCATGCTGATGCATTATGTATTCGACGACTATCTCGCGAGGGAGCGGGTCGACCAAGTTCTCCTCTCGGCGTCCTGGAAGGAAGAGGATTTGCCCGCGCTCGCCATCACCGTCGATCGGCTGATCGAGCGAGGGCTGAAGGTCGTCGTGCTCGGACCGATCGTGGAATACGATCGCCCTCTTCCCCGCCTGCTGGTCGACGGGTTGCGCCGAGGCGACGTCCATTTCGCGGACTCGCGCAAAACGGTCGGGGTATCGGAGACCGACAAGCGCTTGCGCGACCTCGTCGTCGCGCGGGGAGCGCGATATGTTTCCGTCTACGACGCGGTGTGCGGTCGCGGATCATGCGAGACCTACGCGGAAGGCGATGTTCCCCTGCAATTCGACGCCGGCCACCTGACGGCGGAGGGATCCGTCAAGGTCGCCCGTCAACTGGTCGAAGACCGCGCGCTGCCGTGAAAGCGGATCGCTACGCTGACAATGAACAGACGGGAGGCAATGTTTTCTCGCCGTCCAGATGCGCCATTCGCGCTTACGCGTAACGACTTCCGGCCACCGCTTCCTAGAGTGTTTTCGAGCGAAGTGGGAACCGGTTCGCGTGAAGAAAACACGATAAAACAATGAGTTTAGAGTGCTTCCGTTTCAACTTGAAACGGAAGCACTCTAGGAAAAGGCGCGCTCCAATGTCGCGAGATCCTCACTGGAGAGCGTCAAGACCAGCGCCTTGAGCGACGCGCCGAGCCGGTCACGCCGACGGGCGCCGATAAGGGGAATGATGTCCTCACCTCGAGAAAGAACCCCGGCGATGGCGACCCGCGCGAACGTCCCGCCTTTGGCGTCGACGTAATTCGCGAAGCTCGAAAGGCGGAGAGAATCGGGCATGTCCTGCTTGCACACCGAATTTTTTACGGCCGGCCTCGACGCCGACCCCAGCCTCGCCGAGGCCATTCGCGGGGAATTGCGCCGGCAGCGGGATGGGATCGAACTGATCGCGTCCGAAAATATCGTTTCGCGCTTGGTGTTGGAGGCTCAGGGCTCCGTTCTGACGAATAAGACGGTCGAAGGTCTGCCCTACGCCCGCTACCACGGCGGCGCCGAATTCGCGGACGCGATTGAGGCGCTGGCGATCGAGCGCGCCCGAAAACTCTTCGAGTGCCGCTTCGCCAATGTTCAACCGCATTCCGGATCGAACGCCAACGCCGGCGTGTTTCTAGGACTGCTCAAATTGGGCGACCCGATCCTTTCGATGGACATCGCCGCCGGCGGCCACATCAGTCACGGCCATCCCGCGACCTTGACGGGACGCGACTACAAAATCGCATCCTATGGCGTGAACCGCAAAACGGAGCGCATCGATCTCGACGAGGTCCGCGATCTCGCCCGCCGGCATCGACCCAAGCTGATCATCGCCGGAGGATCTGCTTACCCCCGCGTCATTGACTTCGCTGGCTTTCGCGCCATCGCCGATGAAGTCGAAGCCCTCTTCATGGTGGACATGGCTCATTTCGCGGGCCTGGTCGCCGCGCGACTCTACCCAGATCCGTTTCCCCACGCTCATGTCGTCACGACGACCACCTATAAATCTCTGCGCGGGGCCAGGGGAGGTCTCGTGCTTTGGAACGACGACGCTTTCAGCAAGAAAATAAATGCCGGCATCTTTCCGGGCGTGCAGGGCTCGGTGATGCTGCACGGCGTGGCCGGCAAGGCGGCCTGCCTCGGCGAAGCGCTTTGTCCGGAGTTTAGGGATTACAATCGGGCGGTTCTGATCAACGCCAAGGCGCTTTCGAGCACGCTGGCCGCCGCGGGGCTTCGAATCGTCACCGGCGGCTCGGACACCAGCCTGATGCTGGTTGACCTCGTCTCCCGTGGCGTGACAGGCGACGTGGCGGCCGCGGCCTTGGAGCGCGCGGGCCTGGCCGTTAACAAGAATCTTCTTCCCTTCGATCCGCGCCCTCCGGAATGTCCGTCCGGTTTGCGTCTTTCCAGCAACGCCGGAACGACACGCGGTTTCGGCGTCGACGAATTTCAAATGATCGGGCGCTGGATCGATCAAGTTTTGAATAATCCAACCGATGAAAAAACAACATCATCCGTTCGCGACGAGGTGCGCGAGCTGTGCGGGCGGCATCCGATCTACTGACGCATTCGGTCGTTCAACGCCGCCAGGATGCGCGCGGCGCGGCAGGAGTGCTTTCGGCAAAAGTGGATGCCGGTTTTGCCTTTCGAAAGCACGACAAAATATGGGAATCTAGTTTTTTCCGGTTCAATCAGAAGATGCGGCCATCAGCGACCCCCGAGAGCCGCCCCGCCCGCGCCGACCACGTCGCCGATATTCGACCCCACCTGTTCGAAGTTCTCACCGAGATTTTCGCGCGTGCGTGGGTCGACGACCGCGAAGGGCGCGGCGATCGCGACGCCCGCCGCCGAGCCCACGGCGCCCGCCGCGC
>JBAUVQ010000071.1:0-4583 GCA_049583305.1 Methylocystis sp.
ACTCTTTCGACGCCGAAAAATGCGGGTTTGACTGTAATAGTGCTAACTTCGCTTAGTGCGATTCGTTTGCACCAGAAGGTAATCATCGGCAGACGAGGTAGAGGACGGAGTGGAATGCATATGAACGAGGCTTCGACTCGCACCCCTCGGAATTCGGTGATCGCTGCCTGCAGGGCGAAGCTCGCAATCAACAGACCCGCGAAACCCGCCTTTTCCGAAACGGCGAGCAAGGCCAGAAAGCAACCGCTGGCCAAGAGAACCGCCAGCCAATAGAAGCCCCATCTTTGAATGCGAGTCGATACGTAGGGGGATGACTTGAATTTCTCTTTGGCGGCTCGGACGGGCTTAACCGCGAAACTGCCAATTGAAATAGAATTCCCGCTCATCTCCCGGCCTCGATCATTTCGGTGACGCTCAAATCCGCGAGCCATCTCTCTCCACCACTCACCGGATCAACGCCCGTGGTAGAATCGAATATAATTCAATATATGAATATGGTTAACATACTGTCAATCCGGCGTGAAAATTAACAAGGCCGCGTCGAGTCGGGAGGTTTGAGGTGGCCGGGAGCGGTCCTTCGAACCAAGTGCCGCCGTTCAAGGTAATCCGGGCGCCTCTGCTGTTTGCGCGCTCCGTTCCGCGACAGCCCGAAAGCGCCGGCGGCCCTTTCAAGGGGAGGCCCGGGCAAACTTAAAAGCAGCGAGCGGCCTTCAGCCGCGCCAGCCATGCGTCGCAGTCTTCGCCGCCGCGCTGTCGCCTCCGATAATCACCCTCCCAGTCTTCTCGCTGGCGCCATTGATCGCGCCTCACTCAGTAGTTGTAATTGGTTTCCATGATGGCGCGGAGGGATGGCGCGGAGGGCGTCGTTCGGTCCGGCCAGCGCTATCGGCGCCGGAACAAGAAAACACAGGACCATCGAAAATTGTAAAACCCGCATGACCGGTCCTTCTGGGTGGCCGTTCGTCGCTCGCGGCAAGATATTATTCTCGGACGCTCGGGCCCAATCGAGGGCGGGGCGTTTATCGATGGCGCCGGGCGCGTGGCGGATTGACAGAGCTGGAGACAGCCACCATTTGCCTGGCTGCGGGCGCTCGATAGCGGGCTAGAGGGTGACGATGCGTTTCCGATTATTAATGTTGGCCGCCGTCTGGTGCGGACCCGCGCTGGGCCAAACAGCGCCCGCGAATCCGTCGACGACGCCGTCCGCTCGGGAGGATCGCTTTTCGATGACCCCCGCGCAGGGCGGCTTTCTGCGCCTCGACAAGGAAACTGGGGCCGTGTCGTTTTGCACGGTCGAGACGGGGCTGTCGGTGTGTCGAATCAGCGCCGACGAGCGCGCGACGTTGGAGAACGAAATCGCCCGTCTGCGCCGCGACAACGCCGAACTTAGGACGGCTCGCGGCGACCGCGCGCCTAGCGCTTCTTCTTCCTTTCCGAAAGAGGAAGATCTGGAGCGGGCGTTGTCCTTTACCGAGCGCTTCCTGAGGCGCATGATGCGGGTCTTTAGGGAAGAGGCGAATGGCGACAAATCGTAAGGCGTCTCTTCAGGGAGCTTCAGGAAAATCATGAGCGACGACAATCCATTCGCCAAATGGCCCCATATCGACGCGCCTCGACGGCCGGAGGAGGGGATGGCGCGGGACGAGGCTCTCAGCCGAACGGAATTACCAGGATCGACATTGGCGGAACGGGAGGTTCGCGTGTCCAGCAACAACGCGCTCGAGGATTTTCTCGGGGGAACGCCGGGCTCGGTGTTCGTGAAATTACTGTTCGTATCGCTGGTCGTCGGAGCTTTACTCATGTGGCTGGACATTCGTCCGGCCGATATCATACGCGGCGTTCAGGATTTCATAAATCGAATCTACGCGCTTGGTTTTGGCGCCGTGCGGGAAGTGATCAATTACGTCGTCGCGGGAGCCGTGATCGTCGTGCCCGCGTGGTTCATCCTGCGATTGCTGAACGTTGGCGGCCGCAAATAAGCCCGACCAAGAAACGCCTCGCGAACAGCGCTTATCGACACCATGCCCATCAGCGGCCTGAATAGGCGCTCCGCGCTGGTCGAACTATTGCCGCATCCGCGACACTCACTCACAGTGGGTCGCGGATCGCGCTTGAGCCCTTACAAAAAGAGCCGCTCCCGCGCGCCCTCGAACCCGCGAGCTTCTCTGTCGCCGTCCCAAAGCCCGACGCGTCATTCCGATTTATCCGGCGCGTTCGCGGCGCCGAATCCAACGCGCCGGCGCTCGAATCATGACTCGCGCGCCGACGTCCGATGGTCAGGCATTCGCGAAAGCCGTGATCGCCAGGGTAACAGCGGCGGCAGCCGCCAGAATTGACAGAATTGCGGTGAGCGAGTTCATGTTCGTTCCCTCGGTTCGCCATGAGCCTTCATTCTTTTTAAAGAGGAAGTGCTCATGGAGGTTGGCGTGGTCCTTAACTCGGCGAGACAACGCGGCGAGACTAAATAAGGATCTCCCCGTGACCGCCCTAGGGCGGCCTTCTTTCGCTTGCCCCTGCGGCAAATTAACGCATGAGTAAGGCAAAGGTTTCAAGGCCGAATGATATTGCGTCGCACGCGCCGCGCCATTCCCGACAAGCGATTTCGTGGGCGACGACAGAAGCGTGGGCCAATAAGATTAGGCGCGCGCGATATCTCGCGTTGCCGCGACGAAAGTTGCTAGATCCAGCTCCGGTTTAGCTTAGAACTAAACTCGACGGTCGCATTGGATCATCGGCTCGCCCTCCGAGCACCGAAGCGACTCCGTTTACGCAAGCGTCCAGAATTCGAGTCAGCGCTTCTGGAATGTATTCGCGGTTCTTTCGCGCGGCTAAGACTTGGGCCTTGGGCCGCTGTCTCGCGCGGGCCACGACGCGATAGGCCCCGGGCGCCACGCAGGCGCATCGACGGAAGGCGCGTCGGTCAGGCCAACAAAACCGGAGCCGAGACAGGCATTTATCCCCGCGACAATAATTTTTATCGTCTAGAACTCGCCATTTGGCGAATAATGCGCTTAATTTGGCGACTCCGCCACCCTACCCTTTTTGGGCAAAACGCCATACTTGCCGATGTGGGAGCGGTCCGGCGGACGCAAAGCGAACGAGCCACGAGTTGGCGGAGAGAAACGACATGAAGGCGAATTGGAAAAGATATGCGCCGTGGATAGTCATCGTCGCGCTCGCGGGGGCGGCCTTCGTGACGTTTCAGCAAAGCGGGCCGCGCACCCCGATCCGGGACATTTCCTTCAGCGAGCTGATGGTCCAGATCGACGAGGGCCGAGTTCACGATGTCACCATCTCCGGCAATGAGGTCACGGGTCATTTCTCGGATAACCGCAGCTTCACGACGTATACGCCCAACGATCCCAATCTCGTATCGAAGCTGGAAGCTAAAAAGGTGCAGATCAGCGCCAAGCCGTCCGGCGACCAGTATGGCTTCTGGATGACGCTGCTGCTGAACGCCTTGCCCCTGGTGCTGTTCATCGGCGTGTGGATTTACATGTCGCGCCAGATGCAGGGCGGCGGCATGGGCGGTCGGGCGATGGGTTTTGGGAAGTCGAAGGCGAAGCTTTTGACGGAGTCTCAGGGTCGGGTGACGTTCGAGGATGTGGCGGGGGTCGACGAGGCCAAGGAGGACTTGGAGGAGATCGTCGAGTTTTTGCGCGATCCGCAGAAGTTCCAGCGTCTTGGCGGGCGCATTCCGCGCGGCGTGCTGCTGGTCGGCCCTCCCGGCACCGGTAAAACCCTGCTGGCGCGGGCGATCGCCGGCGAGGCCAACGTGCCGTTCTTCACCATCTCGGGCTCGGATTTCGTCGAAATGTTCGTCGGCGTCGGCGCGTCTCGCGTGCGAGATATGTTCGAGCAGGCCAAGAAGAACGCGCCCTGCATCATCTTCGTCGACGAAATCGACGCGGTGGGCCGTCATCGCGGCGCGGGCTTGGGCGGCGGCAATGACGAGCGCGAACAAACGCTCAACCAGCTGCTGGTCGAGATGGACGGCTTCGAGGCCAACGAGGGCATCATTCTGATCGCCGCGACCAACCGCCCCGACGTGCTCGATCCGGCGCTGATGCGTCCGGGTCGTTTCGACCGCCAGATTCAGGTGCCGAACCCCGACTTCATCGGCCGCGAGAAAATCCTGAAGGTTCACGCGCGAAAAGTGCCGCTGGCGCCGGACGTGGATTTGAAGGTCGTCGCGCGCGGGACGCCGGGCTTTTCGGGCGCGGATTTGATGAACCTCGTGAACGAGGCGGCGCTTCTGGCGGCGCGGCGTTCGAAGCGGATCGTGACCAAGGCGGAGTTCGAGGACGCGCGCGACAAGATCATGATGGGCGCGGAGCGGCGCACTCTGATGATGACCGACGACGAAAAGAAGTTGACGGCCTATCACGAGGGCGGTCACGCGCTGGTGTCGCTGAACATGAAGGGCTCGATCCCCATTCACAAGGCGACGATCATTCCGCGCGGGCGCGCGCTGGGCATGGTGCAGGGCCTGCCGGAGCGCGATCAAATCTCGCAAAGCTACGAGCAGCTGATCGCGATGCTGGCGATGGCGATGGGCGGGCGCGTGGCGGAGGAGCTGGTGT
>JBAUVQ010000072.1:0-4389 GCA_049583305.1 Methylocystis sp.
CCCGCCGCCAGCGCCGCGACCGCGAAGGCGCCGCCGCCAGCGCCGATCCAGGCCGCGCGCTTTTTTGTGTCGCGGACATGGCGCATCCACAGATCATCGAAGGGCAGGCCCGTCAGCCCGGCGACGATTTTTATCAGCGCCCTTGGCTTGCCGTCCTTGACGACATCGCCGGCGACATCATCGGCGCGCGCGCCGGTCGGCGCGCCATCGGGGCCTATTTGCGTCCGCAGCGCCGGGGCGAAGCACTCGGGCGGCGCGCCCTCGACGATCAGCGGCAACACAAAGCCCTCGCCGCGCAGCGCCTTGAACTGGCGGATTTCCGCGTCGACATAATCGCTCAAAGCCGAGGCCGGTGACGCGAGGACGATCAGGAATTGCGAATTTTTCAGCGCCGCGACGGTCTGCTCGTGCAAGGAGCCGGCGGCAAACTCCGCGCGGTCGCGAAACACCGGGCGCAAATGACGCGGGACCGGCCCCGCCGGCGTCACGCGCCCGGCGAGATCGGGGTCGATGCGAAAACTCTCCAATCCCTTGTGCAGCCAATCGCACCACGATTGATCGCGGTGGCTGTAGGAAATGAAGGCGCGATAGGGATAATAAGATGGCTCGCTCAAAACGCCCCCTAAGCTCTCGGGGCATTATCGGACGGCGCGGGGAAATTGCAAAGGGGCGGGGCTTCGCGATGCTGCTTCACGCCAATCCGGCGTCCGCCGCGAGGCACGCCCTCAACAACACCGAAACGCCCGCTCCCCGCCTTCGCCAAACCTGCGCGCCTGGCGCTCCAAAAAAAACTCTTCTCGCGACATGATGGGCTCATGAGGATGATTTTCGCGGCGATGCTTCGCGTAGACGTCGTAATCGGGTTGGCCGACCATCAGCGCCGCTCCCGCGCGCAGTTTCGTGGCGAGGCGCTGAAGATCAAGCCGGAGCGGTTTGCAGCACTCCATCATGCGTCTCCCTGGTTGTCGCGACCTCGCTGCGAAGCGCGTCGCGCATCGCGCGCAGGCCGAAGGCGGCCATAGTCAGCACCAGCGCGATCAGCAGCGCGGCGAGCGAGGCGTCGACATAATCGTTGAAGACGATGCGATGCATCTCCGTCATGTTTTTGGCCGGCGCGAGCAGCTTGTCGCTCGCCAGCGCCTCGCCAAAACGCTTGGCGTGCGCGAGGAAGCCGATGCGAACGTCCGGGTTGAAGATTTTCTCGACGCCCGCCGTTAGCGTGCAGATGTAAAGCCACAGCGTCGGAACCACCGCGATGAAGGCGTAAGTCTCGCGCTTCATGCGAAACAGCACGACGGCGCAGAGCGTCAGCGCGATCGCCGCCAGCATTTGATTGGCGATGCCGAACAGCGGCCATAGCGTGTTGATGCCGCCTAGGGGATCGACGACGCCCTGATAGAGAAACCAGCCCCAGCCCGTCACCGCGAGAGCGGTCGCGGTGAGATTGGGAATCCAGGCTCCCGAGCGATTGAAGGCGGGAACGAAGTTGCCGATCAAGTCTTGAATCATGAAGCGCGCGACGCGCGTGCCGGCGTCGATGGTTGTCAGGATGAACAGCGCCTCGAACAGAATCGCGAAATGATACCAGAACGACATGGCGCCGGAGCCGCCGACGGCGGAAGCGAGAATTTTCGCCATGCCGACGGCGAGCGTCGGCGCGCCGCCGGTGCGCGAGAGAATGGTCTTTTCACCGACCTGCGTCGCGATGTCGGCGAGCGCTTGCGGCGTGATCGCGAAGCCCCAGCCGGAGATGACGTTCGCGGCGGCCTCGGGCGTCGAGCCGATCAGCGCCGGCGCGCTATTCATCGCGAAATAGACGCCGGGCTCCAGCACGCAGGCGGCGACCAGCGCCATGATCGCGACGAAGGATTCCATCAGCATGGCGCCATAGCCGATGAATGGGATTTGCGTCTCGTCGGCGATCATTTTTGGCGTCGTGCCGGACGAGACCAGCGCGTGAAAACCCGACACGGCGCCGCAGGCGATGGTGATGAAGAGGAACGGGAAGAGGCTGCCCGCGAACACCGGCCCCGTGCCGTCGATGAAGCGGCTGATCGCCGGCATTTTGAGATCCGGCCAGACGACGAAAATGCCGACGGCCAGCGACGCGATCGTGCCGATCTTGAGAAAGGTCGAGAGATAGTCGCGCGGCGCCAATAGCAGCCACACGGGGAGCACCGAGGCGACGAAGCCATAGCCGATCAGCATGAAGGCCAGCGTCTCGCCCTTGAAAGTGAACAGCGGCGCCAGCGTCTCGCTTTGCGCGACGACGCGCCCGAGCGCGAGGCTGGCGATCAGCATCGCGAAGCCGATCAGCGACATTTCGAAGATGTGGCCGGGGCGCAGATAGCGGCCGTAAACGCCCATGAACACGGCGATCGGCAGCGTCGCGAAGACGGTGAAGGCGCCCCAGGGACTATCGGCCAGCGCCTTGATCACGACGAGGCCGAGCACCGCAAGCAATATGACCATGATCGCCAAAATGCCGAACATCGCGACAAAGCCCGCGGCCTCGCCCATTTCGGTTTTGACGAGATCGCCGAGCGAGCGGCCGTCGCGGCGCGTCGAAATGAACAGCACGAGCATGTCCTGAACCGCGCCGGCGAGGACGACGCCGATCATCAGCCACAGCGCGCCGGGGAGATAGCCCATTTGCGCGGCGAGCACCGGGCCGACCAGCGGGCCGGCGCCGGCGATGGCCGCGAAATGATGGCCGAACAACACGTATTTGTCGGTCGGCACGTAATCGAGGCCGTCGTTGCGGCGATGGGCGGGCGTCGGGCGGGCGGCGTCGAGCCGCAACAGCTTGCGCGCGATGAACAGCGCATAGAAACGATAGCCGATCAGATAGACGCAAGAAGCGGCGGTGACGAGCCACAGCGCGTTGACGCTCTCGCCGCGTGCGTTGGCCAGCGTGAACAGCGCGAATACCGCCGCGGCGCCGATGGCGGTCCATAACAGGATCGACAAAATCCCGCGGCCGGAGGATGGAGAAGCAGTCGACATGCGCGCGCGATCCTTGGGGGCTGTCTGGCTTCGCGAAAAAGCCAATCCGCGCAGAAATATGCTCATGCATGGATCGCGTCCACACGAAATCGCGCGGGGCGCGGCGTCGGCGAAACTCGACCGAGTTTTCGTCCTCGCCGCGACGGACGCGGCAAGACGCAACGATGTAACATTTCTGTCATGGAAGACTTCCAAATGAAGCATTCAAGTTTTGTCTAACGTGAGCATGCGCGGTATAATGATTCGTCATCGAGGAAAGCCCCAGAGTGCCTGAAGCCGCGCGAAAGAATATGAGAGCTCGCTCGATGAGAGGCGTCTCGGCGAAAAGCTTACGCCGCTTTACCTTGCTGCTGACATTGGCCGCGGCGTCAACCGCGCGCGCGGCCGATCAGCCACCCGCGACGCCACCGCTTCCCGCATGGAACGGCTTCTATTTCGGCGGCCATATGGGCTATGCCGGCGGGCGCTCGAATTGGTCCGGTCCGGATATCGCGGGTTCGAGCGGCCTCGCGAAGCCCATCGACACATTCACCGAGGCGGGCAGCTTCCTCGGCGGCTTCCAGGGCGGCTACAATTTTTTGCTCCCGTCCCATCTGCTCATGGGGCTCGAGGCGGACTTCACCTTTCCCGCTTATCCCGACCTTTCGGGCCAAACCACGGGCGCGTCGGCCAATTTCATTTCGCCGACACTCGGAGCCGCCAGCTATACGGAGGCGATGCAGACCTCCGGGACCGTGCGCGGCCGCGTCGGCTATGTGTTCAACGATTGGTTGGTGTATGGCACGGGCGGCTTTGCTTGGGCTCGCACCCAGCAGACCCTGACGCAGACCTCGAGCGGGACGACGGACGCTCCCTTTCTCTGGCGATCCGGCTGGGTTGTCGGCGGCGGCCTCGAGGTTCCCCTCATTCCAAACTGGACGGCCCGGCTCGAATATCTCTATTCCAACTTCGGCTCGAAAGCCGTTGGCTTTCCGAACAACAACGAGGTGTTCCGCTCCGACTTCGCCATGCACACGGCGCGTCTGGGTTTGAATTACCAGTTCGGAAACCTCCTCCCCGGCGCGCCGTCGGGAGCATCCGAGGCGCGGCCGTCCGGATGGACCCTGACGGACGAAGACCGCGTCAATTTCCACGCCCAGGCAACGCTTGTCGGTCAAGGCTATCCCAGAATTCGCGCGGCCTCGGATGGGCCGAACAGTCTGCCGCTCGCGGGAGACTTCCGGCAAACCACCGACGTTACGCTTTACGCCGGCCTGCGTCTTTGGAAGGGCGCGGAAATATGGGTCAACCCGGAAATCGATCAGGGCTTCGGCGTCGGCAACACCCACGGGGCCGCCGGCTTCCCGAGCGCGGAAGCCTACAAGCTCGGCGACCCCTTTCCCT
>JBAUVQ010000073.1:0-1848 GCA_049583305.1 Methylocystis sp.
CTCATGACGACGGGCCGCGACAATCTCACGAAGTCGGAGACCGTGACCATCGCCGCGATCGAAGGCGGGGTCGCGCCGCCGATCGAAGCGCGAGCCGTCATCAATGCGTTCCATGCGATGATCCGCAAGCGCGCTGGCGAGGAACTCGCCCCGTGGATCGAACCCGCGCAATCAAGTCTGATCACGTCGTTTGCCAACGGCGTCGCGAACGACAACAGCGCGATCGGCGCCGCCATCGCGTCGCACTGGTCCAACGGCCAAACCGAAGGCCAGACCACAGAGCCGGCCCCGGAAATTCGGACAGTGGCCGGATTTGATTTTCTGCCTGACAGCGGCGAGGATTCTCGCTGCGGATCAGGATCATTCGATGACGAAGAGAAGCCGCCGGACGCATTCCCCGGCGTTCAAGGCGAAAGTGGCTTTGGCTGCGATCAAGGGCGAGAAGACGCTCGCTGAGTTGGCGCAGCAGTTAGACGTTCACCCGAACCAGATCACGACGTGGCGGAGCCAGTTGCTGGAAGGCGCGGCCGGCGTGTTCGGGCAGGAGAAGACGGAGCCGAAGGAGGCTGCCGTCGACCTGAAGGGTCTTCATGCAAAGATCGGCGAACTGACGATCGAGAACGATTTTTTGTCCGGCGCGCTCACCAAGGCGGGATTGCCGAGCGCAAAAAGATGATCGACCGCGAGCATGATCTTTCGATCGCCCGGCAGGCGAAGGCGCTGGGCGTCGCCCGCGGCTCCGTCTACTACAAGCCGCGGCCGGTCTCGGCCGGAGACCTCGAACGGATGCGCCGCCTCGACGCGCTGCATCTCGAACATCCCTTCGCCGGCGCGCGGATGCTGCGCGATCTGCTGCGGCGCGAGGGCGACGCGGTGGGTCGCCGGCATGTCGCGACGCTGATGAAGCGCATGGGCATCGAAGCGATCTATCGCCGCCCGAACTCCAGCAAACCTGCGCCGGGGCACAAGATTTATCCCTATCTCCCGCGCAAGCTGAAGGTCGAGCGACCCAACCATGTCTGGGCGATGGACATCACCTACATCCCGATGGCGCGCGGCTTCGTCTATCTGGCGGCGGTCGTCGACTGGGCGACCCGACGGGTGCTTTCGCATCGCGTGTCGATCACGATGGAGGCGGAGTTCTGCGTCGAGGCCCTGAAGGAGGCGCTGGCGAAACACGGCGAGCCTGAAATCTTCAACACGGACCAGGGCAGCCAATTCACCGGCAATGACTTCACCAGCGTGCTGCTGGATGCGAAGATCGCCATCAGCATGGACGGCAAGGGGTCTTGGCGCGACAACGTCTTCGTCGAACGGCTGTGGCGCGGCGTCAAACACGAGGAGATTTATCTCAAGGCCTATGACAGCGTGTCCGAGGCCCGCGCGTCGATCGGCCGGTATCTGGCTTTTTACAACGAGCGGCGTCCGCATTCGGCGCTTGACGGGCGCACGCCCGACGAGGCCTATTTCGCAAAACAGGAAACGGCGATGGCCGCATGACCGTCGCCGTCGATTTTGTCGCAGCTCTGGTCGGCCCTCCGGCCCTCCCGCCGCCGTGACAAAATCGACAAGCCCCGCGTTCAGCAAACCCCGGCAGAGATCCACTCAAAATCCGCAGGGAGCTGTCCAGACAAGCGGGGCCAGCTCTGTCCCGTCGCGAAGCGTGTTGGAATTTGCTGACGCAGTTCCGAGCGGCATGACGCTATCCGATCAAGCGGCGAGGTCAATGAGTTGATCGGACGGCTTTTCGGCGAGACTCTCCCACCCGCCCAACTTCCGCATGGTGATCTTACCCGAGGCGAGCAACGCTCAGAACAGCATGGCGGCGGTTTCGGCGCAGGGCAGTGC
>JBAUVQ010000074.1:0-12271 GCA_049583305.1 Methylocystis sp.
CGCCGCCGCGGCGCCGTCGAGCGGCCCCATCCGCAGCAGCACGCTGAGAACATCCGCGTTCGCAAGCGCGGCGCGTAGCGCGGGCAAAAAGGGCTCCGCCTCGGTGATGACGGGCGTGACGAGGTAAAAGCCGGGGCTTGGTTCGGACATGGGTCTCGCCTGGGGTCTCGCTTGGAAAAGTGACGCTGCTTCGTCTCTTAAGTCGCGCGCGACCGCGGCGAAAGAGCGGCGGCGGGATTTTCGCGGCCAAGGAAATGAGCCCTCGCGGCGGAACACATCATTTCGCCGATTGGGGTAACCGTGGCTTGTCGCAAAAGCCGGCCTGTTAACGCGGTTATTTGAAGTCGGGAAACCCGTTGTTATCCCTGCGGCGACGAACAAGTTGCGTCTCCTGACGACTAGTAAAACCATTACCTAGCACGCGGCTGAATGCGCTAGCGAAAAGCGGCGCGTCCCGACGGCGGCTCATGGCCGTTCATGGAGATGGGAACATGAGAACGACAACAATTGCTCTTTTAGCCGCGGCGGTCGCATTTGGAACGCCGTCGATCGGCTTCAGTCAAACCGTCCGCCGCTCGGGAAACACCTATCACATCGAGGCTTGTTCCGGACCAGTCGTGGCGGGAACCGCGCGCTGTCACGCTCACGTGGTGACCGATCCCTCGGGAAAACCCCTTGAGCACGAAGGGAACTCAGAGGCGACCGAGGCAGGATATCGTCCGTCGGATCTGCGCGCGGCCTACAATATCACAGCCTCCGGCAGTTCGAGCACGACCATCGCCATCGTCGACGCCTATGGCTACGCCGACGCGGAGTCGAATCTGGCTGTCTATCGTTCCACGTTCGGACTCCCCGCGTGCACGACCGCCAACGGATGCTTCGCCAAGTACAATCAGAACGGCTCCAAGCAAAATTATCCGCCGCAGAACACCGGTTGGGCCCAAGAACAAGCGCTCGATCTCGACATGGTGAGCGCCATGTGCCCGAACTGCAAGATCATTCTGGTCGAGGCAAATTCCGGGTCCTTTTCAGACCTCGCGGCGGCGGTGAAAACCGCGGCGGGACTGGGCGCGCATGTCATCTCCAACAGCTATGGCGGCGGCGAAGCGGGTTCGTCACAGTATGAAATCGCCTACAATCATGCCGGCATCGCCGTCACCGTGAGTTCGGGCGATAGCGGCTACGGCGTGGAATTCCCCGCCTCCTCGCCCCACGTGACCGCGGTTGGCGGCACCAGCTTGGCTAAAAGTGACTCGGCTTCGCGTGGTTGGTCGGAGACGGCTTGGTCCGGCGCCGGTAGCGGCTGTAGCGCTGTCTACCCCCAACCCATGTGGCAGACCCCTTACGATACGGCCTGCCCCCAAAACCGGATGGTCGCCGATGTCTCCGCCGTGGCCGATCCCAACACGGGTGTCGCCGTATATGGCCCGGTTTCCGCGAGGTCGTACGGCTGGCTAGTTTTTGGAGGAACCAGCGTTTCCGCTCAGATCATCGCCGGGGTTTACGGTGTCAGCAACGGCTCGGTTGTTTACGGAAGCAACCCCTACTACGGCACAAGTAGCCTGTTCAACGTCACTTCTGGAAGCGACGGAAATTGCGGCACGTATCTGTGCAACGCCGGCCCAGGCTATAACGGCCCCACGGGCTTGGGCACGCCCGACGGCGCGGGGGCCTTCTGACGAAGCGCTTCCAACTCATGTCTGGAATTGGCGCATTTGGGACCGCGGAATTCTCCGCGCTCAACTCGTAAATCAGGGCTCCCAGCGCAAGGTCCTACCCGTTAGCTCGCCTTGCGTCCCATCAGGCGCAGGAAAACTCGCTTCGCCGTCGCCCGCAGACGCCGCTTCAGCGCGTCGGCGCGGCAGGCGGCGTCGAAGCCGCTTCCGCCCGCGCGCGATTGCACGGCCAAGTCGCAGATGGCGACGCGATCCGGCCAAAAACGGTCGATCATCGGATGATCGGCGATGGCGCAGGAATCGGTCATGTCGATATCGGCGCGCGCGGCCATCTCCCGGGTCAATTCATGGAGCAGATGAATTCCCGGCGCCTGGGCGCGAAACTCCTCGTCGAAGGCGATTTTCCAGAAATAGGCGCGGCCCCGGCCCTCGATCACCACGCCCATCGCCAGCGGGCGTCCCGCCAGCGTCAGGCGGGCGACGCGACATTTATCCTCGCGCGCCAAAAGCCGCGTCGCGCCGCGCGCGAAGGCGGAAAGCGCCGGATGCGCCAGCAGCGCGCCGCTCTTGCCTTTCCAGCCCGAAGCCTCGAGCGCCAGAAACTGCTCCAGCGCCACGCGCACTTCATTCGGCGACGAGACCATCGAAAATTCGACCGCGCCCTGTTCGGCGAGCCGGCGCTGGCGGCGATGCAGATCCTTGAGCGCCTTTTTCCCCGCGCCGCGCGTCCACAGCTCGCGGGGATCCGAGCCCCGAGCCAGCATCGCGCGCTCGAAATGCTCGACGATCTCGACCGACCGCCCCGACCGCCGCGCGGCGGCCAGTATCGCGCGATGGGTCGGACCGTCCATCACCAGACGCGGGAAGATGACGCCCGCCGCCGAGTCCGTCTTGGCCAGCCAGTCGAAAAACCGCTCCACGACGTCGGCGGCTTGATCCCGATCCAGCAGAGGCGTCGCCAGCGCGGCTTGCTTGTCGAGCCAGAGCGACGCGAGGCCGCCGCCAAGCCAGGAATTCCGCGGCGTCAGTGGAAACAAGCCGACGAGTCGGCGCGCCTCTTGGCCGTTTTCGCCCTCGCGCCAGACGCCGACAAATCGCGGACGGGATCTCGCGGGCGAATGCCGCGACAAGGACAGCGCGAAGCCCGGTTCGAGGAAGGCGTTGGGTTCGAGCGCGCGCATGGCCAGATCGCGCCAGAGGTCGTAATTTTCGTCCAACTGCTCGACGCTCAACGTCGCCATCTCGAAACCATCCCCTTTGGCGCCTTCGCTCATCGCGCGGCGACGCCGCGCGCCGGCGCGGAAATAGCCAAGGCTGGCCGTGGGAGCGGCGGCTGAGTTCGCGATCCAAAACGGCACCGTCATCGGGAACGTTCCTGTCGTAATATCGTTTTGAGCCGCCGGACGCCAATTTTCGGGACAAAATCGGCTTTTAGACGCGGACTTGGCGGCTGCTTCAATTCGCGCGCCAGCAAAGAGCTAGACGCGCTCTGGACCTTCGTCCGCCACGTGGCTATGTTCTGATCATGTTGCGTAAACTGTCCCGCTCCCTGATGCTGCTCGCGGCTTTGTTGGGCTCCGCGGCCCCTGTTGCGGCGAAGGTCGAGATTCGCGTCGATCTCGACCGGCAGCGCATCACCGTCGTCAAAAACCGCGAGGCGCCGATCGTCTGGAAAATCTCCAGCGGACGCCCGGGCTTCGAGACGCCGACCGGGCGCTTTATCGTGCAACGCCTGGACGCCGATCATTTTTCCGACGAATACGATCAGGCGCCCATGCCCTACGCGATCTTCTTCTCGCGCGGCCTCGCGATCCACGGAACCACCATGGGGGGGCTCGGTCGGCCCGCGTCGCATGGCTGCGTGCGCTTGTCGGTGGACCACGCCCGTGAACTCTATGATTGGGTGGAGCAATACGGCGCCGGCGCGATCGAGATCTCCGGCGACGCGACGAGCCTCGCGCGATTGCAGGACGACGATCGGCCGCCGCGACGCAAGAACGGCAAACGCGGTCGCAGGCGCGACCTCGACGACGAACCGCCCGTGGCCGATCGCTATAACGATCAATATTACGACTATGATCGGATCATCAGGGCGCGGTGAGCTTCCGCGGCACATGCGGAGTTGGCGATGCAAGAAGACGATTGGAGCGCTTCCGACCGCTTTATCGAGGACCATCTCATCGGCGCCGGCGCCGCGCGGGGAGACACCCTGCGCGCCAACGCCGCCGCCGGCCTGCCGAAAATCGACGTCTCCCCCGCGCAGGGAAAATTCCTGCATCTCCTGGCGCTCTCCATCGGAGCGCGGCGCGTTCTGGAGATCGGAACGCTCGGCGGCTACTCAACGATCTGGCTGGCGCGAGCGCTGGGACCGGACGGAAAGATCGTGACCTTGGAATTCGAACCCCGGCACGCCGAGGTCGCGCGCCAAAACATCGCCCGCGAGGCGCTGAGCGATCATGTCGATATTCGCATCGGCCCGGCGCTCGATCTGCTGCCGAAGCTGCGGGCGGAAGGGTTCGGCCCGGTCGATCTCGCCTTCATCGACGCCGATAAGGAGAACAACGCCGAGTATTTCAACTGGGCGCTCGAATTTTCGCGTCCGGGCGGACTAATCATCGTCGACAATGTGATCCGCGCCGGAGCCGTCGCCGATCTTTCCAACATGGACTCCATGGCGGTGGGCGGCCGAAGGCTGTTCGACGCCGTGGCCAAGAATCCCCGCGTGTCCGCGACTGCGCTGCAAACAGTCGGCTCGAAGGGCTGGGACGGTTTCTTGATCGCCAGGGTCGAATAAGGCGCTCGGCCGCGTTGGAGGCGGGCGCCTGACCAGAGTGTTTTCGAGCGAAGTGGGAACCGGTTCGCGTGAAGAAAACACGATAAAACAAGGACTTTAGAGTGCTTCCGTTTCAACTTGAAACGGCAGCACTCTAGCCCTGTTCCCTCCCCCGCGAGCGGGACGAACGCTTGAGGCGCTACGTCGGCTCAAGCTCCCGTTCGCCATGCGGCTCGGCGTTTTCTCGCGACAGCAACGCGCCGTCGGCGCCGAAAAACTCCGCCTCGACCTTGTTTCCGCTATCGTCGTAACGCCAGTGGATGCGGGCCACGCCCAACCCCTTGCGCGGCGTTGGCTTACCGTCGGTGTTGAAATAGGCCTCTTCGACCTGATTTCCGCGCTGATCGTAGCAACGCGCGATTCGGGCGGCGCCGAGGCTCTTGCGCTTGATCGGCCGCCCATCGGCGCCGAAATAGCTTTCGACAACTTCGATGCCGCGCTCCTCGACAGTGTGTCGTTCGAGTGGAGACACCGTCTCCAGCGTCAGCGAAAGAGAGGCGAGCGCCGACTTCGGCGGGCGACCCCTGCGGGATAGTGGGTTTTTGGGTTGGTATGCGTAGTCCATGTTCCGCTGACCTTGATGGAACCCGCCCGTCCCGTCGGGAGCTGGCGCTCTGCTCGTGGAGAGCGGCGGGAACGAATCCCCGCTACAGGTTCTAAGGAGACGATTGCGCCTTGCTCATCCCCTGGGGGACGGATAGCGCGATTCGTTGCGGCCTAGCGGCCGCCGTCAGAGAATGGAGACAGGGGGAGCTCTGGAGCCGACGGGCAGGGTCGGCCAAGGCAAGAAGACAGCCGTCGCGTCGCCGGACCACGCGGCGCCCGCGTGGTGCGCCCGAACCGGCGCCTCCTGCCACGCGGAAGCAGCGGGAAAACCTGCTCCGGCGCAATGGAAGACGCAGCATTGGTCGGCATGCCCCCGAGTCGGCGCCGGCGCGGCGGGGTCTCCGCCGAGCTGCGCCTGAGCCTTGGTCAAGCAGACCGAATCGGCGAAAATCCCCGCCTCGCCGCCGGTCACGAAACCAAGCGCGAGACCTTGCAGGACAAGCATATAGGCGACGAGCAGCGAAGCTGTCGTCGATCCCAACTGCCAGTTCCTGGGAGTTCTCGTCTTCATACCACCTTGGAAATAGCGTGTCGCGATCCTTTGGTCAATGAGCGCGGACGCCTTTAACCGTGGCTTAAGGTCGCCATTCCGCTTCTTCGCTCGGCGCCTGTTCAACGCGGCGATTCTCGTCAATGACCGCGAGCAGCGCCCGCAGCGCCTCCGTCACGCCGGCCCCGGTCGCCGAGGACATCAGCATTGGCGCCGTGCGTTCGGCTCGCTCGACCGGCCCGGCGGAGATCATCGCCCGCTTGAGCCTTTCGCGTTGTTTTTTCAAATGTTCGGCGTCCACCGCGTCGATCTTCGACAGCGCCACGATCTCGGCCTTGGCGTCCAATTCCGCGCCATAGGCGGCAAGCTCGCGCCGCACGGTCTTATAGTCCTTTCCGGCATGCTCGCCGGTCGCGTCGACGAGATGCAGCAGCACGCGGCAGCGCTCGACATGGCCGAGAAAGCGGTCGCCGAGCCCGTGGCCCTCATGCGCGCCCTCGATGAGGCCGGGAATGTCGGCGAGCACGAATTCGCGCTCGTCGCGGCGCACGACTCCTAGACCGGGGTGCAGCGTCGTGAAGGGGTAGTCGGCGATCTTCGGCCGCGCGGCGGTGACGCTGGCCAAGAGCGTTGATTTTCCGGCGTTGGGCAGGCCAATCAATCCGGCGTCGGCGATCAGTTTTAGCCGCAGCACGATCGTCCGCTCGATGCCGACCTGGCCGGGATTGGCGCGGCGCGGCGCGCGATTGACCGAGGTCGTGAAATAGGCGTTGCCGAAGCCGCCATTGCCGCCCTTGCAGATGACGATGCGCTCGCCGACGTGGGTCAGATCGGCGATTAGCGTCTCTTCGTCTTCCTCATAGATCTGCGTTCCGACGGGCACCTTGAGCACGGCGTCGGCGCCGCGCCCGCCGGCGCGGTTCTTGCCCATGCCGTGCATGCCGGTCTTGCCCTTGAAATGCTGCTGAAAGCGATAGTCGATCAGCGTGTTGAGCCCCTCGACGCATTCGGCCACGACATCGCCGCCGCGTCCGCCGTCGCCACCGTCCGGCCCGCCGAATTCGATGAATTTCTCGCGCCGGAACGACACGCAGCCGGCGCCGCCGTCGCCGGAACGCACGTGAACCTTGGCTTGATCGAGGAATTTCATTCTGTTTGACTCATGTCGAGGTCAGCTTGGCGCGCCTGGCGCCGAAATAGCTATGCGCGATTCCCCGTTTGAGCGTCGCGGTCGAAATTGTAATCTCGCCGCCGCGCCGGGGCGCGACGATGACGCGGGTTCCGGTCGGCTCGAAGCCGACCTTTTCCAGCACGCGCAGCGAGGCCGCGTTCGAAGGCAGCGCCGTGGAGTTGATCTCGCCCACGGCGGAGACATTGAACACCAACTCGACGAAAGCCGTGGCCGCCTCGGTCATAAGACCTTGCCCCCAAAAGGGCTTTCCGAGCCAATAGCCGAGCGCCGACGCCCCCCTGTTGGCCGCGCCCATCACATTGATCAGGCCGATCAAATCGTTCGGCTGGCGTTTGAGCGCCATGGCGAGACAGAGCCCCTCCCCGGTCGTGTTGGCCGCGCGCATCGCGATGATATGCCTATCAGCGTGACGGGACTCGTAAGGGTAGGGAATATTGGCGGTTTTCAACGCGACATCGGGATCCCCGGCAAACCGCGCGATCGCTTCGGCGTCCGCGGCGCGCGGCCAACGCAGCCACAAACGCGGCGTCTCCAGCCGGAAAATATCGTCGCGCGTGATCTCGGGAAACATCGTTCAACTCCAAGCGAATGACCGAAAATCGGCCCCGGACGAAACGGGAGAAAGCGGGGTCCGCTCTCCCTATAGGCCCAATGCGGCCTTTTCCGGACGTTTCGCTTGGAGCTTTCGCTCTTGAAGCCAAAGGGTTCGAGGATTTCGAAGACCTTTGTTCCGCCGGGGGTCGCAGGGCCGGCGGAGGGTCTCGTCTAAGATCCTGTCGCCTATTCCGCGGCTACCGAGGCCGGGACAACCGTTACGCTGGCTCGGCCGCTCGTGGATTTAAACAGCACCTTGCCGTCGACGAGCGCGAACAGCGTATGGTCCTTGCCCATGCCGACATTGCGGCCGGGATGCCACTTGGTGCCGCGCTGGCGCACGATGATGTTGCCGCCGATCACCGATTCGCCGCCGAATTTCTTGACGCCGAGGCGCCGGCCGTCCGAGTCGCGGCCGTTGCGGGACGAACCGCCTGCTTTTTTATGAGCCATCTTTCCGCTCCGAAATTTTTAGCGGACCGCCCTAGGCGCCGCTGGAATGGGATGCGCGCCGATGCGCGTTGGTGCGTATTTAAGCATGCCCGGCGCGCGATTGCACGCCCGAACGCGTCAGCCTTCGATCGCGGTGATCTTGACGCGAGTCAAGTCCTGGCGATGACCGCGCTTGCGCTTCGAGTTCTGGCGGCGGCGCTTTTTGAAGGCGATGCTCTTGGGGCTGCGCGCCTGCTCGGCGATCGTGCCGATGACCTTGGCGCCCGCGACGGTCGGGGCGCCGATCGTGGCGGCGCCGTCCTTGGAGACGAGCAGCACTTCGTCGAAAGTCACCGCGTCGCCCGCGACGCCCGCGAGGGCCATGACCGTGATGGTGTCTCCGGCGGCGACGCTATATTGCTTTCCGCCTGTTTTGATAACCGCGAACATTGTCTGTTATCCTTTAGTTCCTCCGGCTCTGACGACGTTGCGCCGACCGGACTTCTTGGCGTTTCACCGTTTCTTGCGAACGGTTTTGGCTTCGGCTTATTCCCGCCGCCCGAAGGCGCAAAAACAAAACGCGGCGAAACCGCCGCGCCGAAGCGACGGTTGCATAACCCGCGACGCCGCGGTTTGTCAATTTTATTTCAGCCGCCGGCGGGAGCCCGTCGGGCGGGCGCGAGCGCCCAAGTCCCCGCTCCCACGCAAGCCGCTGTTATGGTAGCATCCAGCCTTTCCGGAGCCAACGGCCCAAGAGGAGAGTACTCATGCGTTACGTTCTCGCCGCGATTTTCATTTGCGCTCTCGGCCTGCCCGAGGCGTCCGCCCTGCCGACCGCCGGCGCCAACTCTCTTGTCCTGACGAAGGCGCCCCCCATCGAGCAGGTCGCCAAGCGCAACAAGGCGCGCCCGCGCCGCAAAAGCCAGGATCTGGGTGGCATCCATCCCTTGGTTGGAAGCGGCGGCTACTGAGCTGGAGTGGAAGCGCTAGGCTTCTCGCGGCGCGCCCTCCCCCAAAATCCGCCGGTCCCCCGTGGACAGGGCGGCGCGATTCTGTTATTCCGCGCCTCACGGGTCAGGTGCTGCCTTCAGCGCCCGGCTGACTATTTTCGTAAATCACACGCCGGCCGCGCGAAACGCGGGGGCCCTCAACCATAGGATCGCTTCGTGCAAGTTCTCGTTCGCGACAACAATGTCGATCAGGCTCTTAAGGCGCTCAAGAAGAAGATGCAGCGCGAAGGTATTTTCCGTGAAATGAAGCTGCGCGGCCATTACGAGAAGCCGTCCGAGAAGCGGGCGCGCGAAAAGGCCGAGGCGGTCCGTAGAGCCCGCAAGCTGGCGCGCAAGAAGCTGCAGCGCGAAGGCTTGCTGCCGATGAAGCCCAAGCCGGCTTTCGGCGCGCGCTAAAGCCCGCTTTCGGCGCGCGTTGACGCTCCATTAAGGTTAAGTGGTCCTAATGTCGCCACTGCGGCGGCGCATTCTCGGGTTTGCGTTCGCGGACGGCCTCTCACCGACGCGACATTTTGGAAGGATCTGACGGCATGGGCGAGACCCACGCGGCGGCGCGCGAAAAAAACTCGTGGCGCCATCGCGCCTTGGGATTTGGCGCGGCCGCGCTGGCCGCGCTGGCGCTTGGCGGCTGCCTGACGGATCAGGTCGTCGAACGGCCCGGACGCGGAATCGCCGAGGTCACCGAGACGGACCCCAGATCCGCGCAGGCCAATATCGAATCGCTGTCCGACGTGATTCGCCGCAATCCGTCGAGCCCCGAGGCCTATAACACCCGCGGCGCGGCTTACGCCCGCATCGGCCGATTCGCCGAGGCCATCGACGACTTCACCCAGGCGATCCGGCTCGATCCCAATAATTTCGTCGCCTACACAAATCGCGCGCTGGCCTATCGCCAAAGCAACCGCAACGATCTCGCGCGCACGGATTTCGACCGCGCCATCTCGGCCAATCCGAAACACGCGCCGGCCTATATCGGCCGCGCCAATCTGCTGCGCCTGCAGGGCAATCTCGATCAGGCGCGCGCCGATCTCGACACCGCCATCCGCCTCAATCCCGAGAACGCGCAGGCGTTCCACGCGCGCGGGCTCATTCATCAAAAGCTCGGCGACAATGCGCGCGCCGTGACCGATTTCGACAACGCGATCGACCGCGATCCATTCGCGGCGGCGCCCTATCAGGCGCGCGGCGAAAGTTTCGTGAGCCTCGGCAAATACGACAAGGCGATCGAGGACTTCAACGCGGCGCTGAACGTCGACAGCAAGAGCGCGATGTCCTGGGCCTGGCTCGGCCTGGCCTACGACCGCAACGGCGATCGCGCCCAGGCGCAGCAATCCTACCAGCGCGCGCTCTATCTCGATCCGGGCCAACCCATCGCCAAGCAGGGCATGAAGAGCTAAGCCCCGCTTCGCCCGCCGCGCGCGGAAATGATCATCTTTCCCGATAGCGTCTGCACGACCTCGTCTTTTTGATTGAGCGTCACGATCTTGAAGGTCGCGATTCCTCGGTCCGGTCGCGAGCGCAAAGGCGCGAGGTTCGTCACCTCCGCCTCCACGCGGATGCTGTCTCCGGGGCGCACGGGGCGCGGCCACGCGAGTTCGATGCCGACGCCGACAGCCCCGTCGGCGAAGGGAGCTCCGCTCTCGACGACCAGCCGCATGGTCAGGGCCGCCGTCTGCCAGCCGCTGCCGATCAGCCCGCCGAACATGCTGGATTTGGCGGCCTCGGGGTCGGTGTGAAAATATTGCGGATCGTAGTCGCGGGCGAAGCGGATCAAATCCTCCGCCTCCAGCTTCAGAGGCCCGGCGCGGTAGATCTGGCCGACCGCGAGATCCTCGAGATAGAGCCCTTGCCTCATGTCGTCTCCCTCGCCGCCAAATCCAGCCGTTTGATCGCCGTCACGTCGCCAGCGCCAGCGGCGATGTTGCGCGCGCGCACGTCGCCGAAAGGCTCGCTCGTCACCATCATGTGAGTCGCGTTGGCGTGCAGCAGCGTGAGCGGGTCACGCATCACGCCGACATGGCCCTTCCAGAATATGAGATCGCCGCGCGCGAGCGCCTCGCCCTCGGCGAGCGGTCGACCGAGCGCGCCCTGTTGCAGATCGGTGTCGCGAGGGGCGTTCACGCCGACGAGCAGAAGCGCGTTTTGCACGAGGCCGGAACAGTCGATCCCCATCGACCCGCGCCCGCCCCAAAGATAGGGCGCGCCAATCAAGGTCTCGGCGACGGCGACGAAATCCGCGGCGGGCGCGTCAATGGGCGAAAGATGTTTCGCGAAGACGAAGCCGCCTTCGCCGGTCACCGCGAAATTGTCGCGCATCTCGACGATCGCGAGTTCCGCGCCGAGCGGCAAGGCGAGCAACGGCGGGTCTTTTATGCCTGGACGCGGATAAACGAATGTGCGCGGCGCGCTGACGCGATGCGTCGGCGCATGGAGCTTGCTCCACAGCGTGTTGGCGGCGATCCAGCCGACATATTTGTCGCGCGAAAGCTGGCCCCAGGCCCAGCCCTCCTCTTCGTCGTAGACGGTCACGAACTCGCCGTAGAGCGCCTGCGTGTCGAGGCCGGCGTCGGGGCGCGGCTCGCGCTTCACGTCAACGATACCCTCCTTGACCTGCATGACGACGCCCTCGACGAAGCGCGCCGCTTCGACGCGCCCTTCGAGATATTTCGCGGCGAGATCGGGCCGCGCGGGGGTCAACCGCCTGTCGAAAACCTCGCTCACGACGCCCTCCCCTTGGCGGCGCGCGCCTCGATCAGGTCATAGAGCAATCGCGCGGCCTGAATGTCGCCGCCTTCCGGGCGGCCGGGCTTCGTCGAGGGGTTCCAGCAATAGACGTCGAAATGCGCCCAGCGCGACGGGTCCGCGACGAAGCGGCGCAAAAACAGCGCCGCCGTGATCGAGCCGGCCATGCCGTTGCTGGTGACGTTGACGACGTCGGAAATCTTGCCGTCGAGCCCGCTGTCGTACGCGTCCCAAAGCGGCATGCGCCAGACGGGGTCGTTGGCCGCCGCGCCCCGCTCCGCGATCTCGCGGGCAAGCGCGTCGCAGCCGGTGTAGAAGGGCGGCAATTCCGGGCCAAGCGCGACGCGGGCGGCGCCGGTCAGCGTCGCGAAATCGAACAGCAGATCCGGCTCGTCCTCGCAAGCCAGCGCCAGCGCGTCGGCGAGCACCAGCCGCCCCTCGGCGTCGGTGTTGCCGATTTCGACCGAAAGCCCCTTGCGCGACGGATAAACGTCGCCCGGCCGAAAGGCGTCGGCCGACACCGAATTCTCGACAATCGGCAGAATGACGCGCAAGCGCACGGGAACGGCGCCATCGAGCAGCATCGAGGCCAGCGACAAGGCCACCGCCGCGCCGCCCATGTCCTTTTTCATCAGGAGCATCGCGCCCGACGGCTTGATGTCGAGACCGCCGGTGTCGAAACAAACGCCCTTGCCG
>JBAUVQ010000075.1:0-7572 GCA_049583305.1 Methylocystis sp.
TATTTCCTGCAGGAACAGGACATGACGCGCTATGACGCGGTGAACTACATCAGCCACGGCATCGCCAAGCGGATTGGCCTATCCGACCCCTCGCGCGGCCCGCGCGGCGCGGAGGATGACGCCGACAGGAACGAGGCGCGGGACGGTCGTGACGGCGACTCCCGCAAGAAGGAAGGCGCCCTCGACGCCTATTGCGTCAATCTTAATAAGAAGGCGCGCGATCAGCGCATCGATCCGTTGATCGGCCGGGAGGCCGAGGTTCTGCGCACGATTCAGGTGCTGTGCCGGCGTCAGAAGAATAATCCGTTGCTCGTGGGCGATCCCGGCGTCGGCAAGACAGCCATCGCCGAGGGGCTGGCGCGCAAGATCGTTCTTGGGGAGGTGCCCGAGGTGCTTTCCGGCGCGACTATTTTCGCGCTCGACATGGGCACGCTGCTCGCGGGAACCCGCTATCGCGGCGATTTCGAGGAGCGTCTGAAGCAGGTCGTCAAGGAGATCGAGCAGCACAAGAACGCGATCTTGTTCATTGATGAGATCCACACGGTGATCGGCGCGGGCGCGACCTCCGGCGGCGCGATGGACGCCTCCAATCTGTTGAAGCCCGCGCTGGCGCAGGGCGCGCTGCGCTGCATCGGCTCGACGACCTACAAGGAATACCGTCAGTATTTCGAGAAGGATCGCGCGCTGGTGCGGCGGTTCCAGAAAATCGACGTAAATGAACCGTCGATTCCCGACGCCATAGAGATCGTCAAGGGCTTGAAGCCCTATTTCGAGGACTTCCACAAAATCCGCTATACCGGCGAGGCGATCAAGGCCGCCGTCGAATTGTCCGTGCGCTATATCCACGACCGCAAGCTGCCCGACAAGGCGATCGACGTCATCGACGAGAGCGGCGCCGCTCAGATGCTTTTGTCCGATTCGAAGCGCAAGAAAACCATCGGCCTCAAGGAGATCGAGGCGACCATCGCGACAATGGCGAGGATTCCGCCAAAGAGCGTCTCCAAGGACGACGCGGAAGTGCTGGCGCATCTCGACGAAACCTTGAAACGGGTCGTCTATGGTCAGGACAAGGCTGTTAACGCGCTGGTGACAGCGATCAAGCTGGCGCGCGCCGGACTGCGGGATCCCGAGAAGCCGATCGGCTGCTATTTGTTCTCCGGCCCGACCGGTGTCGGCAAGACCGAGGCGGCGCGCCAACTCGCCGTCTCGCTCGGCATCGAGCTGGTGCGCTTCGATATGTCGGAATATATGGAGCGTCACACGGTGAGCCGCCTGATCGGCGCGCCTCCCGGCTATGTCGGGTTCGACCAGGGCGGGCTTCTGACCGACGCCATCGACCAGCATCCGCATTGCGTGCTGCTGCTCGATGAAATCGAAAAGGCGCATCCGGATCTTTTCAATATCCTGTTGCAAGTGATGGATCACGGGAAGCTGACGGATCATAACGGTAAGACGATTGATTTCCGTAATGTGATCCTGATCATGACAACCAACGCCGGCGCGGCCGATCTCTCGCGCGCGCCGATCGGCTTCACCCGGTCCAAGCAAGGCCGCGATTATAGCGAGGCGATCAACAGCCTGTTCGCGCCGGAGTTTCGTAATCGTCTCGACGCCGTGGTGCCTTTCGGAGCGCTGCCGCCGCAGATCATCGCGCGGGTCGTCGACAAATTCATCATGCAGCTGGAGGCGCAACTCGCCGACCGCAATGTGACGATCGACCTGTCGGATGAAGCGCGCGCTTGGCTTGTCGAGCACGGATACGACGAGGCGATGGGCGCGAGACCGATGGCGAGGGTGATCCAGACGCATATCAAGACGCCGCTCGCCGACGAGCTGCTGTTTGGCCGTCTGAAGAATGGCGGCGCCGCGCATGTCGTGGTGATCGCCGACGAGGCTGGCGCCAAGACGCTGGGTTTCGTCTATCCCGAAGGACCGGTGTTGCCGCGGCCCGAGCGCGACATTATCGAGGCGGGCAAGAAACGTCCGCCGACGGAAGGAGACCCGCGCAAGGATCAGGAGACGGAGAGCGAACATACGGGGTTGGCGGGTAAAGACGCCGCCGAGGCGGAAGCGATGCCCCGCAGCGTGCCCGACGCGCCGCTGCAAGGCTAACTTTCGCGAACGCGCTCACCCAAAATTTACCATCGCGAATATAAGGTTTTCGCGCGTGGATTCGCCGCGCCGGTGCGCCAGTTCGGCCAAAACACGAAAGCGCGATGCAGGTGACGCAAGGCAGCCGGAACAGCCTCGACCCCGACAAGCGCCCCATGCGCGTGGTGCACGTATTGCGAGCTCCGGTTGGCGGCCTGTTTCGTCATGTGCTCGATCTCGCGCGCGAACAGATCGCGCGAGGACATGAGGTCGGGCTTATCACCGATTCATTGACGGGGGGCGCTCGTGGCGCCGCGCAGCTCGCGGAACTCGCGCCATCTCTTTCACTCGGTTTGCTCCGTCTTCCGATTCACCGGCTGCCTCACGCGAGCGATATTTCGGCGCTCCTGACCGTTGGCCGGCGACTCGTTGAGCTGGATCCCGACGTGGTTCATGGCCACGGGTCCAAGGGCGGCTTTCTGGCGCGGCTCGCTGGTTCGCCGAGGCCGGGTCTTCGCGCGGTGCGCGCCTATACGCCGCATGGCGGAAGCCTCAACTATCGTCCCGGGACGGTTAGTCATCGCCTGTTCATGATGATCGAGGCCATCCTCGCGTGGCGCACCGACCTTCTGTTGTTCGAGAGCGGCTACATCGCCGATCGCTTCGAAAGCTTCGTGGGCAAGCCGCGCCACCTCGCGCGCGTGGTGCGCAATGGCATCGCGCCCCGCGAGCTCGAGCCGGTGACGCCAGCGGACGACGCCGCTGATCTGCTCTATGTGGGCGAGTTTCGCTCCGCCAAGGGCTTGGACACGTTGATCGACGCGCTGGGTTTGTTGGCCACCACGAGGCAACGACGGCCGCGCCTCGCGCTGGTGGGCGACGGCCCGGAAAAGGCGGCCCTGAGCTCGCGCGCGACCGAGCTTGGCGTCGCATCACAGCTGGCCTTCGCGGCGCCGATGGCGGCCCGCGACGCATTCGCGACGGGGCGCGCGCTTGTTGTTCCAAGCCGCGCGGAATCCTTGCCTTATATCGTTCTCGAGGCGGCCGGGGCGCAGATGCCGATTGTCGCGACGCGCGTCGGCGGCATGGCGGAAATCTTTGGCCCGTATAGCGACCGACTGATCAGCTGCGACGATCCCGAAGGTCTGCGCGACGCGCTCGCGCGCGTCCTTGACGCGACGCCAAAGGAGAATACGTCGAAATCCCGAGAACTCGCCGACTATGTCGGCGCGCGCTTTTCGCTCTCCGGCATGGTCGACGGCGTCATGGACGGATACCGCGAAGCGCTCGCGCGGCGGGCGCGTCGATGACCGATCTCGGCGCGGCGGGCGCGAACGCGTCTTCCGGCGCGGTTTTCGACTACCAGAAACTTGTCAACGCCGCCGTCTGGATTTTCGTGCTTTCCGGCGCCATCTCGCTGGTCGAGCCGTCGCCTTACGACTTCGCGTCGTTGATCGCGATGCCCTTGTGGTTCCTTGGCGGATTCACATTACACCGCAGTTTTCTGCTATTCGCCTTCCTCATCGTCACTTACACGATTCTCGGCTTTTTGGCGCTGATCCCCTATTGGAGCGTCGCGGACTCGGCGATGTATCAGTACCAGTCGGCCTATCTGACGCTCACCGCGCTGTTTTTCGCGTTGTTCGTGGGGAATCGCACGCTCGAACGCGCGGAGCTTATTCTCTCCGGTTTCACCGGCGGCGTGCTGATCGCGGCGATCTGCGGGCTGCTCGGCTATTTCGATATCGCCGGACTAGGCGAAATTTTTTCAAAATGGGGTCGTGTTTCCGGAACCTTCAAGGACCCTAACGTGCTGGGCTCCTATCTGATCCTAGGCGTACTCTACCTTTCTCAAAACCTGATGTTCGCGCGCGCGCGGCATGTCGTCGCGACGGCCATCATGTTGGCGATCATCGTCGCCACCGATTTTCTGTCGTTCTCGCGCGGCTCGTGGGGAGCGACGATGGTCTCCATGGCGCTGATGGCGTCCGCCGCTTACGCGACCACTAGCGACGCGCGCCTGAAGCGCCGCATCGCGGTCTCGGCCTTGGTCGCGATCGCGATTGGCGCTCTGGTCGTTCTAGTGCTCCTGTCGATGGAGTCGACGCGCGAATTGTTCCTGCAGCGCGCCTCGGTGACGCAAGATTACGACGAGGGCTCCACCGGGCGGTTCGGCAATCAGCTCCGATCTTTGCCCATGCTGGTCGACCACTTTTGGGGCTTCGGCCCGCTGCGCTTCCGCACGATTTTCGATCTCGAACCTCATAACTCCTATATCGGCGCCTTCGCCAACGCCGGCTGGCTCGGCGGATTTACGTTCATCTTGATCGTGGGCGTCACCGTGTTCATCGGTTTTCGTCTTATGTTCCGAACATCGCCCTTCCAACGTCAGGCGCAGATCTTTTTTCCGGTGCTCCTTGCTTTCTTCATGCAGGCCTTCCAGATCGACATTGATCATTGGCGGCATGTGTTGATGCTCTTGGGCGTCGTCTGGGGGTTGGAGGCGGCGCGGCAGAAATGGGAAGCGCGGCAAACTCTTAAGGTTACGCAAACTCTCTCACGTTAACGATCTTGCTCGTCACCCAGCTCGCCACGCCTCCCGTCCTCGGTGCCGAAAGCTGTTATTTGTATTCGACACCGCTCGCAAAGCTCCGAAAGATCTTCAAGCATGTTAGGCCCGTCGGGAAATCGCCTGCTCCAAGCTCGGGCCACAAGGGATATTGACGCAACAATCGGAGTTGCTTGTTCGACTGACAAGCCTCCGGACCGAATGAGAGATAACAGCAATTCACTTTGCAATTTTAGGGTGATAAATAAGACTTGAGCGGCATCTCGGCCACCATCACGACTTTGATCCGCTTCTAACACTTTTCGCTCCTAATTGTTTCGCGCTTTTCGCGCTCCTGCCGGGTTAGTCGCTGCAGACGGCCGCCGCGCCATCGCTTGCGCGAGATAGCGCCCCGTGTAACTCCGCTTCTCTTTCGCGATCTCGCCCGGCGGGCCTGCGGCGACAATCTCGCCGCCGCCGTCGCCACCTTCGGGGCCGAGATCGATGACCCAATCCGCTGTCTTGATGACTTCGAGATTATGCTCGATGACCACCACGCTGTTGCCCTGCTCGACGAGTTCGTGCAGCACTTCGAGCAGCTTGGCGACATCGTGGAAATGCAGGCCCGTGGTCGGTTCGTCGAGGATATAGAGCGTGCGGCCGGTGGAGCGGCGCGCCAGCTCCTTGGCTAGCTTCACGCGCTGCGCCTCGCCGCCAGACAGCGTCGTGGCCTGTTGGCCGACGCTGACATAATCCAGCCCAACGCGCTTAAGCGTTTCCAGCTTGTCGCGGATCGCCGGCGCCGCCTTGAACAGTCGCGCCGCCTCCTCCACCGTCATGTCGAGCACGTCGGCGATTGACTTTTCGCGATATTTGACCTCCAGCGTCTCGCGATCGTAGCGCTTGCCCTTGCAGACGTCGCAGGTGACGTAGACGTCGGGCAGAAAATGCATTTCGATCTTTATAACGCCATCGCCTTGGCAGGCCTCGCAGCGGCCGCCCTTCACGTTGAAGGAGAAGCGTCCAGGCGCGTAGCCGCGCGCCTTGGCTTCCGGCAGGCCGGCGAACCATTCGCGCATCGGCGTGAAGGCGCCGGTGTAGGTGGCGGGGTTCGAGCGTGGCGTCCGACCGATCGGCGATTGGTCGATGTCGATGATCTTGTCGATGTGCTCCAAACCCTCCAACCTATCGAAGGGAGAAGGATGCTCATGCGCTCCATTGAGCGTTTTCGCCACCGCCTTGTAGAGCGTCTCGATGATCAGCGTCGATTTGCCGCCGCCCGATACTCCGGTGATGCAGGTGAAAAGGCCGAGCGGAATCTTGGCGTCGACGTTCTTGAGGTTGTTCCCTCGCGCGCCGAAAAGCTTGAGCCAGCGGCCAGCGTCGGGCTTGCGGAGTTTGTGGGCGAGCCGCACTTGACGTTCGCCGGTAAGATATTGACCGGTGAGCGAGTTTGGATCGGCCATGATCTCGGCGGGCGTTCCCCGCGCAACGATTTCGCCGCCGTGGATCCCCGCGCCGGGACCAACGTCCACGACATAATCCGCCGCGAGAATGGCGTCCTCGTCGTGCTCGACGACAATGACGCTGTTGCCTAAATCACGCAGCCGCCGCAGTGTGTCGAGCAAGCGATCATTGTCTCGCTGATGCAGGCCGATTGAGGGCTCATCGAGCACATAGAGCACGCCGGTCAAGCCCGAACCGATCTGCGAGGCGAGGCGAATGCGTTGACTCTCGCCGCCCGACAGCGACCCCGATGCGCGTGACAGCGTCAGATAATCGAGACCGACATCGACAAGAAATGTCAGGCGATCGCGGATTTCCTTCACGATGCGATAGGCGATCTCGTTGCGCTTGGCGTCGAGCCCGGCGGGCAGGGCGGTGATCCAGGCCAGCGCCGCGCGCACCGAAAGCTCGGAGATTTCGCCGATGTGCTTTTGCGCGATTTTGACCGCGAGCGCTTCGGGCTTCAGGCGAAAACCGCCGCAGGCGCCGCACGGCGTCGCCGTCATATAACGGGCGATTTCCTCGCGCGACCAGTCGCTGTCGGTTTCGAGGTAGCGCCGCTCCAAATTGGGGACGACGCCCTCGAAAGGCTTTTTCACGTCATAGGCGCGAAAACTGTCGTCGTAGGAAAAACGAATCTCCTCCGCGCCCGAGCCATATAAAATGACGCGCTTGGCCTGTTCGGGCAGTTGCTGGAATGGCGTCTCCAATCGGAATTTATAATGGCGTCCGAGCGCCTCCAGCGTTTGGATGTAATAGGGCGAGGAGGATTTCGCCCAGGGCGCCACCGCGCCCTTGCGGAGGCTAAGCCGGGGGTCGGGAATGACGAGATCGGCGTCGACCTTCTGTTCATGACCGATGCCGCCGCATTTGGGACAGGCGCCGAAAGGGTTGTTGAAGGAGAACAGGCGCGGCTCGATCTCGGAGATCGTGAAGCCGGAGACGGGGCAAGCGAATTTTGACGAAAACACAATATGCGCCGGCGCGTAATGCGAAGCGAGCCGCAGACTTCCCGCCGTCACCGGAACGTCCGCCGGCGCCTCCCCGGCCGCGCCGCCGTCGGCGAATTCGGCCACCGCCAGCCCGCCGGAAAGCTCCAGCGCGGTCTCGAAACTGTCGGCGAGACGCGCCGCCATGTCCGGGCGCACGACAATGCGATCCACGACCACGTCGATGTCGTGCTTGAGCTTCTTGTCGAGCGGCGGCGCCTCGACGATCTCGTAATACTCGCCATCGATTTTTAGGCGCTGGAAGCCGCGCCGCGTGTATTCGGCGATTTCCTTGCGGTATTCTCCCTTGCGTCCGCGCACCACCGGCGCGAGCAGATAAAGCCTTGAGCCCTGGGGCAAGGCCAGCACGCGGTCGACCATCTGCGAGACGGTCTGGCTCTCGATCGGCAGCCCCGTCGCCGGCGAATAGGGCACGCC
>JBAUVQ010000076.1:0-3993 GCA_049583305.1 Methylocystis sp.
ATCTCCGCCGCGTAAAAGCGCAGCCAGCGGCCGCCGGGGGGCGCGACGCCGCGCATCGGCCTGATGAATTCGGGCGAGCCCGTCACCGCCGTCGCCGGCAGCGCGCCGTCCTCGATCAGCCGGCCCTCGCCGTATATGTCGCGCAGAATCAGATCGAGCAATTCGGCGCGCTGGATGATTCCCGCCTCGATCGCCTCCCATTCCGCTTGCGGCAGCAACAGCGGCAGGCGGGCCAGCGGCGCGAAGCGTTCGCGCGCTTCGCCGGGCGCGCGATAGGTCACGCCCATTTCGTCAATGCGTCGGTTGGCGCTGGCGAAACGCTGGTCGATATCCGCTTCGCCATGGCGCGCGAGGCCGCCCAGAAAGGTCAGCCAATGTTCGCGCGGGCGCCCGTCGGCGTCCAGCAATTCGTCGGTTGTTCCGGGCGGCGCGCGATAGCCGGCGAGCCAGGACGCCATCCGCGCCTCCGACGCGTCGGCGTCGCCGCGCATCGCACTGGCCCGGTCAGAGGACAAAGTTCCTCCGCAGATCCAATGTCAGCGGAAATTCCCCGGTCGGCTCCTCGGGCAAGGGCAGCGCGGGTCCGGGCGTGTGGCCGTGATCCTGAAAGCGCGACAGCCGCCGCGCCTCGGCCTCCTGCGCGTTGACCGGAAACGTGTCGTAGGCGCGTCCGCCGGGATGGGCGCTGTGATAGACGCAGCCGCCCAGTGAACGGGCGCTCCAACTATCGACGACATCGAAGGTCAGCGGCGCGTGGACGGGAATGGTCGGGTGCAGGCCGGAGGGCGGTTTCCAGGCCTTGAAGCGCACGCCGGCCACCGCCTCGCCGCTCTGGCCGGTCGCGGTCATCGGCAGCCGCCGTCCGTTGCAGGCGATCACATGCCGGCCCGGCACGAAGCCTCGCGCCTTGACCTGCAATCGCTCGACCGAGGAATCGACGTAACGCACCGTGCCCCCCTGCGCGCCCTGTTCGCCCATGACATGCCAGGGTTCGAGGGCGTGACGCAACTCCAAATACACGCCGTCATGCGTCACCGAGCCGACCAGCGGGAAGCGGAACTCCCATTGCGCCCGGAACCATTCCGGCTCGAAGGGGTAGCCCGCCCGGTTCAGATCGCCGAGCACGTCGGCGAAATCCTCCCAGACATAATGCGGCAGCATGAACTTGTCGTGTAGCGCGGTGCCCCAGCGAACCAGCGCGCCTTCCCGGGGCTCGCGCCAGAACCAGGCGACGAGCGCGCGCAGCAGCAATTGCTGCGCGAGACTCATGCGCGCGTCCGGCGGCATTTCGAAGGCGCGGAATTCGACCAGTCCGAGACGGCCCGTCGGGCTGTCAGGCGAATAGAGCTTGTCGATGCAGATTTCCGCGCGATGGGTGTTGCCGGAAACATCGACCAGAAGATTGCGAAACAGCCGGTCGACGAGCCAGATCGGAAAATCGCTGGAGCCGGGCGCCGGCGTGTTGGCCAGCGCGATCTCCATTTCGTAGAGCGATTCGTGTCGCGCCTCGTCGATGCGCGGCGACTGGCTGGTCGGGCCGATGAACAGGCCGGAGAACATGTAGGACAGGGAAGGGTGGCGCTGCCAGTAGAGGATGAAGCTCTTGAGCAGATCGGGCCGGCGCAGAAAGGGCGAATCAGCCGCCGTGGATCCCCCGAGCACGACGTGATTGCCGCCGCCCGAGCCCGCGCCGCGGCCGTCGGTCATGAATTTGCTGGTGGTCAGCCGCGATAGGCGCGCGTCCTCGTAAAGGCCGGTGGTGTTGACGACCGCCTCGCGCCAGGACTTGGCCGGGTGGATGTTCACCTCGATGACGCCGGGGTCGGGCGTCACCTTGATGACGTTGAGGCGCGGATCGACCGGCGGCTCGTAACCCTCGATATGCAGGGGCAGGCCGGTCTCCTCCGCCGTTTGCTCCACGGCGGCGAGCAGTTCGAGATAATCCTCGAGCTTCTGCACCGGCGGCATGAACACGCAAAGCGCGCCATCGCGCGGCTCGATGGTCAGCGCGGTGCGCACGCCGCCCTCGTCGGGATTTTGCTCCTGAATCGCTTGCGCCTGAATCGCTTGCGCCTGGCTTGCCGCGGGGGCGCGGTAGGCGAGTTGATAATGAGAAGCCGGCGGCAGTTCGGCTCGGTCGTCGAGCGGGTCTTGCGGAATGATTTGCGGATAGATTTCGGGACGCACCCAAGGCAGCGATTTTAACGGCAGCCGCAGGCCCACCGGCGAATCGCCGGGCGCCAGAAACAGCTTTCCGCGCCGCAAGGGCCAATGTCCGGACACCCAACCCGTTCGGCTCGCCGGCGCGTTCCAGCGCTGGATCGGCAGCACGAAGCCCGTCGGCGTAGAGAGTCCGCGTTCGAAACTTCTGATGATGCGAGCGCGTTCCTCGGGATCGTCGATCCTAGGGTCGGAGGGATCGATGTTGATCGGCAGCGCCACCTCCTCGCCGATACGATGCAGCGGGTCTTCATAGGCGGGGATAATGTAGGAGTCGTCCACGCCCAGACGCGCGGCCAGCGTCGCGACGAAGGCCTCCGCCGCCTTTGGCGTCGCGGCGGCGGGCTTCGCTGACTGCTTGGCCGCGTCCTTGGCCTTGTCCAGTCTGGCCACGAGTTCGGGGTCGCGCCAGATCGGCTCCCCGTCGGCGCGCCAATAGACGGCGAAGGCCCAGCGCGGCAGGGGTTCGCCCGGATACCATTTGCCCTGGCCGTAATGCAGGAAGCCGCCGGGCGCGAAACGCTCGCGCAACCTGCGGATCAGATCATCGGCGCGCGCGCGCTTGGTCGGGCCGACCGCCGAGACGTTCCATTCCTCGCCTTCGAAATCGTCGATCGAGATGAAGGTCGGCTCGCCGCCCATGGTCAGGCGCGCGTCCTGCGCGACGAGATCGGCGTCGACCTTTTCGCCGAGCGCGTCGAGCCGCGCCCAGGCCTCGTTTGAAAAAGGCGCGGTGACGCGCGGCGCCTGCTTGATGCGCTCGACGCGCATCTCGAAGCCGAACTCGCAATTGGCCGGCTCGACCACGCCCGAAATCGGCGCGCAGGAACGGTAATGCGGCGCGGCGCACAGCGGCAGATGACCTTCGCCGCAAAACAGCCCCGAGGTCGCATCCAGCCCGATCCAGCCGGCGCCCGGCAGATAGACCTCGGCCCAGGCGTGCAGATCGGTGAAATCGTGGTCCGGCCCCTTGGGGCCTTCGAGCGGCTCGACGTCCGCGACGAGCTGGATGAGATAGCCGGAGACGAAACGCGCGGCCAGACCCAGCCGGCGCAGCGTCTGCACCAACAGCCACGCCGAATCGCGGCAGGAGCCGGACTTCAGCGTCAACGTCTCGTCCGGCGGCTGCACGCCGGGCTCCATGCGGATCACATATTTGATTTCCTGGTTCAGCCGGGCGTTGAGGCCGACGAGAAAATCGATCGTGCGAAGTTTTTCCCTTGAGATGGAGGCGACGAAATTTTCGAGCGGCGCGCCGGCTGGCTCGATCTCCAGCGACGCCGCCAGCTCGGCCGCGAGCTCGGGCGCATAGGTGAAGGGAAACTCCTCGGCATAGGGCTCGACGAAGAAATCGAACGGATTGAACACGGCGAGATCGGCCAGCAGATCGACCTCGACGCGGAACTCCGTGGTTTTTTCCGGAAACACCAGCCGCGCCGCCCAATTGCCGTGCGGGTCCTGCTGCCAATTGATGAAATGCCCCGATGGCGCGATCTTCAGCGAATAGCTGGGCACGCGGGTGCGGCAATGGGGCGCCGGGCGCAGCCGCACGACCTGCGGCCCCAGCGTGACGAGGCGATCGTATTTGTAATGGGTGACGTGGTGCAGGGCGACCTGGATCGACACGGGGCTGACGGCCTTTCGTAAAGATTTGGCGCGACGCGCATGGAGTGGATTAGGTTTCCGTCGCGGTTGGGAGTCAATCGCTTGTGCGCGAATGCCGTGCGATTGGGGGAAATTCCCGCATTATGGCGCGTGGCTGGGATGAGGGCG
>JBAUVQ010000077.1:0-5700 GCA_049583305.1 Methylocystis sp.
CCTCGGCGCCACCGGCTCGATCGGCGGTTCGACGCTCGACCTGCTGAAGCGCAATCCGCGGAGTTTCGTGGTCGTCGCGATCGCCGGCGGACGCGACGTGGCGGCGCTAGCCAAGATCGCCCTCGAGGTCAGGCCTGAATTCGTCGCGATTCGCGACGAGGGAGGCTACGCGGCGCTGAAGGAGGCTTTGTCCGGGACCAATATTCAGGTCGCCGCGGGGCGCGAGGCGATCATCGAGGCGGCGTCGCGCGAGGCCGATCTCGTCGTGAGCGCCATCGTCGGCGCGGCGGGCGTCGAGCCAACTCACGCGGCGATAGAGCTTGGCCGGGACGTGGCGCTCGCGAACAAGGAATGTCTGGTTTGCGCCGGCGCGCCGTTCATGCGGGCGGCGCGCGAGGCCGGCGCGATGCTCTTGCCGATGGACAGCGAGCATAACGCGATTTTTCAGGCCCTGGGCGGAGCGGACCCGTCGACGATAGAGCGCATGATCATCACCGCCTCGGGCGGACCGTTCAGAACCTGGACCAAGCAAGCCATCGAGACGGCGACCGTGGCTCAGGCGCTCAACCATCCCAACTGGTCGATGGGACCCAAAATCACCGTCGATTCGGCCACGATGATGAACAAGGGCCTCGAATTGATCGAGGCGCATCATATTTTCGGGGTTCCAGCGGAAAAGCTCGATGTGGTGGTTCATCCGCAGTCGATCGTTCACGGCCTCGTGTCCTTCGCCGACGGCGCCGTGACGGCGGGAATGGGCGCGCCCGACATGCGCGTGCCGATCGCCCATTGTCTCGGTTATCCGGAGCGTCTGGCGGCGCCGACGCCCCGTCTCGATCTGGCGGCGATCGGCTCCCTGACCTTCGAGCGGCCAGACTATGACCGCTTTCCGTCGCTAAGGCTGGCGCTCGACGCGTTGGCCGCGGGCGGCGGACTGCCGACCGTGCTGAACGCGGCCAACGAAATCGCCGTCGAGGCGTTCCTGGCCGGGCGCATCGCCTTTGGCGGCATCGCCCGGCACGTCGCCGAGGCCATCGACGCCGCGCTCAAAAATGGAGCCGCGAAAGAGCCGTCGACAGTGGCGGAGGCTCTCGGCGTTGACCATATGGTGAGAGAAAGGTCTCGGTCCATCTTGGCGGGAGGTTGAGCTTCGGGCATGTTAACGCTTCAGTAACCAAGCGGGGCCGCGAACGGCGGCCAGCGGTTTAAGCGTAAGCGTGCAAGGAGCTGGAATCACATGGATTTTGTCATGACCGTCTTGACTTACATTTTACCCTTCATGGTCGTCCTGAGCGTGGTCGTGTTCGTGCACGAATATGGCCATTTCATCGTCGGACGCTGGTGCGGCATCCAGGTGGACGCCTTTTCCCTCGGCTTCGGACCGGAGCTTTGCGCCTTCGACGACAGCAAGGGAACCCGCTGGCGCATCGCCGCGATCCCGCTCGGCGGCTATGTCAAATTCCATGGCGACGCGAACGCGGCTAGCGCTGGCGACACGCGCGAACTGGGCCAAATGTCCGAGGCCGAGCGCTCCGTGACCTTTTTCGCTCAACCCGTCTGGAAACGGGCGGCGGTCGTTTTCGCGGGGCCCTTGTTCAATTTCCTGCTCACGATCGCGATCTTCATCGGCATTTTCGCTTATTTCGGCCAGCCGGAGACCGTCGACGGGCACACCCTGATGAAGCCCCGCATCTCCACCGTCCAGGACGGCGGCGCGGGCGCGGCGGCGGGATTTCGCGCGGGCGACCTCGTAAAGTCGATCGACGGCGAGGCGATCGGGAGCTTCTCGAAATTCCAGCATATCATCGCGGAATCGGCGGGTAAGACGCTTCACATCGTCGTGTCGCGCGACAACGCCGAAACGACCCTGACCGCGACGCCGGTTCTCACCGAGGTTGATGGACCCAACGGGAAGCGGGAAATCGGGCGGCTTAGCTTGAACTCCAGCGCGGATTTCCGCGACATGGTCATGCAGCCTTGCGGCCCCGTGCAAGCGGTCGGGCTCGGACTCCGCGAGACCTGGAACATCGTCGTGCAAACCGGTCGTTTCGTCGGTGGCTTGATCAGCGGACGAGAGAAGGCCGATCAGCTTTCGGGCCCGATTGGCATCGCCGAGGCTTCCGGCCATATGGCCCAGCAGATCCCGACGCTGGGGATCTGGCCCCTGGTCAACCTCATCGCGTTGCTCTCGGTCTCCATCGGCCTGCTAAATCTGATGCCCGTGCCGCTTCTGGACGGTGGCCACCTGATGTTTTTCGCCATCGAGGCGCTACGCGGCCGCGCGCTGAACGAGCGGGTTCAGGAATACGCCTATCGAGTCGGGCTGGCGATGGTCTGCTCTCTGATGCTGTTCGCGACCTATAATGATTTGGCGCGGCACTTGCATCTGTGAGCGGGGAGCGAAGGGGGAGCCGTGATCATGGCGGTCCCGCCGCGCGGGCAGGCGTAAGCCGAACCACAAGATATTGATGACGGCGTGTCGCCCGTCTGGCCTTCTCGGCTGGGCGGGCGACAAGCGCTTCGGGCGCTCGGGGGAGAGGCGCCTCGTTTCGATCATGCTTAAGAGAATCCGCGCTCGCCGCGCCGACGTTAACTTCGCGTTGGTCACGATCTGTGGCTTTAGGGCCACGCCTTTGACAAATTGCTGTTTCATTACTCCTTCAGCATTTGCAGCATTCGTTAAACCTTGTAGAAGGGATGTAGCGATCAGACGAGGCGCGTGATCACGCGCGCCATGTGCGAGAGGCCCGCGCCGCGCCCAGGGGCGGCGGAAGTCGCGACGAGGACCAGGATTACATGCTGTCGACCAGAGCAATTTTGAAGCGTCTCGCTTTCGTAATGACGATCGTCGCATCAATCGCGGGTTTTGCCGCGCCAGCGGCCGCGGATATTGAAGTCGTGGGCAATACCCACGGCGACGCCGACGCGATTCGCTCCTATTTCGCGGGCACCAGCGAGGCCGAGGTCCAGGCCGGATTGGAAGCGCTTAAATCCAGCGGGCGATTCTCGAATGTTTCCGTCACTCGTCGCGGGGATCACGTCGTCGTTCATGTTTCCGAGGGCAATCTGATCAACCGCGTCGTCATCGAGGGCAACAGCAAGGTTAAATCAGAGACGCTGCAACCGGAATTGCTCACCAAGGCGCATGGTTCGTTCGACCAGCAGCGGGCGGAAAAGGACGTGGCGCGCTTGATGGAGATCTATCGGCGGTCGGGCCGCGCGGCGGCGAAGGTGACCTATCGCACGGTCGCCCTGCCGAACGGTCAGATGGACGTCGTTTACACGATCGACGAAGGCGACAAGACCGGCATCAGGGAAATCAAGTTTATCGGCAATAACATCTACTCCAACAGCCGCCTCGTCGGCCTGATGGAGACGACGGAGATGAATTTCCTGTCATTTCTGAAAACCAGCGACGTTTATGATCCGGATCGCGTCGCCGCGGATCTGGAGCTTGTCCGCCGGTTTTATCTAAAGAATGGTTATGCCGATTTCCACGTCGTCAGCTCCGAGGCGCGATACGACGCCGCCCGGGTCGGCTACGTTCTCGAGATCAGCGTCGAAGAGGGGCCGCAATATAAAATCTCGAGTGTCGACGTGGAGTCGCACCTCCCCGACGTTGACCCGGCCGTGCTGCGGCCGCTGATCAAATTATCGCCCGGCGATGTCTATAATGGCGACGCCGTGGAAAAGACGGTCGAATCGCTCACGCGTGAAATCGCGCGCAAGGGCTATGCTTTTACTCAAGCGCGCCCGCGCGGCCAGCGTAACGCGGCCGACCGGACCGTCGCGATCAACTTCGTCGTCGACGAAGGTCCGCGCGTTTATATCGAAAGAATCAATATTCGCGGCAACAACAAGACGCGTGACTACGTGATCCGCCGTGAGTTCGAGATCGGCGAGGGCGACGCGTACAATCGCGTGCTGATCGACCGCGCCGAGCGTCATCTCAACGGTCTCGGCTACTTCAAGAAGGTCAAGATCAGCAACGAACCGGGCTCGGCGTCGGATCGCGTGATCATCAATGTCGAGTTGGAGGAGCAGCCGACGGGCAGCTTCAACGTTTCCGGCGGCTATTCAACGACCGAAGGGTTCATCGCCGAGGTTTCGGTTTCCGACAGCAACTTCATGGGGCGGGGCGAGGCCGTTCGGCTTTCGGTGAATGAGGGGCAGCGCTCGCGCGGCGTGAACTTCAGCTTCACCGAGCCTTATTTCCTCGATCAGCGCATGTCCGGCGGCTTCGACGTGTTCGTGAAGGAGAGCGACGCCTGGAGCTATTCTTACTACAGCACGAAGTCCTACGGCACGACGCTGCGTCTGGGCGTGCCGATAACCGAAGAACTCAGCCTGCAACCACATTATTCGGTCTATAATACGATCATCTCGATCCCCAACAACACCCAGACGCCTTATAGCGACTGTCAAAACCCGATACCGTTCTATACGCCGGGCTTCGGCTACTTGTTCGCGCCGACGCCCAGCAGCCTTAACATCATCTATAACTGCATGAGCAACGGCGAAGCCTCGCTCGCGATCAAGGACGCGCAAGGATCGATCGTGACCTCCCTGGTCGGTTATACGTTGTCGTTTAATAATGTCGACAACTTCAAAAACCCCAGGAACGGTGTCCACGCCACGTTCACGCAGGATGTGGCGGGGCTGGGCGGCGATACGCGTTATATCCGCAGTTCTGGCGACGTTCGTTACTTCCACGAGTTTCCGTATTTCACGGACATCGTGGGCATAGCGCGCCTGCAGGGCGGCGATTTGACGGGCCTTTTCGGCTATCAGCCGCGCGTCTTCGACAACTTCAATCTGGGTCCGAGCCTCGTGCGCGGTTTCGCGCCGGGCGGCATTGGTCCGCGCGACGTCTCCAACTGGACCAGCACCCAGGGCAACTCGATCGGCGGCACGGATTATATCGGCGGCACGCTGGAAGTTCAGTTCCCGATTTGGGGCTTGCCGAAAGACATTGGTCTGCGCGGCGCGTTATTCACCGACGCCGGTTCGCTCTGGAACTACCGGGGGCAGACCAATTTCAGCAAGACGCTCTTCGGTATTCCGAACTTGCCATGCACGCTGCCTTATACGGCTCCCGCCTACGGTCAGGGCAGCTGCCTAGTCACGACGCCTTTGACAGGTGGCAGTTCAACCACCGACTTTAGACTTCGGCAGACGGTGGGCGCGTCGATCCTGTGGCAGTCGCCGCTGGGTCCGATCCGCTTCGATTACGCGGTCGCGACCACGAAGGGGCCTTACGACGTGACGCAGCGCTTCCGTTTCTCCGGCGGCCAGAGCTTCTAGCCGAGCGCGCCGCTTTCGTCGCTTGGGATGAAAACGCAAGATGGAGGTTCGTGGTCCCAGGCAATTCGGGACCACGAACCTCCAGTTCGTTTTTAGGGGCGCTGATTTTCGCCTCCGCGTAAGAGTCGCGGCTTCTTTGCTTCTTTGTGTTTTCTTCGCCGATTCCGTAATATTCGAAAGCTTCATGTCCGCGGAGCGGACGATCCTTCCCAGGTCTACGCCTTGACGCCCATCGGGTTCTTTCCGCGCCCCCGCGCTTGCACGCTCGCCGAGATCGCGGCGGCGACCGGCGCGCGCATCCAATCCTCGGCGTCCGGCGACGAGCCTGGCGCGACAATTATCGCCGCCGCCGCCGCGCTGGACGAAGCGCGCCCTGGCGATCTGACATTTTACGAC
>JBAUVQ010000078.1:0-5825 GCA_049583305.1 Methylocystis sp.
GCGCCCGCTGTTCATCGACGAGGCCGACAAGGCCGTCGACAAGGGCTGGATCGAGCTCGTGCGCGAGCTGGCCATGCACAGCAACGCCCCGATCCTGCTGATCGGCGAGGAGATGCTGCCGAGCAAGCTGCAACGCTATGAGCGCGTGCATAACCGCGTGCTCGACTGGTTCGGCGCCGAGCCGTGCGACCTCGCGGACTGCGGGCTGCTCGCCAAGATTTTCCTGCCCAATGTCGCGATAGCCGACGATCTGCTCGACAAAATCCGCGTCGCCGGCGACGGCCGCGCGCGAAGAATCGTCGTCACGCTCAATCACGCGCTGGAGGAATCGCGCAAGAGCAATCTGCGCGAGCTGACGCTCGAAAACTACAAGGGCGAAATCTACACGGGCGAAGCCCCCCGCGCGCGCAGCGGCCGGCTGCTGGTGGCGTCGAAGAGCGGGAGGGCCGCGTGAGCCGCAAGCCCATCCATATCGAGGTCGCCATGCCCTCCGGCCCCGCGCATTACTGGCGGGAGATGAAGGCGCGGGCCAAGGGGTTCACCGTGTCCGACATTGCGCTGTCCAGCGAGGGCGTCGCCTACACGACCGTCAAGCGCTACGTGTGGTTTCTGGTCAAGGCCGGCTTTGTCGTGCGCGTCGGCGAGAAGAAATCCGGCTACGCGACGCAGGCGCTTTACGCGATCAAGCAAGACTCGCGCGTGGCCCCAATCGAGCGCCCGGACCCGCTGACAAAACCTCCTACAGGCCGCGAGGCGCTTTGGACCGCGATGCGCGGGCTGACGCAGTTTTCGGTCGCGGAGCTCGCGGTCAGCGCCTCCACCGAGGACCGCCCGGTGTCGGGCCGCTCCGCCAGCCTGTTCGTGCAGCGCCTTGTCCAGGCCGGCGCGATCGAGGTGATCGAGGCGCCCGCCAGGGCGAACGGGCGGCCGCTCGGCTCCCGCGCCGGGCTCTATCGCTTGAAACGCGCGGCCAACACCGGGCCGCTGCCGCCAAAGCTGTGCGTCGCCAATTTCGTGTTCGATCCCAACAGAAACCGCGTCCTCGGCGACGCCATCGTTTCGGAGGCAAAACAATGACGTCCGCCGTTAACGTTACCGCTTCGAAAACGGACTTTCTCGCCAATGCGAGAGAGGCGTTTGGCGAGGCGCTCCCCGACTGGATCGAGATCGTCGCGAAAGAGGCCACCCGCACCAGCGCGACGGCGGTGGCCGGGCGGCTCGGCTATTCGGTCGCGGTGGTCTCGTCGCTGGTGCGCGGCAAATATGCCGGCGATCTCGGCGCCGTCGAGGCGCGCGTGCGCGGCGTCTACATGGGCGAGGAAGTCGCGTGCCCGGTGCTCGGCGACATCGCCCGCGACTATTGCCTTGCGGAGCAGCGCAAGAAGCACATCGGCACCAGCCAGACTCGCACGGCGCTGTTCCACGCCTGCCGGAACGGCTGCGCCAATTCGCGCCTGAAGGTCGAAGGGAACGCGGCATGAGCGCCCTTGTCCCGCTTCACGTCGAGCTCGCCGATATCGCCAAATTCTTCGAAGATTGCGCGAAAGGCGGCGTCGTGTTCGACCGCGAGGCCGCGAGCGCCTTCGCCGAGGAAATCGCCTTCTTCGCCAAAAGGGCGGAGGCGCTTGAGGGCGCCCCCGCGAGCGCGCTGGTCCCGCAGCTCAACCACGATCTCTCCCACTCGATTGGCGCGATGGCCGATTTGTTCAAAGGCCATAGCAAGAAGGGCGCGAACCTATCGCCGCAGGCCGTCGCCAAGATTGAAAAGATGCTGCGCCGGGACCAAGAGCTCGCGCGCGGGCTGGAGCACATATCCAACAACGCGCTCAAGGCGCTCCATGCGGCCAAGGCGCTGATCGGTGAACAGGGGCACGCGCTGGATGGAAAGACCATGGAGCGCGAGCGGGCGGTGGCTCACGGCATCATGGACGGCAAGGTGATCGACATCGGCGTCCATCGCGCGATGCGCGAGCCGATCGCGGGCGACATGGGAGGTACGCCGTGAACGCGCCACTCACGCAGCCGCCCGTAAAGGTGATGCTGGTCGATATTGTCGCCGTCATCTCCAATCACTTCAAAATTCCGCCCGGCGAGATGCGCTCGCCCTGCCGCGTCGTCGACCTCGTTTCGGCGCGTCACGCCGCGTGGTTTCTCGCGATGACGCGGTTCGAGTTCTCGTCGGGCGACGTCGGGCGCTGGTTCAACCGCCGCCGAAACGGCGTGTGGCATGGCTGCGCCAAAGCGCGGGAGCGGATGGCTCGCGACCCGAGCTTCGCCTCGCTGATGAATGAGTTCGAGAGCGCGGCGCTCGAACGCGCGCGGCTTCGCCAGCACGAGATCGTCAATCTTACTATCGAGCTCGGCACGCTCACGGCGCGGCGGATCGTGGAGCTAGGCGAACGAGCCGCGATGAAAGCGACGGTCGCCGAAATCATGGCGATGGCCGAGGCGCTGTCGAAAATCGAAGATCAAAAGGAAGGGACTTCAAATGTCTGACACGACGCATATTCACGAGATCAACGGCCACGTCTATCGCAAGGACGCGCGCGGCGCGCTGGTGCCGGAAACGGCGATCAAGCCGATCGACCTGCTGCAAGACGAACAGGTGCGCAAAATGACCGGCTTCGCGCGAAAACTCTCGGATCAGATCGCGCGGTTCAAGGGCCACACCTATGAGGACATCGGCGCGTTTCAGGAGCTGATCGCCCAGCAATATGGCGCGAAGGTCGGGGGCCAGAAGGGCAATGTCACGCTGACCAGTTTCGACGGGCTGCTCAAGGTTCAAGTGCAGGTGCAGGACCAGATTGATTTCGGGGCCGAGCTGCAAGCCGCCAAGGAGCTGGTCGACGAATGCCTGCGCGAATGGGCCGCCGAGGCGCGCGACGAAATCCGCGCGCTGGTGACGCGCGCCTTTCAGGTCGACACGACCGGCAAGATCAACCGCGCCGAAATCTTCATGCTGCTGCGAGTCGAGATCACGGACCCGCGCTGGAACAGGGCGATGGACGCCGTGCGCGATTCCATCCGCGTAATCGGCTCCAAGAGCTATGTCCGCTTCTTCGAGCGCTCCGCGCCCGACGCCCCGTGGCGCCCGATCACGATTGATCTCGCCAACGCGTGAGACGCCCATGAAGCCCTTCAAGCTCAATCAGCGCGTCTGCGTGCATTACGAGGACTGCGACGGCCGCGCGCATGTCTATCACGGCCGTTTGATCACCATCAACAGCACCCATGCCTTCGTCGTTTTGGACGATATCGGCGGCGTCGTCGCGACGGTCGACGCGCTCACCCACGAACAGAAGAAGCAAGCTTATGACCAATCTGGCTCAAAACAAACGGATTCACGGGCTGCGTAAGCAGCTCCGCGCCAACGGCTATGACGATCACGATTACCGCGCCTTGCTGATCGGCAAATTCCCCGTGGCTTTCGAGGGCGTCCCGTCGTCGAAGGATTTGACCTTCGACCAGGCGGCGGAGCTGATCGAGGCGCTCAAAGAGCTCGCCGGCGAGGGCCGGTCCAACGGGCGCTCCGAGAAGGAATCCGTCACCGGCAAATGGGCGGGACTTTTGCGCGCCTTGTGGATCGCCGGGCATAATCTCGGGCTGATCGACGACGCCGACGACAAGGCGTTGCTCGTCTTCGTCGAGCGGCAGACGCATATTTCGCACACGCGATTCCTGCGCGACGAGGCCGACGCCTATAAGGCGATCGAGGCGCTAAAGTCCTGGCTGTCGCGCGGGGGCGTGAAATGGCCCACGGCCAAGGACGCGAGGCAAGCCAAGCGCACGCTGAACTGGATGCGCAAGAAGGCGGTGCTCGACGCGATCGGCGTCAAGCTCGCGGCCTTCATCCCCGGCTTCGACGCGGATCAATTCGCGCGGGGGCTCGCCGTGCCGCGCGGGTTCATCGTGACGAGCTACGAATATCTCGGCGAGGATCTGATCGACTACGCCGCGCGCGTCGGCGGCGAGATGCTGCGCGCGCGGATGGCGGAAGCCAAGAAGAAGGAAGCGGCGTGATGGTCGCCTATTCCTTCAAGGAGCGCTTCGTCGACCCCATTCGCGCCGGCACGAAGTTGCATACGGTGCGCGCGGCTCGCAAACGACACGCGCGTCCCGGCGAGGGACTGCAACTTTACGCGGGCATGCGCACCAAGAATTGCAGGCTGATCGCGATGAAGGATTGCGCGGCGACGTTGCGCATATTCGTCGCTCCGTCGGCCGATTGGGTCGCTGTCGCCGAGGGCTATCCGTGGCCCGGAAAATTCTCAGGTTCTCCCTTCGCCGCGTCGTGCGCGAACAGATTTTCCTATGTCGACATCGAGCAGTTCTCTCGCCGCGACGGCTTCGCGGATTGGGCGGAAATGCGCGCCTTTTGGTTTCACGAACATCCCGAGACGCAGGAACAAGCGTTTGAAGGGGTGCTGATCAGATGGTGGCCCAAATGAAACGCGTGATCCCCTTCCTCCTCCTCGCTCTCGCATCGCCGGCGCTCGCCGCGCCTTGCGACATCGTCGCGCAGGGCTTCGCGCCCGGCGACGATCTCGAGACCATCGACGTCGCGCTCATCAAATCGGCCCGGCGCTCGATCGACATGGCCGCTTATGTGCTGACCGATATTCCCGTCATCGACGCGTTGGACGACGCGGCGGGGCGCGGGGTTCGCGTGCGGCTCTACCGCGACGGCCGCATGGTGCGCGCGCCAAAGCTGCTCCGCGAGGCGTTCGAGCGGCTTTACGCGCGGCCCAATGTCGAGGTCCGCTACAAGGCCAGCCCCGCGCCATTCATGCATCTGAAGGCCTACGCCATCGACGACGAAATTCTACGCACGGGCGCCGGCAATTTCACGCGCACGGGCCTGCGCAAGCAGGACAACGACCTCGTGGCGCTGCGCTGCGCCGGCGCGGTCGAGGCCTTTGAAAAGGCTTTTAACGCGATGTGGGGGCGGTGATGGGCGCCCCTATCGACCGCGGCCAGAGATTCGAGATCCGCTGCGACAAGGACGGCGTCATCGGCGAAGTCGTCGTCGCCTATGCCGCCGAGCCAAAGGACGCGCAAAAGATCATGGACGCCTGGCGGAAAATGCCCGGCGTGATCTGGGTGAGAATCGTCGATCGACACCTCAACGCCCACGGGTGGCGCCCATGACCGAGACCAAGCCCAAAAAGCCCTCGCTCGCCGCGATGATCGAGGAGCTGGAGCAGGAACGCCAATATCGCTCGGGCGAGTTCAAACGGCCGGATTTTCGCCGCATGGAGCCGGCGCGCCGCGCGATGCATGACGCGCGGCTCGCGGCCGCGATCGAGACCATTCGCTGGCTCAAGGCCAATGAGCGCCACATCAAGCACAGGCTCGCGCAATGAAAATCGGCGTCAGCGACCACGCGATGATGCGCTTTCTGGAGCGCGCCGGCGGCTTTGATGTCGAGGCGCTCCGCGCGCAAATCCAGGACTCGCTGGCGCGGGCGCACGCCACGCCGCGCGAGATCGGCGTTCGCGACTACACCGTCAAGTCGGGCGGCGTGATCTTCGTCGTGCGCGGCGGCACGATCGTCACCGTCGTCGGCGACGCCAGCTACAGCCGCGAGGGCGCCGCGCGATGAGCTCGCACGACTATCTCACCGGCGTGCTGCGCGAGATCGCCGATCTTTTTCCCGAGAACCCCGGCGAGGGACTGCGCGCGGCGCTGGCGATCGCCGAGGCCAGGGGCGGCACCGAGGCGCATTTTCCCGCGCGCGCGCCGGACGATCATTGGCTGACGCGCGCCGTCGGGCGCGAGGCGGCGGACCGGATATGCGCGCATTTCCGCGTGGCGCAGCGCGGCGG
>JBAUVQ010000079.1:0-2466 GCA_049583305.1 Methylocystis sp.
TGGCGAGACGCAGCGCGTTCCGAATGGATGGATTGCCGAACGGTCCTTCGAGTCCGCGCCAGCGATGCAGGCTGGACCAGAGCGCGAGCCGGCGCCGCACCGTCGCCGGCGCATGCGGTCCAGTCGATCTCAGCCGCCCTTCGGCGCGTAAAATCTCCGCGACGCTTTCCGGCATCCCGTGATCGGGATTTTTCTCGCGCTCTTCCGCGTCCCATAGGTGATGGGCGATGAAACGCAGCACGGTCGTCTCCGACGCCGGCCAGACGAGCGGCGCAGCCGTAGAGGCGCGCGCCCAGGCTTCGAGATAGGCGAGATCGGAAGCCAGCGCCCGCAGCGAATTCGGACCCGTGCCGGTCTTGGCGAGATGTGTCAGCGTGTCGATTTCCGCTGCGCTGAGCTGCTCGGCGAGACGGTCGCGCGTCGCCATTGGCAAAAAGCCAGAGAGCGCGTCGATCGCGAAAGCGTCGCCTTGCATCATGACGCGCCCAAGGGTCCGAGCACGACGACGCCTTCGGCGCGCGCTGCGATCGCGAGCTTTTTGTCGAGCGTCGCGAGCGGCAGGCGCTCGCGCAACGCGAGGTCCAGATAAGCGGCGTCGTAGGCCGTCAAATCGTGTTTTATCGCCAGGTCGACGATTTCGGCGTCGGCGCCGGGGCCGCGGTCGCGCACGGGCGCGGCGCCAAGTTCAGCGATCACGTCGCGCAATTTGGCCCGCGACATGCGCCCGCGCCGATGCGCGAGCAGCATTAGATTGCGCATCTCATGGCGAAAAAGGCTCGGGACGGCGGCTTCCGACTCCACGAGCCGATCAAGCAGCGCGTTCGTCGCCGGACTCGCTTCGTCCGGCAAGAACCAGCTCGCGGCGAGAGAGGCGTCGAGAACGAAACCCATCAATATTTGTGCCCTTCGTGCCGCCAGGCGAGGATTTCATCGACGGTGACGGGCTTGATGTCGCCGCAATCGCGCATCGCTCGGATGCGAGCGATCGTCTCCTGTGCGAGACGCCGCTTGTTGTCTTCGAGTGGCGCGAGGCGGGCGACGGGCTCGTTGCCGCGCTGGATGACGATCTCTTCGCCGGCCTCGACCTTGGCGATGAGCTCCGAGAGGCGGGCTTTCGCCTCGCCGATTTTGACGGTCATGGACATGGGCGCCTCACGGAAAGCGGTTGGGAAAAGCGGCCAACGGCGATTTCGAGCAGTTTTGGATATCTCTTTCACTAAGTCAAGCGATTAGTCTGATAACAATCGATAAGGGGTACTTGCACTAAACCGCTGCGCGGTAGGGTTGCCGGCGATGTCTACCCTTGGTGGGAGTTAGGCAGCGGGGCGTGTCTGTCTGAGGATCGTGGGGTGAACCCCGCTCAGACAGGAGCATCCCATGATCGAAGGCCGCATCAGCCCGCTTCGCCAGCGCATGATCGAGGATATGACCCTCCGCCAATTCTCCGTCCACACGCAGAGAGTCTACATCCGGGCGGTTGAGAAGCTGTCGGATTTCCTCGACCACCGATCGCCCGCTACGGCCACGCCCGAAGACCTGCGACGGTTCCAGCTGCATCTGACGGCAAGCCTCGCCCAGCCGTCGACGATCAACGTAACGACGGCCGCGCTGCGGTTTTTCTTCACCGTGACGCTCGATCGGCCCGACGCGGCGCGACGCCTGACCTTCGTCCATGAGCCGCGGAAATTGCCGGTCGTGCTCAGCCAGGAAGAGGTCCTGCGCCTCATCGAGGCCGTGACGAGCGTCAAATACAAGGCGGCGCTCGGCCTTGCCTATGGCGCAGGCCTGCGCGTTTCGGAAGTCGTCTCGCTCAAAGTCTCCGATATCGACAGCAAGCGCATGTTGTTGCGCATCGAGCGTGGCAAAGGCGGCAAGACCCGTCATGCGTTGCTCTCGCCGCAGCTGCTGGAGCTGCTGCGCGATTGGTGGCGCATCGCACGGCCGTCGTTCTGGCTGTTTCCTGGGCGCGACCCGACCAAGTCGATGACGGCGTGTCAGCTCGGCGTCGTCTGCGTTGAAGCCGCACGCAAGGCGGGAATAACCAAGCGTGTTTCGCCCCACACCTTGCGGCACAGCTTCGCCACGCATCTTCTGGAGAACGGAGTCGATATCCGCATCATTCAGGTTTTGCTCGGACATGCCCACCTGGAAACGACCACGCTCTATGCGCATGTCGCCGCCAACACGATCAGCCACGTCACGAGCCCGCTGGATCGTCTGACGTCGCTGAGAACGGGAGACGCCAAGCCGCCCACGTAAGAGCGCTGCGGTCATGGGACGTCCGGCTCTGGAGGTCGCGGATATCTTCCGCAACCATGGACCGGTGTGGCGCCAAGCCAACACCGGCCATGTCAGTCTCGACCAATTGAAAGTGATGTCGGCGATCGAGAGCTGTCGCACGGCGGCCCTCGGCGGGCATGTCGCGCGCTGCGAGGACTGCGCTCGCGAAGCGGTCTCGTACAACAG
>JBAUVQ010000080.1:0-8425 GCA_049583305.1 Methylocystis sp.
CCCCCGCGGCTTCTCCCGCGCCCGCCGCGATGGCCGCGCCCGTCGCCGAGGCCGATGTCGAGGCCGAGCATGATCTCTTCGCGCTGATCGAGCCGGGCGACGACGCCGCCGCGTCCATGGCTTTGTCCGCGCGAGAAACCTTGCACGAATCGAACGGCTGACATTCTTGAAGCCGCCCCCCCCTTGCGCGCTCCCCCCGGGCGCGCGCGAGGGCCCGAAACCCGCGGAAAACCGCAAGATCCGCGGAAACGGGCCGTCTTTCCTCCGAGAAGGTCTTCGTCATTTCACAACATGTTGTTTTTACGTTGGTTTGTAGCGCCGGCAATGCTGGCGCGCGGGGCAAGAATCACCTATAGCTTTAGAAGGATTTAACAATAGATTCGGAATGGCGCCCCCTTGGCCGACGAGACAAGCGAAAAAGACGAACCCGGTCCTTCCGGCTCCGACATACGTCCGGTTTCCATCGCCGACGAAATGAAGCGCAGCTATCTCGATTACGCGATGAGCGTGATCGTGAGCCGCGCGCTTCCCGACGTGCGCGACGGGCTCAAGCCGGTGCATCGACGCATCCTCTATTCGATGAACGAGAACGGCCACACGCCCGACAAGGCGCATGTGAAATCGGCGCGCATCGTCGGCGACGTGATGGGTAAATATCATCCACATGGCGACGCTGCGATCTACGACGCGCTGGTGCGCATGGCGCAGCCTTTCTCGATGAGCCTGATGCTGATCGACGGGCAGGGCAATTTCGGCTCGGTCGACAACGACCCGCCCGCCGCGATGCGTTACACCGAGTCGCGGCTCGCGAAGCCCGCGCTGGCGCTGCTCGAGGACATCGACGAAGGCACGGTCGACTTTCAGCCCAATTACGACGACAAGGAATCCGAGCCGAGCGTGCTGCCGGCGCGCTTCCCCAATCTTCTGGTCAATGGCGCGGGCGGCATCGCCGTCGGCATGGCGACCAATATTCCGCCGCATAATCTCGGCGAGGTGATCGACGCCGCCATCGCGATAATCGATCGCCCCGACATGACCGTCGCGGAGTTGATGGAGATCGTGCCGGGGCCGGACTTCCCCACGGCCGCGAACATTCTGGGACGCGGCGGCATCCGCAACGCCTATTCAACCGGACGCGGCTCGATCATCATGCGCGCGACCGCGCGGATCGAGACGACGCGCAAGGATCGCGAAACAATCATCATCACCGAGATTCCGTATCAGGTGACCAAGGCGGCGCTGGTCGAGCGCATCGCCGATCTCGTGCGCGAAAAGAAGATCGAGGGCATCTCCGATTTGCGCGACGAGTCCGACCGCGACGGCATGCGCATCGTCATCGAATTGCGGCGTGACGCCGTGGCCGACGTGGTGCTCAATCAGCTCTGGCGCCACACGTCGCTGCAATCGAGCTTCCCGGTCAATATGATCGCGCTGAACGGCAAGCGGCCGGAGATGATGACGCTCAGCGACGTGCTGCGCGCCTTCGTCGATTTCCGCGAGACGGTCGTCACGCGTCGCACGAAACATCGACTCGGCAAGGCGCGCGACACCGCGCATTTGCAGGTTGGCCTCGCCATCGCGGTGGCCAATATCGACGAGGTGATCCGTCTGATCCGCTCGTCGCCGGACGCCGCCGCCGCGCGCGAAGCGCTGATGGCCCGCGCCTGGCCGGCCAAAGACATGGCGCCGTTGGTCGCGCTGATCGCCGACCCGCGCCACGCGCTCGGCGAGGACGGAACCTGTCGCCTGTCGGAAGCGCAGGCGCGCGGCATTCTCGACTTGCGCCTGCAACGCCTGACCGCGCTTGGCCGCGAGGAAATTTCCGCCGCCTTGCATAAACTCGCCGCGGAGATCGCCGAATATCTCGAAATCCTCGGCTCGCGCGAAAAACTGTTCGGCATCATCAAGGACGAGATGCTCGAGGTGAAGCGGCTTCACGCGATCCCGCGCCGCACGCAAATCCTCGACGCCGACAGCGATGTCGAGGACGAGGATCTGATCGCGCGCGAGGACATGGTCGTCACTGTCTCGCACGCCGGCTACATCAAGCGTGTGCCGCTCTCGACCTATCGCGCGCAGCGGCGCGGCGGCAAGGGCCGCTCAGGCATGCAGACGAAGGAGGAGGATTTCGTCCACCGCCTGTTCGTCGCCAACACCCATACGCCCGTGCTGTTCTTCTCGTCGCTCGGCCGCGCCTATAAGGAGAAGGTGTGGCGGCTGCCGCTCGCCGCGCCGCAGGCTCGCGGCAAGGCGTTGGTCAACATGCTGCCGCTCGACCCCGGCGAGCGCATCACGACGATCATGCCGCTGCCCGAGGATGAATCGAGCTGGGCGACGCTCGACGTGATTTTCGCGACGACGCGCGGATCGGTGCGGCGCAACAAGCTTTCGGACTTTTCCGAGGTGCGCCGCAACGGCATCATCGCGATGAAGCTCGACGAGGGCGAGGCCATCGTCGATGTCGCGACCGCGAGCGAGGCCGAGGATGTGCTGCTGACGACGAAGGACGGACAATGCATCCGTTTCGCCGTGCCGGAGGTGCGGGTGTTCCAGAGCCGCAGCTCGATGGGCGTGCGCGGCGTCAATCTTTCCGAGGGCGACCGGGTGATCTCGCTGTCGATCCTCAACCATTTCGAGGCCGGCGGCGACGAGCGCGCCGCTTATCTTAAACGCGCCGTGGCGCTGCGCCGCGCGCAAGGCGCGGAGGTCGTCGAGGAGCCCGCCGTCGAGGCGGAAGAGGGCGCCGCCGTCGATCTAACCGACGAGCGTTTCGAGGCGATGCGCGCCGCCGAGCAGATCATTCTGACGGTCTCGGAAAACGGCTATGGCAAGCGCACCTCGTCATTCGAATACCGCATCACCGGCCGCGGCGGCAAAGGCATCGTCGCGATGGCGGTCAACCCACGCAATGGCGCGCTGATCGCTTCCTTCCCGGTCGAGCACGGCGACGAAATCATGCTGGTCACCAACGGCGGGCAGCTGATCCGCTGCCCGGTGGACGGCATCCGCATAGCCGGCCGCGGCACGCAGGGCGTGATCGTGTTCGACACGGCGGAAGGCGAGCGGGTGGTGTCGGTCGAGCATATCGGTGATGTGGGGGTGGATGAGGAAGCCGGAGCAGCAGAGCCCGAGGTGTGATGGGCCCGCGTGCAAAATTCCGTTCCCGCGCCGCGGGAATGGCGTCCCGCGGATACAAAACGTGGTTGCGAATTGTGGATACAAGCACTAAATTATCGCGATGAATTTCGAGTGGGAGGCGGGCAAGCGTGAGCGAACGCTGAAGGAGCGCAAACTCGACTTCGCCGACGCCTTCCTCTTTTTCGATGGGCGCTCCGTCATTCACCAGCCGACGCCGCGCGACGGCGAGGACAGATGGAAATCGACCGCTCTATTCGAGGAACGGTTTTTCACCGTCGTTTGGATGTGGCGCGGCGACGCGGTACGGATCATCTCGATGAGACGAAGCCATGAGCAGGAAGAAAGAAAATATCGTGACGCATTCGGAGGCTGAGCTTCGCGCCATGAACGCCGCGGGCCAGACCCGGAGCGATTGGAAGAACGCCGCGCAATTGCCCGTCCCCGGCGCCGGCGACCCCGACGACGCCATGGAGCCCGTCGATTGGGCGACGACCGCTCTGCCCATGCCGAAGCGCAAGGAGCACACGAATCTGCGCATCGACGCCGACGTGATGGAATTTTTCCGCAACCAGGGCAAGGGCTATCAAACCAGGATCAACTCCGTGCTGCGCGCCTATGTCGAGCAGATGACACGGCGGGAAACGCGTTGAGAGGCGGCCCCTCCCATCGTCAGCTAAAATCCCCTATACCTCCCCCATGACCAGCCTCGCGCCGCGCGCCGCCATTTATACCGGCTCCTTCGATCCGCTCACCCACGGACATCTCGACGTCATCCGTCAGGGCGCCGGGCTGTTCGATCGGATTGTCGTCGCCATTGGCGTGCATCCGGGCAAGGCGCCCTTGCTTTCCTTCGAGGAGCGCGCCGGGCTGATCCGGGGCGCCTGCGTGGGCCTCGCCTCGCCTTGCGACTTCCGCGTGATCGGATTTGACGGCCTCGCGGTGGCGGCGGCGCGGGAGCAGGGGGTCGTCGCGATCCTGCGCGGTTTGCGCGACGGAGCCGATTTCGACTATGAAATGCAGATGGCGGGGATGAACGCGGCGCTGGCGCCGGAGATAACGACGGTCTTTATCCCCGCTTCGGCTGGGCTGCGCCATATTAGCGCTACTCTCGTTCGACAAATCGCCGCCCTCGGGGGCGATATTTCCGCCTTCGCGCCAGCGGCGACCGCCGACGCGATCAAGCGCGCTCTCGCGCGTCGCACATAAAAAAACCAGGGAGGCTTTATGGGTATCGATCGTCGCAGTCTCATCGCCGGCGCTTCCGCCGCCGCCGCTCTCGCCGCAGCGCCCGCCGCGCGCGCCGAGGACAAATTGCTCAATCTCGACACCGTCTATGGCCGCACGGTCATCAAGATGCGGCCCGACATAGCGCCAAAACATTGCGCGCAGATCGAGGCGCTGGTTAAGAAGCACTTCTACGACGGCGTGATCTTCCATCGCGTCATCGACGGCTTCATGGCGCAGACCGGCGATCCCACCGGCACCGGCACGGGCAAGTCGGACCTGCCGAATATTCCCGGCGAATTCTCCAAGGAGAAGTTTTTGCGCGGCACCTGTGGCATGGCGCGCGGACCGGACAACGACTCGGCCAATTGCCAGTTTTTCATCTGCTTCGCGCCGGCGCGCTATCTGGAAGAGCAATATACGGTCTGGGGCGAGGTGGTCTCGGGCATGGAGTTCATCGACAAGGTCCATCGCGGCGAGCCGCCGAAGGACCCGGACAAGATCGTCAAGCTGCGCCTCGCCGGTGACGCGAGTTAAAGGGAACCCCACCCCAACCCTCCCCCGCTAAAGCGGGAGAGGGAGCAGACTCGGCCCTTTGCAAAGACAATGGATCACGCCGCGAGGGCGCGTCCCCTCTCTCGCGAAGCGGGGGAGGGCTAGGGAGGGGGCCTCCAGCGCCCTCAATGACAATTATCAGGAGACACAATGACCGAAGCAGGCGACAAACTGACGTTGGAGACCACCAAGGGCAACGTCGAAATCAAGCTGCGTCCCGATCTCGCGCCCAAACATGTCGCGCGCATCAAGCAGCTCGTGTCCGAGGGCTTTTACGATGGAATCGTGTTCCATCGGGTGATCGAGGGTTTCATGGCGCAGACCGGCTGTCCGCATGGGACGGGCACGGGCGGCTCCAAATATCCGAACCTCGAGCAGGAGTTCAACGCGGCGCCGCATAAGCGCGGAACCTGCTCTATGGCGCGCGCCTCGCATCCCGACACCGCCAATTCGCAGTTCTTCATCTGCTTTGACGACGCGAGCTTCCTCGACCGCAAATATACGGTCTGGGGCGAGGTGACCTCGGGAATGGAAAACGTCGACAAGATCAAGCGCGGCGAGCCGGTGAAAGACCCCGACAAGATCGTCAAGGCGACAGTGAGCTGAGTGCGAAGTGAAGGGGACGTGCTTCACCTTCCCAGGAAAGCGAGCATCTACGCGTCGCCGAGATTCCGAGGAAGTTGTGAGCGCCCTCATCCGACCCTTGCTACGCAAGGGCCACTTTCTCCCGTTCCACGGGAGAAGGAAGGCGCGCCCCTCCTTCTCCCACTTGTGGGAGAAGGTGGCCCCGCGAAGCGGGGTCGGATGAGGGGCGCCGCGATTTCAGGGCGCCTTCAAGTTGGCGAACGTGTTCCGCATTCAAGGCGTTAAATGCGCGTCGATCTTTTCGATTTCGAGCTGCCGCCGGAGACGATCGCGCTACGCCCGGCGAGTCCGCGGGACAGCGCGCGCATGCTCGTCGTTCCCGCCGGCGCCGCGCCCTTTAGCGACCTTCGTGTGTCCGATCTCCCGACATTGCTGCGTCCTGGCGACGCGCTGGTCGTCAACGACACGCGCGTCATTTCCGCGCGGCTGCACGGTTTTCGCGCGCGGGGCGAGACGAAAGCGCATATCGAGGCGACGCTGATTGAGCGACTGTCGCCCCATTGCTGGCGCGCGCTGGCGCGGCCGGCAAAGAAGCTGCGCATCGGCGAGCGCGTCGCTTTCAGAGCGCTTGTCGCCAGCGTCGAAGCCAAGGGCGAAGCCGGCGAGGTGACGCTCGCCTTCGATCTTTCCGGCCCCGCGCTCGACGAGGCGATAGAGGCGGTCGGGTCCATGCCGCTGCCGCCCTATATCGCGGGAAAACGCGCGACCGACGCGCGCGACGCCGAGGATTACCAGACGCATTTCGCGCGCGAGCCGGGGGCCGTCGCCGCGCCCACCGCGGGGCTGCACTTCACGCCGAAGCTGCTCGCCGCCATCGAGGCCGCGGGCGTCGCGCTGCATCATGTCACGCTGCACGTTGGCGCCGGCACTTTTCTGCCGGTAAAGGTGGACGACACCGCCGACCACGAGATGCATTACGAGCACGCGACGCTGAGCGCGGACACGGCCAGAGCGCTCAACGACGTTCGCGCGCGCGGCGGACGCGTGGTCGCGGTCGGCACCACGGCTCTGCGGGTTCTGGAGAGCGCGGCGGACGAGAATGGCGCGCTCAAGCCCTACAGCGCGCGCACGAACATCTTCATCACGCCCGGTTACCGCTTTCGCGCGGTCGACGCGCTGCTGACCAATTTCCATCTGCCGCGCTCGACGCTGTTCATGCTGGTCTGCGCCTTCAGCGGCCAGGAGCGCATGAAGGCCGCCTACGCCCATGCGATCAAAAGCGGCTACCGCTTTTATTCGTACGGCGACGCTTGTCTGTTGTCGCGCGCATGAGCGAGACGCGCGATGTCCGTCTGCTCGCGCTGTGGCGCGACGATCCGACCGAGGCGCCCTTGACGCTCGACCTTCGCGTCGACGCGCGCGGCCTCGTGGTCTCGACATGGGACGTGTTCGGCGCCTTCGATCTCGACGGCGGGGCCTGTCGTCCTTTCGTGCTGCGGCGGGACGGAACGTTAGACTTTGGCGCGGGCTCGCGCGAAAAATGGCGCACCGATTTGCGCGAGATCGTCATTGTCGTCAACGCGATTTTCGCCGTGCGTTGGAACGACGCCGACAGCGGCGAGTATAAAATCGTAAAGATCGCCGCGCTCGGCGCCAAGGATGGCCGCAAATGACGCAAGAGTTCTCATTCGCCGTGCATGCGACCGACGGCGCCGCGCGCCAGGGCGAGATCGCGACGCCGCGCGGAAGCATCCGCACGCCGGCGTTCATGCCGGTCGGCACCGCGGCGACGGTCAAGGCGATGTTCACGCAGGACGTGCGAACAGCGGGCGCCGACATTCTGCTCGGCAATGTCTATCATCTGATGCTGCGTCCCGGCGCGGAGCGGATCGCGCGTCTCGGCGGCTTGCACAAGTTCATGCGCTGGCCCTGTCCGATCCTGACGGACTCGGGCGGCTTTCAGGTGATGTCCTTGGCCAAGCTCCGCAAGCTCGACGAGAACGGGGTCACTTTCCAATCGCACATCGACGGCTCCAAGCATGTGCTGACGCCCGAGCGCTCGATGGAGATTCAGGCGTTGCTGGGCTCCGATATTCAGATGCAGTTCGACGAATGCGTGCGTCTCCCGTGCAGCGACGAGGAAGCCGAACGCGCGATGTGGCTGTCGCTGCGCTGGGCCGAGCGCTCGCGCAAGGCGTTTTCCGGCGCGCCGGGGCAGGCCGCGTTCGGCATCGTGCAGGGCGGCGCGGTGAAGCCGCTGCGCGTCGAGAGCGCGCGCGCGCTGGCCGACATGGATTTTCACGGACTCGCCATTGGCGGCCTCGCGGTCGGCGAGCCGCAGGATGTCATGCTCGACATGCTGGAGACGGTGGAGCCGCATTTGCCGAAAGCCAAGCCGCGTTATCTGATGGGCGTCGGCACGCCCGACGACATCGTGCAAGCGGTGGCGCGCGGCGTCGATATGTTCGACTGCGTGATGCCGACGCGCGCGGGGCGTCATGGCCTCGCCTATACGCGTTTTGGCAAGGTCAATCTGATGAACGCTCGCCACGCCGAGGACGCCGCGCCGCTCGACGCGCTGGCGTCATGCCCCGCGGCGCGAGACTATTCGCGCGCCTATCTGCATCATCTGTTCAAGGCCGGCGAAATCCTCGGCATGATGCTGCTGACGCAAATCAACGTCGCTTATTATCAGGAGCTGATGGCGGGGCTGCGCGAGGCCATCGCGGCGCGGAGGCTGGCCGATTTCATTGGGGAGACGAAGGCAGGCTGGGCGAAGGGGCTGGGCGAGTGAAGCGGCGCGAGCCCTCATCCGACCTCGCTTCGCGAGGCCACCTTCTCCCACAAGTGGGAGAAGAAAGGGCGCGCCTCCCTTCTCCCGTGGAACGGGAGAAGGTGGCCCTTGCGAAGCAAGGGTCGGATG
>JBAUVQ010000081.1:0-1609 GCA_049583305.1 Methylocystis sp.
GTCCACGCCGCCGACACCGTCGCGGCGGGCGCCGGTCTCGTCGACGCCGACATCGCGCTCGGCGTCGCGCTGGAGGCGCGGGCGCGGATCGACGATCTTCTGGCTTACGGCGCGCCGTTCGACCGCGACGCGCTCGGCGTCTTGCAACCTTCTCGCGAGGCGGCGCATACGCATCGCCGCATCGTGCGAGTCAGAGGCGACGCCGCCGGCCGCGCGATCATGGAGACGCTGGCGCAACGCGTGCGGGAGACGCCGTCGATCGAGGTGATCGAGGGGCTGACGGCGTACGAAATTTACACTCTCGACGGCCGCGCGGCGGGCGTGCTGAGCCTCGACGCGGACGGGCGCTCGCGCTTCCACCCATGCAAGGCGCTGGTTCTGGCGACGGGCGGCGTCGGCCATCTCTACCGCGTCACCACCAACCCCGTCGACGCATGCGGCGCCGGGGTCGCTATGGCGGCGCGCGCCGGGGCGCTGATATCAGACGCGGAATTCGTGCAGTTTCACCCGACCGCCATCGACATCGGCGCCGATCCCGCGCCGCTCGCCACGGAATCTCTGCGCGGCGAAGGCGCGCTGATCGTCGACCGCGACGGACATCGTTTTCTCGCCGACATCGACCCCGCCGCCGAACTCGCGGCGCGAGACATCGTAGCGCGCGGCGTTTTCAACAGCATCGCGGCGGGCAAGGGCGCCTTTCTCGACGCTCGCGTGGCGGTCGGCAAGGAATTCGCGACGCGCTTCCCGACCGTTTACGCCAGTTGCATGGCGGCGGGGATCGACCCCGCGACCGCGGCAATCCCGATCGCGCCCGCCGCGCATTACCACATGGGCGGCGTCGCGACCGACGCGAAGGGCCGAACCTCCCTGCCCGGACTCTGGGCCGCTGGCGAAGTCGCTTGCACCGGCCTGCACGGCGCCAATCGCCTCGCCTCCAACTCGCTGCTGGAGGCTCTAGTTTTCGGCGCGCGAGTCGCCGCCGACGTCGGCGCCGATCTGGCCGCGACCACGCCGCTCGACGACAGCGCCATCTCCTTCTCGTTCAATCGAACGAAAGCTCAATCCGACCACAATGGCTTCGAACCGGCGATCGTCGAGGAATTACGCGACGCGATGGCCGATCATGTCGGCGTCGTGCGCGACGGCGCGGGCCTCTCGCGCGCGCTGGCCGCGATCCTGCGGCTGCGCCAAGACGCACAAGGGCCGCATACGCAAAACATGCTGACGACGGCGCTGCTGATCACCGCCGCGGCCTTCGCCCGGCGCGAAAGCCGCGGCGCGCAATTCCGCTCGGACTTTCCAAACGCGTCTCCGCAACTGGCGCGACGCTCGCGGCTCACGCTGTTTGAAGCCGAAAGCCTCGCGCGCGAGGCCACGTCGTCATGAACCTCCCCGCCCTACCAAAGCATCTGGTCGTCGAAGCCGTTCGCGCCGCGCTAGCCGAAGATTTGGGCCGCGCCGGCGACATCACCACGCAGGCGACCATTCCCGCGGCGGCCTGGGCGAAAGCGGTGATCGCGGCGCGCGAGGACGGCGTGATCGCCGGGCTCGCTCTCGCGCGCGAAGCGTTTTCGCAAATCGACGCTTCGATCGTGTTCGAGGCTTGCGT
>JBAUVQ010000082.1:0-9800 GCA_049583305.1 Methylocystis sp.
CGCTTTGCTGATAAAGCCGGCCTCGACCCTTATCCCCGTCCTCGCGACGAAATCGCGCGCGCAGCAGCGCGAGCGGCGGTTCCTCGACGCCCGGCCAGTCGGGAGCGGCGCGCGCCAGCAGAAAGCCGCGCTCCCACGCCGTCGCGTCGATGAGATCGCGATTGAGCCGCCGCGTCCCGATCAGACGGGGCGGGGAAAGGGCGGCGTCGAGGGCGGGATCGAGCCCGGCGCCGCGCCGCGTGACGCCATAGCCCTCGTCGGCGGGAATGGAGAGATCGGCCCCCGCCGCCAGCTTGCCGTAATGCAAGCGCTCCAACAAAATTTCCGCCGGGCCGCCAAGCGGCTCGGCTTTCGCGCGAACGTCTCGGGCGGCGCCCCTGGTCATGAGAACCGCGTTTCAATTCGCGGGCGCGGCGAGAGCCTCGCTCGAGGGCGTGGAACCCGGCCCATGATGCTCATGAAAAGCTCCGTCCGCCCCGGCTGTCACCACTCCGCGACCGAATCATGACGGCGCGGCGTTTGGAGTATCCGAGCGAACCCCGCTCCGCGCAATCGGCGTGGATGCATGCGTCACTCGATGGCGCCGTGGAGATGCGCCAGGCGCGGTGTCGCTCCCAATTCGTCCACCCACGAGCGATCGGGGCGTATCCCGCGAAAACAACCGGACCGCTCGCCCCGCCTCGCCGCCGCGCCAGGCCAAAATCTCGCGAACCCGTTCCACGATCTCGCCTTCCACGGCGCGCGACTTTGCTAAAACGGGGTTTTTGAACACTCACAGTTCGCTGTAATTGGGAAATTTCCGCAACGTCCTGTCGTAGCGGGTCGGGTCAAGCAGCGGTAGCGCCCAGCGCAGCAGCACATTCAGCGGCCACGATGTATGCCGCACATAGAGATCCAGCGGCTCCAGGAGATGTCCCAGTTGACGCTTCGGGTCGTAATGCAGGCCTGTTTCATGGAACCGCTTGTAGCCATTGGCCATCGCCCATGTCACGACGTCCCGATAAGCGCGGAAATAGAGACGGATGTCGAGCGCGACTTCATAATCGAGGCCGAGATATTCGGCCCACACGCCGTCACCATCGAGCATGCAAAGGCTGAATGCGACGATCTTGCCCTCTTTCCTCCAGATGAAGAAGCGGGTCCGATCAGGCATGAGCGCGCCGATGCGGCAAAAATATTCCTTCGTCAGTTTTTCAAAATGCAGCGTGGAACGCTCATAGACCGCGAGATAAAGCGGGTAAATTTCGTTTATGATCGGCGAGATGTCCACGATGACTTGCATTTCGATCGGATGCCGATCCGCGATGGCCAGATTTCTTCGTAGACTGCGCCGCGCGGGGCCCGCCAGGCCGCGTGTCATGTAATCGTCGAAGGATCGATAGCTTATATCGAGGCATGTCAACGGCATGCTCGGCAAGCGTACGAATCCTCGATCAAGAAAGCTTTCAAGCGCGCATCTATATTTCGTCGGAAATTCCTTAAGCACGATGAGCGTCGCCCCCAGATCGCGCGCCCGCGCCTTGACGGCGGAAGCGAGCAGCGGGGCGCTGGCCCGCCGCGCGGTTTCGTCGCCATCGAGGTGTCCTTCGCCCGCGACGCAACCGATCATCAAGGTTCGCGCATACATGAAGCGCGGAATCAGCCATCGGATGGCCCCCGCGAGCGCGTTAGGCCAACCGCTGACGCCGGCCAGCAAATCCTGTTGCAGGAGAAAAAAGGGCTGGATCGCGAAAACCTCGCCACGCGGATTCGCTATCGCGAAATAGCGATAGTCGAACCCCAGCGGCAGCGTGTCCTCGACCAACTCATAGTAGCGGTGGTCCTTTCGCGTGCCGTCGAACGCATTTTTCCATCGCGCGGAGCGGGCGAGTTGCGAGCGCGCGAGCACATGAACATGGCCAATGGACGAGGCCTCGCGGGCATAACGACGAATTCCAGATTCGTATCCGCGCTGTAGCAAAGTTTTTGCTCCCGAACGTGAGCCGGGCCCCCAATCTCGGCCGTAAATGGCGCGCAAGGTCGCCCCGTCGAGAGGATTTCGCGCGGCGCCCTTATAAGCCTTTGATCACGTGGCGAGAAAAGGTTGTCGCGCCGGCCGCGCATAGAATCTAATGGCGACAAGCCACCTGTTCGCCTTTCGGAAAATGAGCCGCCCCGCTCACGCCGCCTCTCCCCCGCGCCCCGCCAAAATCCCGCGCACCCGCTCCACCAGGTCGCTCTCGGGGACGGACACCTGCGCCGGGCGCTGGGCCTTCCATTCCTCGTTGGTGGCGATCGAAGTCGCCGCGCGGGCGCCCGCCGCCAGATCCTTGATCTGAACCTCGCCCCTGGCCTTTTCGTCCGAGCCTTGAATGATGGCGACGGGGCTGTTGCGCTTGTCGGCGTATTTCATCTGCGCCTTCATGCCGGCCGCGCCGAGGTAAATCTCGGCGGCGATCCCATCCGCGCGCAGCGCCGCGACGATGCGCTGATAATCGGCGAGGCGGTCGCGGTCGAGCACCAGAACCACCACCGGCCCGCGCCGTTCCGGCGTCGCGACAATATCGCTGCCGACCAGTTTTAGCGCCGCGTAGAGCCGCGACACGCCAATCGAAAAGCCCGTCGCCGGCGTGTTTTCGGCGCGAAAGCGTCCGATCAGCCCGTCGTAGCGGCCGCCGCCGCCGACCGAGCCAAAGCGCACCGGATTGCCCTTTTCGTCTTTCGTTTCAAAGGTCAGTTCCGCCTCGAACACCGGCCCCGTGTAATATTCGAGCCCGCGCACGACGGAAGGGTCGATGCGGATCCGATCGAAGCCATAGCCGGCGTCGCGCGCGAGATCCTCTATCTCCATCAACTCCTCGGCGCCCTGCGCGCCGATCTCGCTCTTGCCGAGCAGGCCGAAGAGATCAAAGCTCGGCTTGCCGTCCACATATTGCCCGCCGACGCTAAAAGACAGGATCGTGTCGATCGCCTCGGGGTCGAGCCCGGCGCCCTTGGTGAAATCTCCGCTCTCGTCCTTGCGGCCGGCGCCGAGCAGCAGTTTCACGCCTTCCGGGCCGAGCCGGTCGAGCTTGTCGACGGCGCGCAGCACGGTCAGGCGGCGGCCGGCGTTGGCTTCGCCATCAAGCCCCACGGACTGCATCACGCCGTCCAGCACCTTGCGGCTGTTGATCTTGATGACGTAATCGCCGCGCTTGACGCCAAGCCGCTCCAGCGTATCCGCGGCCATCATGCAGATTTCGGCGTCGGCGGCGGGCGAGGCGGAACCGACCGTATCGGCGTCGAATTGCATGAACTGGCGGAACCTTCCCGGCCCCGGCTTCTCGTTGCGATAGACATGGCCGACGCGATAGGAGCGGTAAGGCTTTGGCAACGTGTCGAAATTGCGCGCGACATAGCGGGCCAGCGGCGCGGTCAGATCGTAGCGCAGCGACAGCCATTGCTCGTCGTCGTCCTGGAAGGAGAACACGCCCTCGTTCGGACGGTCTTGATCTGGAAGGAATTTCCCGAGCGCGTCGGTATATTCGATCGCCGGCGTCTCCAGCGCCTCGAAGCCATAGAGCTCGTAAACGGAACGGATCGCCTCCAGCATTTTGGCCGTCGCGGCGAGTTCCGCCGCGTCGCGATCGGCGAAGCCGCGCGGGCTTCTCGCTTCGACTCTTGGCTTGTCTTGCGGCTTGTTTTGGTCGTCCGACATGTTTTCCCCGGCCTTTAGCTAGGCCTTCCTAGCATTTTCTGACGCCAAGGGAAGCGTTCACCCTACCCCGAAACATGCCTCGACGGCGCGCGGCCAGAGGCTACTATCGCGCAATGACACGCATCGACCGTGCGCGCACGCGCATTTTCGCGCATCCGACGCGCAGGGAATTTTTGGGCCTCGCGATGGGCTGCCTCACGGCGCCATTTCCGGCTCATGCCCGCGACCAGACCCTCGACCTCCCCGAACAACTCCGCTCCGGCGTCGCGCGGCTCCCGCCCGGCGTCACGATGACCCGCTCGCTGGAACTCGCCGCCGGCGCCCGGCTGATCGGCGCGCCCGGCGCGACGTTAAAACTCATCGGCCCCGGACCGCTGCTCCACGCCAATGGCGCAAGCGGCGTGACGCTTGAATCCATAATCTTCGATGGCGGCGATAATAGGGTCGAGGCCAAGCGTGGGTTGCTGGATTTCGAGGACGTGGCGGCGCTTTCCATCCGCGGTTGCGCGATAAAAAATTCCACCGCGCATGGCGTCAATCTCACGCGCTGCGGCGGGGTTTTCGCGCAAAATTCCATCACGCGCGCCCGCGACGCCGGCTTTCACTCGCTCGACGGGCTCGGCTTCGACATCGACGGGAACCATGTCCGCGACTGCGGCGACAATGGCGTGATGGTCTGGACCAGCCAGGCCGGCCGTTACGAGGGCTCGCGCATCCGCAACAACATCATCGAGGACATCCATAATATTTCCGGCGGCGATGGCCCTTATGGCAATGGCGTGAGCATCTGGGGCTCGGGCTCGGTGCGCGTCGAGAACAACAAAATATACCGCTGCGCCTATACCGCCGTGCGCAACAACGCCGGCGTTGACATTGTTGTTATCGGCAACGACTGCAAGGGCTTTGGCGAAAAGGCGATGTACGCGGAATTCGGCGCCAAGCGCGCGACCTTCCGCGACAACAAAATCTTTGACGCCGGCGGCGGCATAGCGCTGGCCAACGCGGAAGCCGGCACGGATATTGGGATCGTGACCGGCAACACCGTCGCCAACCTGCGGGAAAACCATCCCGACAAGGAATTCGGCCCGGAAATGTTCTGGATGACCGGCATATTGGCCGAGAAAAACTGCGAGATCGCCGGCAACACGATTTTAGGTCCGGCCTGGATTGGCGTCATGCTCGGCGGCTACCGCGAGAATCTTCGCGCGGAAGACAACACGATCAAGGGCGCCGATTACGGCGTCGCCTTCGCGACGGGGCTGAGAGTCGGCGAGGGCGTCATCGCCCGCAACAAAATCACCGGCTCGCGCAAGGCGGCGGTCGTCGCGATGTCGGGGCCGCGGGTTTTGGATGGCGATGTTTTGGCGCCGGGCGGGAGGAGTTTTCCGCGGCTGCGGGTCGAGGGGAATGTGGCGGGGTGATGGGGAATTACCAGAGTTTAGGCCCCCCTCATTGCGAGGAGCACAGCGACGAAGCAATCCAGGAGTCACGCGCGGCCCCTGGATTGCTTGTGTAATAGCGCGCCCCGTCGGCTTGAGATTTTGATAGCCTGTCGGGCGTCAAGCACGGCCGCGCCTGCATTCGACAAATCCCTCCAATCGGCAGTCGCGACGCACCGCGTCGATCGCCTCCCGGTTCCGCCCGTCGATCACGATCGGCGGGCTGTCCAGGCCGTCGATATTGGCGCGATAGACCGAATAGCCCGCGCCCGCGTGGTCGAGATCGTGGTCGACGAACTGATATTCGCGGCCATGCTCGCCGATGCTGTCGTCCAGCAGCCGAGCCGCCAACAGGGATAGTCGCTCGGTGTCGCCGTCGTTGTCGGAATTATTGTCGATCCATTCGTCGAGGCGGCCAAGGCGATAATTGGCGGTGTCGCCGAATATGAAGCCCGAGATGTCGTCGATCAAAATCAAGCGCATTTTAGCCCCTTCTATCTCGTGGAGCATAGAGCCATCCCGCGCCGCGGTCATGTTTATTCGCTGGGCTCGCCGCGCGAGACGCCAAAACCCGCCGAGCTTGCTTCGCCGACGACCAGCGCCTATGATGCGCTGCAACATTGACAATACGCAATCGCGTGTCGTCGAGGCCCGTCTCGATTCCATTTCGACGGGCAGGCCGGAGCCTCCGTCGATTTTGTCGGGCTTCGGTTGGAAAGGCGCTGTTGATCCATCGATTTGTTCTGCTTGCCTTCGGGTATTGGCGGGGTCGCTCGCGCGGCGCCGCCTGGTTGCTTTCGCTAGGCTTCCTCTGCTGTCTGGTCGTGAACACCTTTGTCGCGCTCGCGGTGAACCGCTGGAGCAAGGGCTTTTTCGACGCGTTGCAGGCGCGCGCGTCCGACGGCATCATTCAAAGCATCTTTCAGCTCGCGATCCTCGGCGCCGTGACCGCCGTCGCCGCCATCGCGACGCTGCAATGCCGCATGCGCCTCCAGGTCGGCTGGCGCGTCTGGCTCACCTCCAACCTCGTCGAACGCTGGTTGCAGAAGGGACCGGGTCGAGAACGCGCGATCTCGCATTCCATCGACAATCCCGAGGCCCGCATCGCCGAGGACGGCCGCATGGCGGTCGAGCTGTTCGTCGATCTCGCCGGCGGAATCATCAATATCTTTCTCGTCTCGACCTCCTTCATCTTCGTGCTGTGGAACGTCGGCGGATCGTTCACGATTTTTGGCGTGACGGTTCCGGGCTTTCTTGTCCTCGCGGTCGTGCTTTACACGTGCCTCACGTCGCTGGGGATGTGGGTGTTGGGTCGTCCACTCGTCGCGAGCGTCGAAGAGAAAGCCGCCGCGGAAGGTGATTTTCGTTATGCCCTGACGACGGTCCGGGACGAACTCGAAAAGGACGACGCGCCGGCCGGCGGCGGCGAGCGCACGGACCTGCGCGGCAATCTGCGGCGCCTCGCGCAAAAATGGGCGTCGGTGATCGAAGGTCAGACGCGCATCATGTTTCTGACCAGCGCCAATAATCTTTTGGCGCCGGCGGTTCCGCTCCTGCTCGGCGCCCCGAAATATCTGGCTGGAGATTTGACGCTCGGCGATCTCATGCAGGCGGCCGCGGCGTTCTTGCAGGTGCAGCTATCGTTGAACTGGCTCGCCGATAACGCGCTGAGCCTCGCGAACTGGTCGGCGTCCGCGCGGCGCGTCGCCGTCCTCGATCTCGCGATGGAAAGTCGCGAGATCGACGCGGGAGAGGAAAACGTATTTCTGTTTCCCAGCGACGGCTTAGCGAGCAAGGCGTCCGCGCTCGACGCCTGAGGATCGCGCCGCCGCTCACCCCTTCCCGGCGCTGCTCTTCTGATAGTCCTTCACGTCCGAGAACACGATTTTCGGGTGGCGTTCGCTGTCGTAGCGCAGCGAATAGGCCGACGGAGCCATGAAGACCGGATCGCCGTCGATGTCGATCGCGATCGACGAGCCGTGCGCGTCGACAAAGTCGCGCAGCGCGATCTTGTCTTCCGAGCTCACCCAGCGGCACAACGTGAAGCGCGACATTTCGTATTTGGTGTCGAGGCCGTATTCCGCCTCGAGCCGCGTCGCGAGAACGTCAAGCTGCAGCGCGCCGACCATGCCGACGATGGCGCCGGAGCCGTCGCGCGGGATGAACAGCTGCACGACGCCTTCCTCCGCGAGCTGTTTTAGCGCCTCGCGCAGCTTCTTGGCCTTCATCGCGTCGCCGAGCGTGATGCGGCGCAGGATTTCCGGCGCGAAGCTCGGAACGCCGCGAAAAACCAGATCCTCGCCCTCGGTGAGCGTGTCGCCGATGCGCAGCAGGCCGTGGTTGGGCAGGCCCACCACGTCGCCGGCGAAGGCCTCGTCGGCGATGGAGCGGTCGCGCGCGAAGAAAAACTGCGGCGCGCTGACGCTGATCGGCTTGCCGGTGCGCACGAGCTTCGCCTTCATGCCGCGCGTCAGCTTGCCCGAGCATATCCGCATGAAGGCGATGCGGTCGCGGTGGTTGGGGTCCATGTTCGCTTGAATCTTGAACACGAAGCCGGTCATCTTGGGCTCATCGGCCTCGACGACGCGCTTGTCGGCCTGTTGCGCGCGCGGCGAGGGCGCATGGGCGGCCATCGCGTCGATGAGATCGCGCACGCCGAAATTACGTAGCGCGCTGCCGAAATACACGGGCGTCAGATGACCCTCGCGAAAAGCCGCGAGATCGAAGGGCTTGGCCCCTTCCTGGGCAAGTTCCGCCTCCTCGCGCCACGCGGCCGCCTCGAACGGCGGCAACAGCGCGGTCAACGCGGGATCGTCGAGGCCGGACACCGTCATCAGCTCGTCGTCCTTATCCAGCTTGCGCACTGACTTCGTCGCGAAACAATAGGTGCCGGCGAAGGTCTTGCCGCGACTGATCGGCCAGGTGACCGGCGCGGTGTCGAGCGCCAAGGTCTTTTCAATCTCGTCGAGCAGTTCGAACGGGTCGCGCGACTCGCGGTCGAGCTTGTTGATGAAGGTGACGATCGGAATATCGCGCAGCCGGCAGACCTCGAACAGTTTGCGCGTGCGCGCTTCGATGCCCTTGGCGGCGTCGATGACCATCACCGCGGCGTCGACGGCCGACAGCGTGCGGTAGGTGTCCTCGGAAAAGTCCTCGTGGCCCGGCGTGTCCAGCAGGTTGAAGACGCAATCGGCATATTCGAAGGTCATCACCGAGGTGACGACGGAGATCCCGCGCTCGCGCTCTATGCTCATCCAGTCGGACCGGGTCTGCGTGGCGTTGCGCTTGGCGCGGACCTGGCCGGCGAGCTGGATCGCGCCGCCGAACAGCAGCAGCTTTTCGGTCAGCGTGGTCTTGCCGGCGTCGGGATGCGAAATAATCGCGAAGGTCCGCCGCCGGGAGATGGGATCGGCGAGGGGCGACGGGGCAGGCATGGCGTTGGGCGTGGGAGCGTTCATTTTTAAGGGCGAGACCTTTTCGCGCGAGGCGCGCTGCGTTCTTCGCGCCGTCTTAGCCCGATCTTGGGCCGGTGGCGAGAGGGGCGGGTTGGGCGCGGTGGTGTGGGTCAGTTTGAAACTTTAGGCGTTGCGCCGGGCGCGGCCGCTGGCACCCGAACGAGGCTCGCCCCTTCTCGGGTCCGCCGGGGCTGGATTTTGTCTCGAAATTCAACATTTATAATCTTCGCGCTTTTCTCCGAAAAGAGGGGGTGTTTTGAGAAGTTGACGCGAACCGTCAACTTCTCGCAAACGAGCGAGCTTGGAGAGGCTAAGGTTTCCGACTTCGGCGGGACGTGATGCGTCTATAAAGATTTTCGGGACTTGCGGAGTCCCTGAAGCCACCGGAGAAAAATGGGGATTTCTCACCCATTGCGAGCTCGGGCATTCATTTTCGCTCGCGCAGCGCGGGGACAGCCGACAAGGTGTCGCACTTTTTCTCGCATCAGAGCGCGCAGACGGCCTGTCGTGCCGCCCGAAGTTCGGGTTTTGGCCAGATGCAGCAAAATCTAAAGTTTGACAGCCTGGAGCCGGCAATTTATCGCTTCTGAAATATCGAATGGGGAGCTTTTCGTGCCCGAAGAGATATCCAGGCACCAAGACATAAAAGTGGTCGCTCTCACGGTGATTGCGGGGACTACCGGTCCACAAAGTGCCGCGCTAACGTTAGAGGTTGACGGAGAAAAAGTTACGCATCAGTCGACCGGTAACGGACCAGTTGATGCTGTAATTAATGCTGCGCATGCCTTAGTGCCTCATGAATTCGAGATAATAAGTGTAAATTGCGAAAACTACCTAAAAAAAGGCTCGTTTCAGACCACAATTTGTACTATCGCGCTGGGCGAAGGAAACAACATTGGCGTTGGGTGTGAGGAAGACCCGGATTTATTGGCCGCTGTTGCGAAAGCATATGTGGCGGCAATAAATAATCTAAATGAAAAAGTTGGAATCGATAAGCAAATACCCGCAGCAGACAGATATGTTGATTTGTCTGATAACCGCGAAACAACGCATGATATTATTAAAAGGATAGAATATATAGAAGACAGGATAAGGGGAGCAAACTTGAGCGTTAATGTGCTTGATGAAGCAAGAGATTCATCTGCTTATGAGATTAAGGCGGTAATGGAGTTTTTCAAAGCAAATAAGATTGCGAAATGGATTATTGCAACTGTTGTGCTACCAATAATC